>NZ_DASWYS010000049.1:0-59122 GCF_036404855.1 Roseateles sp.
CATGCTGGGCTCGGCAAGGTAGTTGGCCAGCCGAGTGCCTATCGCCGAAAGCGGTATGTTCACGCGCACCTCTTGGGGCCCGACGCCTCACTCGCTGGGAGAAGCTCCATCGGAAGCGGCTCGGGCCAGCACGGCCGCGACGACGCGGTCGCAACGCGCCCCGTCGAAGGCAAACGCATCGCCAAGGGCGACGTCGATGTCGCTCGCCAAGCCTTCACGCAGCAGACTGCGGGCACGGAAGAAGCGTGTACGCACTGTGGCCTCAGGAATTCCGAGCACCTCCGAGACTTCCTCGACACTCAGCTCCTCGACGGCGCGCAGCACGAACACGCTGCGGAAAGTGTCGGGCAACAGGTCGATTCGCGCCTCCATGAGCTGACGGAGTTCCTCGCGCATGGCGATGCGCTCAGGCTGCCGATCCGGGTCGGCTGTCAGCGACATCAAGGTCTCGGGTTCGGTCGAGTTCATCGCGGCGTCCAGAGGAATGACTTGGGCTTCAACCCGCCGCAGCCGCCCGAAGGCTTCATTGATCACGATGCGTACCAGCCAGGTGGAGAGCTTGGCATCGGCTCGAAAGCGACTGAGCGCTCGCCAGGCACGCAGGTAGGTCTCCTGCAACGCATCCTCGGCTTCGGCGTCGCTCCTCAGGATGCTGCGCGCGGTGCGGAACAGCAATCGGTTGTTGCGACGCATGATGGCCTCGAAGGCACCGGCGTCGCCATTCGCGGCGAGCGAAACGAGGTCTTCATCCGGCGCCTGGTCGGCATGGGGCGTGGACATGGGGTGGTGCAGGTTTTGCATGAGGGCCTCCGCGCATTAGACGCATTGCCGGAGCTCGGCGTTCCCGAGTCTTTGCTCAATCGCCGATATGGCTTCCCGCCAGGCGCAGCAAATGCCCAGCGGCGTAGCCCCTCGGGCTTTGGCGCCTCCTCAAGGTTGAACAGCCCGCGATCGGCACGGTTTTGGGCGTGGAGACAATGACCAACGGCTCCGGGGAGCACCGTGGGGAGACCGCAGCTGTCCTCAACTCCGGCCAGTCCATGCAAGCACGGACTCCAGCTCTTTCACCGTCCAGCGCCGGCCGCCCGCCGCGACATGCGAGCGATGACAACGCCACCAGCCAGCATCAAGGCCCAACTGGCCGGCTCGGGCACGTCGCTGACCGGCGAGTAGGCAAAGTCGTCCATCACGTAGAACGCGTGCAGCGGGCTGGAAACGACCACCTTGTCGACCGTGCCGCCCCAGCCAGAAGCCAGGTAGGTCGGCGTGGCGGACAGGGTCAGTGTGGACGAGCTGGCCACCAGTTGACCGCCGCTGTAGAGGTCGAAGCGCACGGTAGCCTCACTGTAGCCGGCGAACCAGGCGCCCTCGAAGACGGCCGGCTGCGTGAAGCGGATGCTGCTGTCCGCGTCGTTGCTGCCCCAGGCAAGCGTGATGCGACCCTGGTCGGAATGCGGCGTGTACGGCGCCTGCTCGCTGGTCAGCACAGACCAGGTCGAGGCCGACCAGTCCAGGCCGCCGTAGCTGGCTGGAACAGCGCTGTAGTCATTGCTGCCGACGATACCGTCGAACGTCAGAACGGTGGTCGCAGCGGAGGCGAGCGGCGCGGCGAACGCCAGGCCAGCGCCGATCGCAGCCAGAGTGAACAGGGATTTCATCAAAGTTCCTATCAGTCTTGAGTGGGCAGGCAGGGTTCGGGTCAGCGCTGGCCCATGGCCGGGTCGCTGACGGTGTGCCGGCCGGTCTCAACGCGGCCGGCGAAGCGCCGCACGTACTCGGGCAGGCCGCTGACCTTGACGCTGAAGTCGTACCAGTAGTCCGCCGCGGCGACCGGCACGCGCAGCGTCGTCTCGCTGCGCGCCGTCAGCGTCTGCACGCTGCTCCGCGTGACGTAGGCATTCGCTCCCAGCGTGAAGGTGCAGGGCGCCGCGCCAGCATTGATAAAGCGCAGCACCAGCTCTCCAGTCGCTGCATCGCACTGCACCTGCACCTCAGGGCGCGGCTGGCCCGCAGCCGCGGCGCGCAGCGCACTGCCGGTGAAGTGGCGGTGGAAGCCGTTCGGGCCCAGCACCCACAGGTCGTAGGCACCCCCGACGGCAGGCGTCCAGGTGTCCGACAACGTCTTGCCCGACTCGACCATGTAGCGGCGCGGCAGCGCGGCCAGGTTGTTGCGGTCGTAGACGTGGAACACGGCAGCCTGGCGGCCAGTGTTGGCGAAGCTCAGCGCGACGGTCGTGGCGGCGAGCGACGCGACGCCGGGCTGCACTTCGCACATGGCGGCCAGTTCATACGGCAATGCGCGCGAAGGCCGCGTACCAGCCGCCTGCACCGGCAGCTGCGCGTTGGCGGGCGGCGTGATCTGCGGCAACTGCGCCTGTGCGCTGCGCAGCGCATCCGCCTCGGCTTTGGTGCGACGCCCGGCCAATGTCGGCAGCACCTCGGTGTTGGGCGTGGCGAAGTTGAAGGCACTGGTCAGATCGCCACAGACAGCGCGCCGGAACGCGCTGATGTTGGGTTCCTGCACACCGAATCGGGCCTCGAGGAAGCGCAGGACCGACGTGTGGTCGAACACCTGCGAGTTCACCCAGCCGCCGCGACTCCACGGCGAGATCACGAACATCGGCACGCGCGGGCCGGGGCCGTAGACGCGGCCGTCGGCGGCGGGCTGGCGCGTGCTGCCGGCCGGCTTGGCGTGGGTGTAGTACTCAGGGCCCATGTCGGCGGCCGACAGCGTGGTCTTGCCGGCATAGCCGCCGGCGCCGTTGGGCGACGGCGCGGAAGGCGACGGCACGTGGTCGAAGTAGCCGTCGTTCTCGTCGAAGTTGACGAGCAGCACAGTCTTGCTCCAGACCTCAGGATTGGCCGTCAGCGCGTCCAGCACCTCCTGCAGGAACCACGCGCCCTGCACCGGGCTGGACGGCCCCGGGTGCTCGCAGTAGATCGACGGTGCGTTCAGCCAGGACACCTGCGGCAGCTTCCCGGCGGCGATGTCACGCTTGAAGGCGTCGAGGTAGTTCTCGGGCTTGGTGCCGGGCAGCGTGTTCGCGATGCCCTTGTAAAGCGGGTTGTTGGCGTTGTCGGTGGCCGCGTCGTAGGCGTGGTACGGAAGAGCCTGGCCGGTGTTGGTGTAGGGCGAGTTGGGCGCGCCGCCACTGGATACCGGGTAGCCCGACGCGATGTTGGCGCGCTTGAACTGACGGAACGCGCCGAGCATGTTGTCGCCCCATTCGTCGGGCATGTTCTGGTAGCTGATCCAGTTGATGCCGGCTTCCTCCAGCCGTTCGGCATAGGTCTTCCACGTGTAGCCCGTGTTCACGCCGCTGGCCAGGCCGTCGATCGCATCCCACTCATTCGTGACGAAGGCGGCGCCGGTCGGCAAGGCGCCGTTGGTGCCTGTCAGGAAGAACGAGCGGTTCGCATCCGTGCCGGTGTGCATCGCGCAGTGGTAGGCGTCGCACAGCGTGAATGCATTGGCCAGTGCGAACTGGAAGGGGATCTCGTTGGCATTGAAGTACCCCATCGATATCTGGTTCTTGTAGCGCGGCCACTGGCCCATGCGGCCGTTGTCCCAGGCCTGCTGGCTATCGTTCCAGTCGTGCGGCGTGCCGTTGGCGCGCTGCGCATTGCCGACGCTGCCGTCCAGATGGAAGGGCAGCACGACATTGCCGTTGGCGAGGCGCTGCTGCCAGACGCTGCGACCATCGGAAAGCGGGATCGTGAAGCGATCACCAAAGCCGCGCACACCAGCCAGCGTGCCGAAATAGTGGTCGAACGCACGGTTCTCCTGCATCAGGATGACGACGTGCTCGACGTCCTGGATGGTCCCGGTGGCGTTGTGGGCCGGGATGGACAGTGCGCGCCGAATGGAGGCCGGGAAGGCGTTGAAGCTGGCGGCGGAGAGGCCGGCAGCGGCCGCGCCACCGAGGAACTTGCGACGTGAGGTCATGGCAGTTGTTCTGGCAGGAGATGACGTAGACGTACGAATGCGCCGTCAGGGCGCGTCCGCGGCGTGGGTGAGGCGGAGGTCAGCGACGGCGCAGGCGCAGCGCGCCAAGGCCCAGCAGCCCGGCGCAGAACAAGCCCAGCGTGGCGGGCTCGGGCACCGGCGTGAGGACCAACGACAAGTTGTCGGCATAGCCGTCGTTAGAGCTGCCGTTTCCGAAGCGTGTGGCCGTCAGCGTCAGGCGCGCCGCCACCGAGCCCGTGGGCACGAGGCCACTCGCCTCGCGGTACAGCAATCCCGTGGCGTTACCGCGGTCGGCGGCGGTGACCGGCGCCAACGTGGTGGTGCCGAGCACCGTGCCGAGTGGGCTGAACCAGGTCAGCGACAGGCTCATACTGTCGCTCTGCGAGGCGTAGCCGCCCAGCCATCCCGAGAGCGCGAAGCGCACACCGTCACCGGCCAGAGCGGCGGAGGCGAACGACAGGTTCAGCAACTGGCTGGCCGTGGACACAAGAGCGTTGCCGCCGGCGAAATGGTTGAAGCCGGCATTGGCGGGGCCGGGATTGGCCGGCGTCGTGCAAGGGTAGCCCGCCGGACAGCCGAGCGCGTAGGCGATGCCCATCATCTCGCCGGTGACGTCCCACCCCGGCAGGTTGCCGACGAAGCTGCTGCTGCCGTCGCCGCCCAGGCCGGCTTCGGCGCCTGCATTGACGATCACGTTGGTGGCGAACTGTGCCGATGCGGGCGCACCGCTCAACAGTGCGCAGAGCGCCAGTGGCAGCGCGGATTTGGCGGAAGGGATTTGCACTGGGGACTCCTCGGCAGGTCAGACGCTTGCCATGGCAGCGCGTCGAAGTGGCCGTAGGCTAGTGACCCACGGTGACCTCGGGATGACCCGGCAGTGACCTCGGAATGACGGGCCCCTAACCGATTGAGCCGACGGCACACGGCGAGTCGGTCGCTCGTCGCGAAGCCGTGGAGGATGCGCGTCTCTTCATCAAGAACCTGGAGTCACCGGGACCCGATGGACTGCGCCAGACCCGCGGCCGGCATCTTTCATCCGGCAAGAGAATGCTGAACGTTCTCAGTCAGCCCGGTCATTCGCAAATTCGCACGTTGAGGGCCCGTGCAACTCGCGGCAGCGACCGAGGGGTCCTCGTCGGGGAGGCTCCCCAAGGTGAATCACCCTCCTGAGCCGACCTTCAAGCGGGTGTCCGGCACCGGGATACGTTGCACCTGCTCGGAGATCACCCACCCTGGAAGCGCATCCCGAAGTGCGGTGATTGCTTCAGAGCTGGCGACACTCACCAGCATCGTCCGGCCACTGTTGTCCAGGATGTCACCACGTTGCGATGCAACGGCAGCGGCCACTTCGGCGGAGGAAGCGGCACTCTCCTCTGAACGGCGAAGGACGAGTCGCACCATGGCCAAAACTTAACACATCCGGCAGTTCCGGGTTGGCCGTCTACGGGATCAAACCGACTCCTTCCATGGGCTGGATGAACCCCAAGGTCTTGGCCGAACCCGTGATCAAGCCCATGATGGCGATAGAGCGGTCACGGTTGCGAGCCATGTTCAGCACGGGCGTGTTGGCAGACAGCAGCGCTGCCGTCACGCCGGTGACCGCAGGACAGGCCATGCTCGTGCCAGACATCACGCCGTACTTGCCGCCCGGCAGTGTCGACACGATGCCTTCGCCCGGCCCGCAGACATCGATCGCCGGCCCCACATTAGAGAAGGCGGAAACGTAGATCTTCGGATCGCTCTTCGCAAAGGGGGGCACCTCGTCCAGGATCTCATTGGACGTGGCCGGATAGGTGCCCTTCTTCCCCAAGCTGCTGACCGCCACGGCGACGTCCCACGCGGCTGGATATGACACCGGCTTGCGCTCATCGTTGCCGGCGGCCACGACGCAGACCGTCCCCTGATCGAAGGCGTCCTTCATGGCCGCGTGGACCGTGTCGTCTGGCACCTGCGATCCCAGGCTGAGATTCAGGAGGTCGCAGCCGTCCTTCACGCCTTGATCGATGGCCCGAATGATGTCGTAGTTGCTGGCTCCGCCCCCTGCGTTGGGGAAGACGCGGTAGCTCATCAGTGTCACCTGCGGTGCGATGCCTCGTTTGCCCGGCGCATGGTGGGCATCGTCGGGATGTGGCGCGCCGCGGCTGGCGATGATGCCAGCCACATGCGTGCCATGGTCACCGTCCTTGGCAGCCGGTCCGGATCCGCCAGCGTCGCCCTCATCGACGACGAACGCGGCTCCTCCTGCGACCACAAGATCCGGATGCGCACCGTCGACACCGGTGTCGATGACGCCGACCTTCACGCCCTGCCCTGCATTGACCGGCCGATTGCCGTACAACGCCGCAGCGAAGTCTGGCAGGGCAAGATTGACTGGCTCGACCGCAAGGGTCGAACCGGTCTTGAGGGTGAACTTCCTCTTGCCGTAGCCCCAGTAGCCCGCCGGCGAATAGGCCACCAACAGGTCCAACTTCACCGAGGTGCCGGGAAATCCCAGCGTCACCACGCCCTTGCTGTTGGTCGTGCCACTCGCCCCCTCCCGCTTGGCGAAGTTCGTGAAGGCCACCACCGTCACGCCTTTCACGGCCTTTTTCGTTTTCGCATCGACGAAGGTGACCTGCAGCTTGGTCGCCAGCGCGAGAGCCGCTGAAGCTGCCGCCTTGGTCACCACCTCCAACCTCGGCATGCGCATCAGCTCGTACTCGACCACCGGCAGGGCCTTCACGCCAGGATCCGACACTCGCAACGCGGCGATCTCTTCGGGGCCCATCTCGACCAACTTGGGGCCGTTCGCCTCGATCGAGTGAACCACCTTCATCACCGGCTTGCGAGCCTGCCCGGCCGTCGACATCACCGCCAGCCGGTTTGTCGCGGCTGCCGCGAACACCGCTCCTCTTTCGTCGACGTTCTTCATGTCCTCAGACGTGAAGCCCCGCAGCGGCATGAGGATGAAGCGGGCAGTGGTCGCAGTCTTCTTCGATGGCATTGCACGTCTCCTTCGCTGAACGCCAACACGTGTCGGGCCAGTACGGACCTGCAGTATTGAAGTCAGCCCCCACCGCAGCATCCCCAAAACTTACGAGGCCCCAAGGTCAGTCAGACGCCTGACAGCCATCGGGCCTGCGCATGCCGCCCGCCAACCCGCCGGATCTCGCCGTTCTCGGGCGCGAGGCCCTGCAGTCAGACGCAGACGCACAGAAGACGCCGCGGCCTGGATGCATGCGCGAAATCGGAGGAACCGGCCAAGGGAAAAACTCAGGCCAGACGTCGCAATCGACAAAATTGGTTGCGCTACCACACAATGCGTGCCAACAACGATTTCGGAGACAAGCTTGGAGCTGATTCGAACGGCCTTCTTGGCCTGTGGCGCAGCACTCACCGCCATGGCGGCATGGGCGACACCCCCAAGCGATGCGGCCCCCCGGGCCCGCCATATCGTCTCCCAGCTGACGATGGACGAGAAGGTCGAGCAGTTGCTCAATGGCGCACCTGCCATTCCACGCTTGGGCATTCCGGCTTACAACTGGTGGACGGAGTCGCTGCATGGCGCCTTTGGCCCAGGAGCGACAACCAACTTTCCGCAGCCGATCGGCTTGGCCGCGAGTTTCGACGACCAGCTGATGCAGGACGTGGCCGCCAGCATCAGCACCGAAGTGCGCGCCGTGTACGCGCTCGGCAGACACAAGCCCAGCCCCAACCGCATCGGCGGCGCACTGAACACCTGGTCGCCCAACATCAACATCTTTCGCGATCCGCGCTGGGGGCGTGGCCAGGAAACCTACGGGGAAGACCCCTTCCTGACCAGCACGCTGGCCAAGGCCTTCGTGAGCGGCATGCAAGGGCCGGACGCCACGCGACCTCAGGTCATCGCCAGCCCCAAGCACTTCGCCGTGCACAGCGGGCCTGAGTCCACCCGGCACACCGTGGACGTGTGGGTATCAGCCCAGGATCTGGAGGACACCTACCTACCGGCGTTCCGCGCCGCGATCGTCGACGCGCAGGCGGGCTCCATCATGTGCGCTTACAACCGCATCAACGGCGAGCCCGCCTGCGCCAGCCAGAGCCTGCTGGTGAAGACGCTGCGCCAAGACTGGCAGTTCGGCGGCTATGTGGTGTCGGACTGCGATGCCGTCGTCGACATCAGCGCGAACCACAAGTACGCGGTCGATGCTGCGGCCGGTGCCGCTGCGGCCATCAAGGCGGGCATGGACAACGAGTGCAACACCGCCACGCTCGGTCACAAGCCCGGCCTGGGCGAGCCCTACAAGCAGGCGCTGCAGCGCGGCCTTATCCGCGAGGCCGACATCGACGTCGCGCTGGTGCGGCTGTTCTCAGCCCGCGTGCGCAACGGCGACTTGTCCGGCATGTCGGAGCGCAGCTTTCCGAAGGCCGAGGTCATCAACTCGCCCGAGCACCGTGCATTGGCCCTGCGATCTGCAGTCGAGAGCTTGGTGCTGTTGAAGAATGATGGCGCGCTGCCACTGAAGGCCTCGGCCCGCATCGCCGTCGTCGGCCCGCTGGCCGATGCGCGGCGCGTCATGCGCGGCAATTACTCCTCCAGCCAGACCGGGCCGACACAGACAGTCTTCGAGGGTCTGGCTCGGCAGTTCGGTGCCACGCAGGTGAAGCTCGTGCCTTTCGGGGCGTCCATCACTGACGGTGACCCGCTGCCGGCCCGTGCCTTCATCGGCCCGGACGGCGGTCCAGGCCTGCAAGCCAGCTACTTCAACATGCAGCCCGCCTCGCCGACCGAGCTCGGCAAGCGTCGCTTCGAGGCCAGAGCCGTCGGCAGCCATACGGTCTTGCAGATCGAGTCGCGCCCTCAGGACGTGGACGGTGCGGGCGATGTGGTGCGGACGGTATGGAAGGGATTCTTCGTCGCGCCCGAGACAGGCAGCTACCGGCTGGGCATCTCGGGCATGAAGGGCCAGGTGCGCATTGCCGGCCGCGACGTGGTGCTGGCGAAGACGCCGACGCGCTGGGCAGAGCCGATCGCCTTGGTGCAGGTCGACCTGAAGCAGGGCAATCGCTACCCGCTGCAGTTCGAGACCGAATCGGGTGCCGGTGCACCGCCCGGCATGATCTGCAAGCGCGTGTCGCGCCAACCGCTGGCGGATTTGCGCGCAGGGGCGAGGGATACCGATGCGATCGTCGCCGTCGTGGGCCTCACGTCCGACCTTGAGGGCGAGGAGATGCCCGTCAAGATCGACGGCTTCTCGGGCGGCGACCGCACCAAGCTCGACCTGCCGGCCGACCAGCGTGCCTATCTGCATGCCGTGGCGAAGCTCGGCAAGCCGGTCGTGGTCGTGAACTTCAGCGGAAGTGCCATCGACCTGTCCTGGGCCAAGGACAACGCCGCCGCCGTGCTGCAGGCCTGGTATCCCGGCGAGGGCGGCGGGCAAGCCGTCGCCCAGGTGCTGGCCGGAGCAGCCAACCCGGCCGGCCGCCTACCGGTGACCTTCTACCGCGGCACCGCCGACCTGCCGCCCTTCGACGACTACCGCATGGCCGGCCGCACCTATCGCTTCTTCGGCAAGCCTGTGGTCTATCCGTTCGGCCATGGTCTGAGCTATTCGAGCTTCCGCTACGAGCCGGTGAAGGTCGAAGTGCATGACGACGGCAAGGACGTAGCACTGGTCGTGCGCACCGCCATCACCAACACCAGTGCGCGTGATGGGGACGAAGTCGCCCAGCTCTACCTGACGCCGCCGCGCTTCGACGGGGGACCTCGACTGGCGCTACGCGGCTTTCAGCGCCTGAGCCTGAAAGCGGGTGAGCGGCGCGGGGTGACCTGGCAGCTCAACGCCCGGGACCTGAGTTTCGTCGACCGTGACGGCTTGCGCCAAGTCATGCCCGGGAACTACAGCCTCAGCGTAGGCGGGGGTCAGCCGGGCACGGGCGCCACGGTGGAAAGCGCCACGTTCTCGCTGACACGCTGGCAGCCACTGCCGCGCTGAGCGCCTGCGGCATTTGTCCTTCCTCCTACTTCACCCGCTATGACCCTGTACGCGTTGCGCACCATCTTCTTCGCTTTCCTGCTTCCCGCCACGGCGGGTGCCTTCGCGCAGGACGGGACCATCCACCCCATCCCGGCACCGCCCGAGCCGCGGGCGATCAAGCTCAACACCGGGGGCGTCGATGACCAGCCCGCGACGGAAAGCTGGTTCCGCCAGTGGGGCCAACCGATGGCCCGCAACATCACGACGGCGACGCTCACCCCCTTCCTGCCCGAACCCGGCAAGGCCAACGGCGCGGCCGTGTTGGTGGTGCCCGGCGGCGGCTTCCGCTGGCTGGCCCTCAACCACGAGGGGTGGGCCGTCGCCAACGCACTGGCAGACCAGGGCATCGCCGCCTTCGTGCTCAAGTACCGGCTGCAGCCGACACCGGAGTCGCTCGATGGCTTCAAGGACTCGATGGACCGCATGTTTGCGTCCGCAGGTTCGGGCGATGGCAACCCGCGCTCGCTGCTACCCGACCTCGCGAACCAACTCGCAGACGCCGAGGCCGCCCACGCGCTGATCTTGTCGCGCGCGAAGGAATGGGGCGTGGACCCGAAGCGGCTCGGCATGATCGGCTTCTCGGCGGGGGCTGGCCTCACGATGCACGCCACGCTGACCTCCAAGACGATGAAGCTCGCCTTCATCGCCCCCATCTACGGGGGCATGGGCTCCGTCGACGTGCCCAAGGATGCGCCGCCGATGTTCAACGTCATTGCCTCCGACGACTTCCTGTTCCGGGGCCAGTTCGGCATCGTCAAGTCTTGGTACGACGCCGGTCGGCCGGTCGAGTTCCACCTCTTTCAGAACGGTGGACATGGCTTCGGCCTGGGCTATCCGGGCAACACGGCGAAGGGCTGGTTCGCCCTGTTCATACATTGGCTCGACGTGAACGGCCTTCTCAAGCCGAACCCTGCAAAGCCCTGAGGCAGGCACCGGCCTCGACAACATGAGCAGGCTGGCGCCCTGCCTGCCCCCTCGGAGTCGCAGCCGACCTGCGTGGCGCCTGCCCTGCAGACTTGCCGGCCGCTGGAGCTCGGGAGAACGGTCATCGCTGAATGGGCTTGGAGAGCACCACTACGTCGCCCCGGCCGCCCTCAGCGTTCCCTTGCGCGACCTCGGGGATCCGGACAGGTTTCGCGACCCGTTGGCCCCCTGACACCGCGCAAGCCGCGAGTTCGGTTGGCAGGCCCTGCCCCAGTGGCCTCTTCGTGGTCCCATCGAACAGTCTGCCGCTGGCCGCCTCCTTGGTTGTCTTCAGGCCGACGGTGTCGAGTACACAGGACTTCCACCTGCTGATACCTCTGCCGAGAAGAAGGCGATTGGTCGGAGATTCACGTTCCACGACCTACGCGCCTACGCGCCGACGACGTCACCCAAGACGAGGCGAGCTCCAGCGCCAGTCCGACGACGACGGCGAAGGTCTGCGGGCGCTCTAAGGTGGCAAAGCGACGCTCAATTTGACGACTCCATTTCCCACCATGGGAAATGAAGCCCATGGGCCGGAAAGCAAAACGGCGACAAGAACTTAAGTCCTTGTCGCCGCTGCGAAATGTTGGTGGGCCCTGTAGGATTCGAACCTACGACCAACGGATTAAGAGTCCGCTGCTCTACCAACTGAGCTAAGAGCCCTCGATTCAGCTTGGGTGACCTTGCTGAGCCAAAGATTATAGCGTGGATTCTTTCAAATCAGCGCTAGAAATTCTGGTGGGATGTGCAGGATTCGAACCTGCGACCAACGGATTAAAAGTCCGCTGCTCTACCGACTGAGCTAACATCCCGCGTCAAGCAGAGCCTGCCATTATAGGCAGGTTTTTTTCGGCTTCGCAAGAATTTTTGAATCCCTGCTGCTCAAAACATCAAGACGGCATGCTGGCCAGGTGCAGCCGTTGGAGTTCCGCGGCGGCGCACAGGCCGAAAGTCGCGGTGACGGTGACGCTGGAGCCATAGCCGTGGCAGTTGAGGCTGCCGTCCACATCGCACGCCTCGCCCTCGGTCTGCTGAGGCAGGTGAACCGGCTCGCGAGAGTAGACGCAGGCGATGCCCATCTTCCCCACACGCGGCGCGGCGTGCTGCTTGCGCAGGCGCTGACGCAGGGAGGCCAGCAGCGGATCGTGGGTGGTGGCGCTGAGGTCGTCGAGTTCCACGCGGTGCGGCTCGCGCTTGCCCCCGGCAGCGCCGACGGTCACAAAGGGCAGGCCGCGTTCGCGGGCCCAGGCTGCCAGTGTGGCCTTGGCGCGGACCTGGTCGCAGCAATCGATCAACCCGTCGAACGCCGCATCACCGACGAGCGCAGGCCAGTTGTCGGGTTCGACGAACTCCTCGATGACACGCACGGCGCAACCTGGATGGATGTCGGCGATGCGGTCCTTCAGCGCCTGCGCCTTGGCCATGCCGACGGTCGAGCCGAGCGCCTGGATCTGGCGGTTGATGTTGGATTCGGAGACCTGGTCGAGGTCGATCAGCGTCAGTTCGGCCACGCCACTACGCGCGAGCGCCTCGACGGCCCAGGAGCCGACACCGCCCAGACCCACGACGGCAAAGCGCGCGGCGCGCAGGCGCTGGTACGCCGCATCGCCATGCAGGCGACGCAGGCCGCCGAAGCGGCGCTCCAGATCAGCTTCGAGCTGATCCATCACGTCGCGCGCCGGGCTGCCCCGAGCGCGCCGTCCGCCCCGCACGAGGCAGCCCGCGGGTGCGGAAGCATCACTTCAAGGCGCGCAGACGTTCCTTGCCGGCTTGCGCAGCCTCCGTGCTGGGGTAGGTCTTGATGAGGTCTTCCAGGCTGCGGCGCGCGCCCTTGCTGTCCTTCAGCTCGATCTGGCAATTGGCCAGCGCGAGCAGGGCTTCGCCCGCTCGCGGATGGTCGGCATTGCCGGCGATGAAGGCCCTGAAGGTCGCGATGGCGTCCTTGTAGTCGCGCTTGCCGTACTGGGCGTTGCCGAGCCAGAAGCGCACCGAATCGGTGTAACCGCTGGCCGGGTAGCGCTTCAGGAAGGCATTGAGCGCGCCGACAGCCTCGGGGAAGTCGCCGCGACGCACGAGGCCGATGGCGGCTTCGTACTGACTGCGCTCGTCCGGGCTGACCTGGAACTCGCGGCCGTCAAGGCTGACCTTTTGCGGCTCCAGCGGCTTGAGGCGCGCTTCAACGGACTGCGACTGGTCGGTCAGCTTGCGCTGCGTGTCGGCCAGGTCCCGGGCGAGTTGCTCGTTGGCGCCGCGCAGCTTGGCGATCTCGGCGCGCAAGGCGTCGATCTGGCCATTCAGGTCCAGCAAACTGCGGCGCAACGGCTGCAGCTGATCCTGGATCAAGGCATTGAGCTGCTCGGCACGCTGCTTGGCAGCGTCCTCGTTGGCCTGCACCTTGGTGCGCAGTTCGAGGATGGCCTTGCGGGCCTCGTCATCCTCGAAGAGGCCCGCCTGGGCGGGCTGCATGAAGGCCGCGCCCACGGCGATCGCCGTGAGCGACAGTCGCAGAACGCGCATCACTGTCACTTGTCCTTGAGCTCGACGCGGCGGTTCTTGGCCCAGGCCTCTTCACCGCTGCCTTGAACGGCGGGACGCTCCTTGCCGAAGCTGACGGCTTCGACCTGGTTGGCACCGACGCCCAGCAGGGTCAGCGACTTGGCAACGGCTTCGGCACGGCGCTGGCCGAGGGCCAGGTTGTACTCACGGCCGCCGCGCTCGTCGGTGTGGCCTTCCAGGTTCAGGGCGGCCTTCTTGTTGGCATTCAGGCGCTTGGCGTGCAGGTCGATCAGCGGACGGTACTCTTCCTTGACGACGTCGCTGTCGAAGTCGAAGTAGACGACGCGCTTGTCCTTGACGTCCTGCGTGTACTTGCTGAACAGGTCCACCGTCGGCACGGCCGTCTGGGCCGGTTCGGCCGGCTGAGCCGGCGGGGTGGCCACGGCAGGCGTGGGCTGGCGCGTCTCGACCGGCGCGGGCTCGTCCAGCTTGACGGCGGAACCGCAACCGGCCAGGGCGGCGGCGGCAATCAGGGTGAGCGCATAGCGGGTCAGTTTCATTCGAATGTTCTCCACAACGGACGGGGGGCGAGGGAATGGCGCACGGCGCCAACAGCGGCGCGAGCCCGTGCATTGTCCAACAAGGGGCGGGGTGTCAAGTTACTAACGCGTAAATGGCCCCCAGGTCGGCTCACGCACCTCGACCAAGGTGACGAGCAGCGGGGTCTTGATCTTGCCGTCCAGCGTCGTCGTCATGAGCACTTCCTTGCCGCCTGCGCGGCTGGCGTAGACGATGAGCTTGCCGTTGGGCGAGAAGGCCGGGCTCTCGTCGTCGTTGGCGTCGCTGATCTGCTGCGACTGCCCCGTGCCGAGGTCCATCACGCTGAGACGGAAAGCGCCGCTGACTCGCGTGATGTAGGCCAGCGTGCGGCCATCGGGGCTGACGGCCGGGCTGATGTTGTAGTTGCCGCTGAAACTCACACGCTCGGCCGTGCCGCCGTCCGCCGGCATGCGGTAGATCTGCGGGCCACCGCCACGATCGCTGACGAAATAGATCTTGCTACCGTCCGGCGAGTAGCAGGCCTCCGTGTCGATCGCACTGCTGCGCGCCAGCCGGCGCAGGCCGGAGCCGTCACGGTTGATGACAAAGAGCTGCGTGCCACCCTCGCGCGACAGGCTGAGCACGAGCCGCTGCCCGTCGGGCGACCAGGCGGGCGCACTGTTGGTGCCCTTGAAGTCGGCCAGCACGCGGCGCTGGCCGGTCAGCACGTCCTGGATGCGCACGGTGGCCTTGCGACTCTCAAACGACACATAGGCCAGCTCGCGGCCGTTGGGAGCCCAGGCCGGCGAGATGATGGGCTCGGGGCTGGTCAGTGCGACCTTGGCGCCCTCTCCGTCCGCATCGGCCACGACGAGGCTGTAGCGCGGACCAGCCTTGGTGACGTAGGCCATGCGCGTCGCAAAGGCGCCGCGTTCACCAGTCAGCTTCTCGTAGATGGTGTCGGCGATGCGGTGGGCCGCCAGGCGTGCGTCGTCGGGATGCACGGCATGGGCTTCGCCGACCAGCTCGGTCCCCTTGACGACGTCCCAGAGCTTGAAGCGGATGTCCAGCCGGCCATCGGCAAGACGGGTGACCGAGCCGGCCGCAAGGGCGTCGGCCTGGCGCGCGCGCCAGTCGGGCCAGACCGGGGTGCTGGTCTCGCTGAGGCCTCCAGGAGCATCGACGCTGCGGAACAGGCCGCTGCGCTCGAGATCGGCGCGCACGATGGCGGCAATGGGCTGGGGTGATCTGGATTCGTCGCGGAAGTCGACGATACCCACCGGGATGCGGGTGCCGCCAACACCGGCGATGTCGATGCGGACCTGGGCGAGCGCGGGGCCGGCGCCCAGCGCGGCAAGGGCAGCAAGGCTGCGGCGGCGGGAAACGAGTTCGAGCATGACGCGCGATTCTGCCGCAGGCAGGCCATGGCAACGTCAGACAACGCCGCGTCGCGCCGCGGCCGGGCGTTCAGAGCAGCACGATGTCGTAGTGCTCGGTCTGATTGGTCGGCTCGGCCGTCAGCGAGATGGGCTTGCCAATGAAGTCGGACAGGCCAGCCAGATGGGCACTCTCCTCGTCCAGCAGCATCTCGACGACATTGGCCGCCGCGACGACGCGGAACTCCCTGGGCGAGAACTGGCGGGCCTCGCGCAGGATCTCGCGCAGGATGTCGTAGCAGACCGAGCGCGCCGTCTTCACCTGGCCACGACCTTCGCAGGTCGGGCAAGGTTCGCAGAGCATGCGAGCCAGCGATTCACGGGTGCGCTTGCGCGTCATCTCCACCAGGCCCAGCTGCGTGAAGCCGCCGACGGTGACCTTGGTGCGGTCGCGGGCCAGCTGCTTCTTGAACTCCGCGAGCACCGCGGCCTTGTGCTCTTCCCGCGTCATGTCGATGAAGTCGACGATGATGATGCCGCCCAGGTTGCGCAGACGCAGCTGGCGCGCGATGGCGCCGGCCGCCTCGAGGTTGGTCTTGAAGATGGTGTCGTCGAAGTTCTTGGCACCCACGAAGCCGCCGGTGTTGACGTCGATGGTCGTCATCGCCTCGGTCTGGTCGAACACCAGCGAGCCACCCGACTTCAGTTCCACCTTGCGCGCCAGCGCGCGGGCGATTTCGGCATCCACGTTGCACAGGTCGAAGATGGGCCGCTCGCCGCGATAGTGCTCCAGCTTGGCCGTCGCGGCCGGCATGAAGGTCTCGCCGAACTGGCGCAGCACGTCGTACTGCATCTTGGAGTCGATGCGGATGGAGCCGGTGCGCTCGCTCGTCAGGTCGCGCAGCACACGCTCGACCAGGCTGAGATCCTGGTGCAGCAGGCTGGCCGGCGGCGTGCTGAGCGCGCCAGCGCGAATCTGCTGCCACGTCTTGCGCAGGTAGGCGATGTCGGCAGCCAGTTCCTCGTCGCTCGCATCCTCCGCGTTGGTGCGCAGGATGAAGCCGCCTCCGCCGCCCTGCTCCTTGGTACCCACCAGCGCCACCATGCGTGCGCGCAGCGCCTCGCGCGTCTCAGGCGAGCCGATCTTCTGGCTGATGCCGATGTGCTCGTCCTGCGGCAGGTAGACGAGCATGCGGCCGGCGATGCTGATCTGGCTGGACAGGCGCGCACCCTTGGTGCCGATGGGGTCCTTGATGACCTGCACCGTCAGCGGCTGGCCCTCGAAGACGAGCCGCTCGATGGGCGTGGGCGGCATGTCCGGGCCATGGGCGCCCTGGTGCCGACCATGACCGAACTGCGAGGCGCTGTGCAGGTCGGCCACGTGCAGGAAGGCGGCACGCTCCAGGCCGATGTCGATGAAGGCCGACTGCATGCCCGGCAGCACGCGCACGACCTTGCCAAGGTAGACGTTGCCGACCAGGCCCCGCTCCAGCGTGCGCTCGAGGTGCAGTTCCTGTACGGCGCCGTTCTCGACCACCGCCACCCGCGTCTCCTGCGGGGACCAGTTGATCAGGATGTCTTCCATCTCTAATCCTTGAATGCTGATGCGTGCCGCCGCCCCCAGCGGCACGCATCAGAACTCGAAGCCGAATTTCTCCAACAGCGCGGCGGTCTCAAAGAGGGGCAACCCCATGATGCCCGAGTAGCTGCCGGCAATCTTCACGATCCAGGCGGCGGCCTGACTCTGGATGGCGTAGCTGCCAGCCTTTCCGAAGGGTTCGCGGCTGGCGACATAGCGCTCGATCTGCGCCGCAGACAGCGGCGCGAACTCGACCTCGGACACGTTCAGCGCCGCCACGCGCCGCGTCGCGTCGGCCACCGCGACGGCCGTGATGACGCGGTGGCTGCGGCCGGACATCAGCGCCAGCATGCGGGCAGCGTCGGCCTCGTCCTCGGGCTTGCCGAGGATCTGTGTGCCGACGGCCACCGTCGTGTCGGCGCACAGGATGGGTGCCAGCGGCAGGTCGCGCGCGGCGTGACGGGCCAGCGCCGCATCGAGCTTGGCGGCCGTGACGCGGGCGCAGTACGCTTCGGGCAACTCGCCGGCCAGGACCGCCTCCAGCGCCTCGGCGTCCTCGTCGTCCCCGGGCAGGAGCAGCTCGTGCTCGACGCCGATCTGCGCCAGCAACTGGCGGCGGCGCGGGCTTTGCGAGGCGAGGTAGACAAGCTTATTCACGGTGATAGGGGTGGCCGGTCGTCACCGTCCAGGCTCGGTACAGCCCTTCGGCCAGCAGAACTCGGGCGAAGGCATGGGGCAGGGTCAGGTCGGACAGGCGCAGCGTCTCGTCGGCGGTGGCCTTCAACGCGGGATGTAGTCCGTCCGGGCCGCCGATGACGAGGGCCGCGTCACGGCCCTCGCCCATCCACAGCCTCAGACGCTCGGCGAGTTGCACGGACGTGCGGCGTTCGCCACGCTCGTCCAGGATGATGCGGCGCACACCCTTCGGCAGCGCGGCCTCGATGCGCGCCGCCTCGGCCGCCATCAGCTGCTCCGCCGTCTTGCTGCCGCGCGTCTCAGCCTTGACGACCTTGAGCTCGAGCTTCAGCTCCGGCGGGAAGCGCTTGGCGAAATCCTCGTAGGCCGCGTCGGCCCAGGCCGGCTGGCGCTGGCCCACGGCGACTAGCAGCAGGCGCATCAGGCCTTCTTGGCGGCGGTCTTCTTGGCCGGTGCCTTCTTGGCCACGACCTTCTTGGCCGGCGCCTTCACGGGTGCCGCCTTCACGGGTGGCGCCTTCTTGGCGGCGGTCTTGGCCGGAGCGGCCTTCTTCGCCGCAGGCTTGGCTGCGCCGACCTTGATGGTCTTGGCCGCCGGCGTCTTGCTGCCGACGACGCGGCTCACGCCCTTCTTCGCAGGCGCAGCCTTCTTCGCCGCCGATGCCTTCTTGGCCGGCGCCGCAGCCTTCTTGGCCGGCGTGGCCCGCTTGGCCGGGGCAGGCTCTTCGGAGGCCTTCACGAGCTTCACCTCACCGCTGCCGAGCTTGAGCTTGACGGGCTTGTCGCCCCAAATCTCCTCGAGGTGGTAGTAATCGCGGATGGAAGGTTGCATCACGTGCACGACGGCAGCGCCGCAGTCCACAATGATCCATTCACCGTTGTCCTCACCTTCGGTACGCATGACCTGCATGCCACGACCCTTGACGGTCTCACGGACGCTGGAGGCCAGGGCCTTGGTCTGCCGGTTGCTTGTGCCGGACGCGATGATGACGCGCTCGAACAGCGGAGACAGATGCTCGGTATTGAACACGACGATGTTCTGAGCCTTCACGTCTTCGAGACCATCGACGATGGCGCGTTGCAGCTTGCGGATATCCATTCAGTGCTTCTTCTCGTAGAGGCGATGCGAGGCAATATAGCTCGCGACCTCGGCGCCCACCATGGGGCTGATGTCCTCGCCACGAGCGACGGCGTCGCGCACGGCGGTGGACGAAAGGGGCAAGTCGGGCAGGGCCAGCACCTGGATGCGGTGCTCAGGCAGGCCCGGCGGCGCGACGACGGCTTCGCCGCCGCGGGGCACGACGACCAGCGTGGCCAGTGCCATAACGGTTTCGACCTGATACCAGGTCGGCAGCCGCGCGTATTGGTCCTGGCCGATGAGGAACATCAGCTCGGCACCCGGATTTTGGGCGGCGAACTCGCGCAGCGTGTCGGCCGAAAAGCTGGGGCCGCGGCGATGCAGCTCGCGCTCGTCGAGCACGAAACGCGGCTCATCGGCGATGAGCCGCTGGATCATGCCCACGCGGTGGACGGCGGCGGCCATGACCTGATCCGGCTTCTGCCATTGCCGGCCAGCGGGCAGCCAGACCAGGCGGTCCGGCGCCAGCGCGTCCAGCACGAAGCGGGCAAAGGCCAGATGGCCCAGATGCGGCGGGTCGAAACTGCCCCCGAAGATGGCGAGTCTCACAGCCACAGCCCCGACGGCGTTTCATCAGCCCAGTCGCGCGGGCGCAGGAAGTCGGTGTACAGCCGCGCCTCCGGCGTGCCCGGTTCCGGCGCCCAGTCGTAACGCCACTTCACCTGCGGCGGCATGGACATCAGGATGGACTCCGTGCGCCCACCGGACTGCAGGCCGAACAGCGTGCCGCGGTCCCAGACCAGGTTGAACTCGACGTAGCGGCCCCGACGGTAGGCCTGGAAATCGCGCTCTCGCTCGCCGTAGGCATAGCCCTGGCGGCGCTCGACGATGGGCAGGTAGGCGTGGACAAACGCGTCGCCCACCGAGCGGATCAGCGCAAAGCCGGCATCGAAGCCTCCCTCCGCGAAATCGTCGAAGAAGATGCCGCCGATGCCGCGCGGCTCGTTGCGGTGCTTCAGGAAGAAGTAGTCATCGCACCATGTCTTGAACTTCGGATGCAGGGCCGGCCCATGGGGCGCCAGTGCATCGCGGCAGACGCGGTGGAAATGCTGGGCGTCACGCTCGTAGCCGTAGTAGGGCGTGAGGTCCATGCCACCGCCGAACCAGGTCACCGCTGGCGCGTCCGGCGGCAGGGCAATGAAGGCGCGCACGTTCATGTGCACCGTCGGCACGAAGGGATTGTGCGGGTGCAGCACCAGCGACACGCCCATGGCCTCGAAGGGCGCCCCGGCCAATTCCGGCCGATGCTGGGTGGCCGAGGGCGGCAGCACACGGCCCTTGACGTGCGAGAAGTTGACGCCACCGCGCTCAAACACCGAGCCGCCCTCGATAAGGCGGGACAGGCCATCGCCTTCGAGCCGGCCACCTGGCTCACGGCTCCAGCCGTCGCGCAGGAAGGCATTGCCGTCGGCCGCCTCCAGGGCGGCGACGATGCGCTGTTGCAGGTCGAGCAGATAGTCGCGGACGGCTTGGGTGTTCATGGACGCGGGCGCAGGGGCTGGATCGGGCTGGCAAGCTCGGGGCGCTTGCCGGCGCGGGGGCCGAGGTAGTCGGCAAAGGCGGCGAAGTCGGCCTGCACGTCACCGGTCAGCTTGATGAAGCGCGTCAGCGATACCACGCGCTGCTGGAAATCGAAATAGCACAGCCCCACCGGCACCCCGGCCTGCACGGCCACCTGGTAGGCGCCGGTGCGCCAGCCGGACGTCAGCGAGCGGGTCCCTTCCGGCGCGACGGCCAGCCAGAAGCGCTCGCCGCGAGCGGCGGCGGCCTGCATCTGCTGCACCGTGTCGTTGACGATGCCGTGGCGGCTGCTGCGGTCCACGGCCACGCCGCCAATCCAGCGCACCCAGCGTCCCAGCAGCGGCACCTTGAAAAGGCTGTCCTTGCCCCAGAAGCGCAGCTGCAGGCCCAGGGCCCACTTGGCCAGCACGCCGACGACAAAGTCCCAGTTGGATGTGTGCGGGTACACGAGGATGACACCCTGCTGCGCGGGCAGACCGGGGGCGTCCACCATCCAGCCGAACAGGCGCAGCAAGCCACGCGCCAGGCGGCTCTGTCGGCCGTGGGGAAGCAGCGGCCCGGTCAGGACGGCAGGGGTCTGGGTCAACGCTTGATGGCCCGGTGGCCGATGTCGGAGCGATACTGGCGACCGGCGAACTGGATGCCCGAGGCCGCGTCGTAGGCGCGCTGCGCGGCCGTGCGCACGGACTCGCCCAGGGCCGTCACGCAAAGCACGCGGCCTCCGCTGGTCACCAGGTGGCCGTCGGCCATGGCCGTGCCGGCGTGGAAGACCATGGCTTCGTCTTCATCGTCGGGCAGGCCGGTGATGGTGTCTCCCTTGCGAGGATTCAACGGATAGCCCTCGGCAGCGAGCACGACCCCCAGTGCCACACGGCGGTCCCATTGCAACTCGACCTGATCCAGCGTGCCGTCGGTGGCGTGCATCAGCAGCTCGAAGAGATCACTCTTGAGCCGCATCATGATG
Source organism: Roseateles sp. (assembly GCF_036404855.1). GTDB lineage: Bacteria > Pseudomonadota > Gammaproteobacteria > Burkholderiales > Burkholderiaceae_C > Pelomonas. Next base: position 21,239 of record NZ_DASWYS010000049.1, read on the forward strand.
GGCTGAGTCTCGGGGTCACCCATGCGAGTGTTGAACTCGACGGTGCGCGGCTGGCCCTGGTCGTCGATCATCAGGCCGGCGTAGAGGAAGCCGGTGAAGGGACGACCGTCCTTGGCCATGCCGGCGATGGTCGGCTGGATGATCTCGTGCATGACCTTGGCGTGCACGTTGGGCGTCACGACCGGTGCAGGCGAGTAGGCCCCCATGCCGCCGGTGTTGGGGCCCTGGTCGTTGTCGAGCAGCCGCTTGTGGTCCTGGCTGGTGGCCAGCGACACGACATGCTTGCCGTCGCAGACGACGATGAAGCTGGCCTCTTCTCCGGCGAGGAAGTCCTCGATGACCACACGCGCGCCACCCTCGTTGTGCGTCACGCCGAGCTTGTTGTCCTCCAGGATCCACGCGATCGCCTCGTGGGCCTCCTCCAGCGTCATCGCGACGACGACGCCCTTGCCCGCTGCCAGGCCGTCGGCCTTGATGACGATGGGGGCGCCGCGGCCGTCCACGTAGGCGTGGGCGGCGGCCGGGTCGGAGAAGGTCTCGTAGGCGGCCGTGGGGATGCCGTGGCGCTTCATGAAGTCCTTGGCGAATGCCTTGGAGCTCTCGAGCTGGGCCGCGGCCTTGGTGGGACCGAAGATGCGCAGGCCGCGGGCGCGGAACTCGTCCACCACGCCGGCGGCCAACGCCGCCTCGGGGCCGACGACGGTCAGCGTGATCTTTTGCTCGACGGCGAAGTCGGCCAGCGCCTTCACATCCGTGAGGGGCACGTTCTCCAGCCGCTCGTCGCGCGCCGTGCCGCCATTGCCGGGCGCCACGAACACCTGGCTGACACGCTCGCCCTGGGCCAGCTTCCAGGCCAGTGCGTGTTCACGGCCGCCGTTGCCGATGACAAGGACTTTCATCAGCCGAGTTCCGCGTTGTGATAGACAGCCTGGACATCGTCGAGATCCTCGAGCACGTCCAGCAGCTTCTGCATGCGCTCGGCGTCCTCGCCGGTGACCTCGATCGGGTTCTCGGCCCGCATCGTCACCTCGGACAGCTCGGGCGTCAGGCCCGCGGCTTCGAGCGCGGCCTTGACAGTCTCGTAGTCGGCCGGCGCGGTCAGCACCTCGATGGCGCCGTCGTCGCCGGAGACGACGTCCTCTGCACCGGCATCCAGCGCCACTTCCATGACTTTGTCTTCCGACGTGCCGGGCGCAAAGATCAACTGGCCGCAGTGCTTGAACTGGAAGGCCACCGAGCCTTCGGTACCCAGGTTGCCGCCGTACTTGCTGAAGGCATGGCGCACCTCGGCCACGGTACGGACGCGGTTGTCCGTCATCGTGTCGAGCATGACGGCCGCGCCGCCGATGCCGTAGCCTTCGTAGCGGATTTCCTCGTAGGTCAACCCATCGATGTTGCCGCTGGCCTTGTCGATGTTGTACTTGATGCGGTCGGCCGGCATGTTGGCGGCCTTGGCCTTGTCGACGGCCAGCCGCAGGCGCGGGTTGTCCTTGATGTCAGGCCCACCCTGGCGCGCGGCGACCGTAATCTCACGGATGATGCGCGTCCAGATCTTGCCGCGCTTCTCGTCCTGGCGGCCTTTGCGGTGTTGGATGTTGGCCCATTTGGAATGTCCGGCCATAAGGTTTGGCTCCCGGCGGCTGAAGGTCAGCGGCCTGATTTATCGTTGGCAGAAGTGTGATTTTAGAGGAGCGCCCATGATCGACCCCATCCTGCTGGCCCGACACGGGGAGACCGAGTGCCTGCTGCTGCCGGCACTGGCCAACCGCCACGGGCTTATCACCGGCGCCACGGGCACCGGCAAGACCATCAGCCTGCAGAAGCTGGCGGAGAGCTTTTCCAAGCTGGGCGTGCCCGTCTTCATGGCCGACGTGAAGGGCGACCTGACTGGCATCAGCCAGCAAGGCAACCCCAGCGAGAAGCTGCTGGCCACGCTGAAGGATCGCGGCATCGAAGCGCCTGAGAAGCTGGCCTGCCCGACGACGCTGTGGGACGTCTTCGGCGAGCAGGGCCACCCGGTGCGGGCCACGGTGTCCGACATGGGCCCGCTGCTGCTGGCCCGCATGCTGGCGCTGAACGAGACCCAGGCCGGCGTGCTGCAGATGGTATTCAAGATCGCCGATGACAACGGTCTGCTGCTGCTGGACCTGAAAGACCTGCGGGCCATGCTGCAGTACGTGGGCGACAACTCGAGTCAGTTCACGACCCAGTACGGCAACGTGTCGGCCGCCAGCGTCGGCGCCATCCAGCGCGGCCTGCTGCAGATCGAGGCCCAGGGCGGCGACAAGTTCTTCGGCGAGCCCATGCTCAACATCGCCGACTTCATGCAGACCGAGGGCGGGCTGGGCGTCATCAACGTGCTGGCCGCCGACAAGCTGATGAACGCGCCACGGCTGTACGCGACCTTCCTGCTGTGGATGCTGAGCGAGCTGTTCGAGCAGTTGCCCGAGGTGGGCGACCTGGATAAGCCGAAACTGGTGTTCTTCTTCGACGAGGCCCACCTGCTGTTCAAGGACGCACCGGACGCGCTGATCGAGCGCATCGAGCTGGTCGTGCGCCTGGTGCGCTCCAAGGGCGTGGGCGTCTACTTCGTGACGCAGAACCCGCTCGACATCCCCGACGCCGTGCTGGGCCAGCTCGGCAACCGCGTGCAGCATGCGCTGCGCGCCTTCACGCCGCGCGACCAGAAGGCGGTCAAGGCAGCCGCCGAGACCATGCGCGCCAAGCCAGGCCTCGACATCGAGACCGCCATCACCGAGCTGGCCGTGGGCGAGGCGCTGGTGAGCCTGCTGGACGAAAAAGGGCGACCCAGCGTCACAGAGCGCGCCTTCGTGCTCCCCCCGGGCAGCCAGATCGGCCCGATCACCCCGGCCCAGCGCCAGGCGTTGATCGCGAATTCACTGGTGGCCGGCGTCTATGAGAAGCAGCTCGACCGGGAGTCCGCCTACGAAAAGCTGACCGGCCGGTCCACCGCAGCGCCCGCGGGCGGCGGCATGGCGGCCGAGGCCGGTTCGGTGTTCAAGGGCGGCCAAGCCGCCCCGCCCCCCGCCGAGCCGACTGGCGGGGGCATGCTGGACGGCCTCAAGGACGTCCTCTTCGGCAGTACCGGCCCGCGCGGCGGCCGCCACCCCGGGCTGGCCGAGAAGGCCGCCCAGTCCGCCGTGCGCAGCATGGGCTCGGCCGTAGGCCGCGAGATCATCCGTGGCGTATTGGGCAGCATCCTCGGAGGAAACAGCAGCCGTAGGCGCTGATCCCGTCGACGCGGCCAGGCCGTTCATGCAGACTCGCAGTGCCCGACGAGGCCACTTAAAGGGAATGGCATGAATGCTCTGAAGCAATTGCGCATCGGCAGTCGACTTGGCATCGCGTTCGCGGTGGTGCTGGCGCTCATGCTGGTTGTCGCCGCGGTCAGCGTGCGCGGCATCTTCAGCGTCGCGGCCGGATTGGAGACGGTCTACCGCGACCGCACCGTGCCGCTGGCCCAGCTGGGCGAGCTGAACAACCTCTCCACGCGCAACCGACTCATCATCGTGGAGATGCTGCGCGCGCCGGGCTTCGACGAGATCAAGCGCCGCAGCGACGAGCTCGCCGCCAACCTCAAGCGTGGCCAGGAGTTGCTGGATCAGTACCTGTCCAGCCATCTGACTGACCAGGAGAAGGACCTGGCGCAGCGCTTCACCGCCACGCGCAAGGCTTACATCGATGAGGGCCTGCTGCCTGTCAGCACAGCGCTGTCCACCGGCGGCATGAGCACCGCACTGCTGATCTACGAAGAGAAGACGCTGCCGCTGGCCACGAAGTCACGGGAACTGTCGGACCAGCTCGTCAAGCTGCAGATCGACGAGGCCGCCGCCGAGTACCAGCGAGGCCAGGACACGCGAGGCACAGCGATCGCGATGACCGTCCTGCTCACCTCCGTCGCCCTGCTGCTGGGCGGCGCCCTCGCCTGGCTGATCACGCGCTCGATCACCGAGCCGGTGCGGCGCGCCGTCGGCTTCGCCCAGGCTGTGGCGGGGGGCGACCTGACGACGGCCATCGACGCCGACGGTCGCGACGAGATCGCGACGCTGCTGGGTGCGCTGAGCCAGATGAACGAAGGCCTCGTCAACATCGTGCGCCAAGTGCGTCATGGCGCGGATTCCATCCTCACCGGCGCCGGCGAGATTGCCAGCGGCAACGCCGACCTGTCCCAGCGCACCGAGGAGCAGGCCGCCAACCTCGAACAGACCGCGGCCTCCATGGAGGAGATGAACGCCACGGTGCGGCAGAACGCCGACACCGCGCAAACCGCCACCCAACTGGCCGAGTCGGCCAGCGGCGTCGCAGTCCGCGGCGGCGAGGTGGTGCAGAAGGTCATCGCGACCATGGGCGACATCTCGGCCAGCTCGCGCAAGATCGCCGACATCATCGGCACCATCGACGGCATCGCCTTCCAGACCAACATCCTGGCGCTGAACGCCGCGGTGGAGGCGGCGCGCGCCGGCGAGCAGGGGCGGGGCTTTGCCGTCGTGGCCGGCGAGGTGCGGGCGCTGGCCCAGCGCAGCGCCCAGGCGGCGCGCGAGATCAAGGCCCTGATCGGCCAGAGCGTGGACAACGTCGATGCAGGCTCCCGCCTCGTCGGCGACGCCGGCACCACGATGACGGAGATCGTCTCCCAGGTCAGGCGCGTGGCCGACCTGATCGGCGAGATCGGCTCCGCCACGCAAGAGCAGACCACCGGCATCGGCCAGGTCAGCGAGGCGGTGTCGCAACTGGACAGGGTCACGCAGCAGAACGCGGCGCTGGTGGAGCAGGCCGCCGCCGCCGCAGACAGCCTGCGCAGTCAGGCGCAGCGCATGAACGAGGTGGTCGGCGTGTTCAGGATCGCCGCCAGCGGCCACTGACGCCCGCCTGCCTCCGCTGACGCCCGCCCTGCCCCGCCCGTCGCAGCCGGCTGGCGCCACGCGCGCCAGGGCATCATGCTGCACCGATGAGCACCCGCACCGACCCGACCGGCGAATGGCGCACCCTGATCCTGGGCACGATCGGGATCTGCACCCTCGTGGGCCTGCTGAACTTCCTGATCCGCGGCGGTCAGTTGGGCATGAGCATGCTGTATTCGTTCGCCATCGGCACGCAGATCTCGGCCTACATCTCGCTGCTGCACATGGGTCTGGAACGGCTGCGTCGCCGCGGCCGGCCCGATTTGCCGCAAGGTGCATGGATCAGTTGGGGCTGGATGATGCCCTGCATCCTCATCGGTTCGGTGGCCGGCTACGCCGGCGGCCAGTGGCTGGCCGACCTGGTCAGCGGCAACCAGTCCGTGCCGCTGTGGCAGCTGCCGGGCCGCCGCGTGTCCCTCTCCCTCGGCTTCACGCTGCTGGTGTCGCTGCTGGCCTCGATGTTCTTCTTCGCGGTTTACAAGCTCAACACCGCCCGGCTGGCCCAGGCCGAGGCGCAGCGCCAGGCGGCCGAGGCGCAGCTCACGCTGCTGCAGAGTCAGCTGGAACCGCACATGCTGTTCAACACGCTGGCCCACCTGCGCGTGCTCATCAAGCTCAGGCCCGACGAGGCTCAGCAGATGCTGGACCGCCTCATCGACTACCTGCGCGCCACGCTGCAGGCCAGCCGGGCCACCGAGCACGCCCTGGCTGACGAGTTCGAGCGCCTGTCCGACTACCTGGCGCTGATGCAGCTGCGCATGGGCGAGCGGCTGCGCGTGGCGCTGGACCTGCCCGGCGACCTGGGGGGCGTCCCCATCCCGCCGCTGTTGCTGCAGCCGCTGGTGGAGAACGCCATCAAGCATGGGCTGGAGCCCCATGTGGATGGCGGCGAGCTGCGCGTGGCGGCGCGGCGCGAGACCGGCCGCCTGGTGCTGGAGGTGCTGGACAGCGGCGCCGGCCTGGGCACCGCCAGCGAGCTGCCCGGCGTCGGCACCGGCTTCGGTCTCGCCCAGGTCCGCGAACGGCTGGCCCGGCGCTACGGCGACGAGGCCGGTTTCACACTGACGCCCCGCCCGAGCGGCGGCAGCGCCGCACGCATTGAGATCCCGACATGACCCCCACCGCCCTCATCGCTGAAGACGAACTCCTGTTGGCTGTCAACCTGCGCGCCGAGCTGGTCGCGGCCTGGCCCGCGCTTGAGATCGTGGCCCAGGCCGCCAACGGCACTGCCGCCGTCGAAATGGCCATTCAGCACCGGCCGCAGCTCTGCTTCCTGGACATCCGCATGCCCGGCATGACGGGGCTGGAAGCAGCGCAAGCCATCACGGAGGACTGGCCCGGCGACGCCGGCGCCCTGCCACTGTTCGTCTTCGTGACGGCCTACGACCAGTACGCCCTGCAGGCGTTCGACGCCGCCGCGGCCGACTACCTGCTCAAGCCCGTCACGCCGGAGCGACTGGCCCAATGCGTGCGACGACTCCAGGCACGACTGGCCCAGCCGGCAGCGGAGGACGCCACGCTGGCCTCGCTGCGGCGGTTGCTGGCCCAGGCCGCCACGCCCGTGCCGCGCCTTCGCCACCTGCAGGCGACCGTGGGCGAAGCCATCGAACTGGTGCCGGTGGACGACATCGTGTACCTCGAAGCCGCCGACAAGTACGTGCGAGCCGTCACGGCCCAGCGTGACTACTGGGTGCGCGCGCCGCTGCGCGACCTGCTGCCGCAACTGGACGGCGAGCGCTTCTGGCAGGTGCACCGCTCCACGGTCGTCCAGATCGACGCGGTCGCCCGCGCCCAGCGCCAGGAGAACGGCACCGTGGTGCTGGCGCTGCGCCAGCGGCCAGAGACGCTGACCGTCAGCCGCGTGCACGCGAATCGTTTCAAGGCGTTGTAGCGCGGTAGCGGCAAATCGATGGAAACCGTATAAACGGTTTTCATCATCATGAGCCGCGACCGCAAACCCGCCCCCAGCCCGGAGCGCGCCCGACTCGTGCGCGATGGCTTCACCATGCCCGAGGCCGACTACGCCTTGCTCAAGGAGCTCAAGTACCGGCTGCACGAGGCGCACCGCGAAGCCAAGAAGAGCGAACTGCTGCGTGCCGGCCTGCGGGCGCTGGCTGAACTGGACGCACAGTCCCTGGCCGCCGCACTGGACCGGCTGGAACCCGTCAAGACCGGACGGCCGCGCAAATCAGGCTAGGCCTGCGCCCCGAGGAGACAACCATGAGTGACGCAACCTACTGGTGGCATCTGCTCTGCGCCATAGCCGGCCTGAACCTCGTCGCCTGGACGGCCTCCACCGCCTGGCTGCACCGCAACCGGCCCGACGGCACGACCTGGCCCCACCAGCGCCTGCAGCTGCTGCTGTCGGCGCTCTACGTGCTGGGCTGTGGCTACCGCTCCGTGCTGCCGGTCTTCGACGTGCCCCGCGTCGTCATGGTGGATTCCTGGGCGTCCAGCGTTCTCGTGGGCCGCACGGTGGCGACGCTGGCAGAGCTCAGCTTCGCCGCGCAATGGGCGTTGCTGCTGCGCGGTGCCGCGCTGGCGACGGGGCACCGCGCCAGCCTGTGGCTGTCGCATGCCGTTCTGCCGCTGATCGCGCTGGCCGAGCTTCACTCCTGGTACGCAGTGCTGACGACACGCAACATCGGTCACGTCGTCGAGGAGACCCTGTGGGGCACCGTCGCGCTGCTCAGCGTGCTGGCCCTGCTGGCGCTGTGGCCCCGCACGACGGCGCGCGCGCGGCGCTGGCTGGCCCTGGCCATCGTGGCCGGCTCCCTCTATGCGGCCTACATGTTCGCGGTGGACGTGCCCATGTACTGGGCGCGCTGGCTGGCCGACGAGGCCGCCGGCCGGTCCTATCCCAGCCTCGCGGCAGGCGTGGCCGACGCGGCCCACCGCTGGCATGTATCGCACGACTGGGCGCACTGGCGCAGCGAGGTAGTCTGGATGACGCTGTACTTCAGCGTCGCGGTGTGGATCAGCATCGGGCTGGCCCATGTCAGGCTGCCGCTGCGACCGCATCCGCCGGCTCCGTAAAATCGCCCCCTTCCTGCCGGGCCAGGCTCCTGCCTTGGCCCGGTTGCCGTTTCCCAGAAGCCCCCGATGAGCCAAAACTCCCCCGCGGCCGCCCCGGCGACCAACTTCCTGCGCCAGCGCATCGAGCACGACCTCGAGACCGGTGCCTTCGCCGGCCGCCATTTCGCCGGCACCCCCGGCGACGCGGCCCACCATGGCGCCGGCCCGCTGGATGAGGCACGCGTGCGCACCCGCTTCCCGCCGGAGCCCAACGGCTACCTGCATATCGGCCATGCCAAGAGCATCTGCCTGAACTTCGGCCTGGCGCGCGACTACGGCGGCGCCTGCCATCTGCGCTTCGACGACACCAACCCCGAGAAGGAGGAGCAGGAGTACGTCAACGCCATCAAGGAGATGGTGCAGTGGCTGGGCTGGAGCTGGGGCGACAACCTCTACGAAGCCAGCAGCTACTTCGACTTCATGTACGCGGCCGCCGAGGCGCTGGTCAATGCCGGCCATGCCTATGTGGACGAGCAGAGTGCCGAGGAGATGCGCGCCAACCGCGGCGACTTCGGCAAGCCGGGCACCAACAGCCCCTTCCGTGACCGCACGCCGGCGGAGAACCTGGCGCGCCTGCGCGAGATGCGCGACGGCCAGCATGCCGACGGCACCATGGTGCTGCGCGCCAAGATCGACATGGCCTCGCCCAACATCAACCTGCGCGACCCAACGCTGTACCGCATCAAGCATGCGGAACACCACGCCACGGGCAGCAAGTGGTGCATCTACCCGATGTACACCTACGCGCACCCCATCGAGGACGCGCTGGAGCGCATCACGCACAGCATCTGCACCCTGGAGTTCGAGGATCAGCGCCCCTTCTACGACTGGCTGCTGGAGCACCTCGCCGACCTCGGCCTGCTGGCCCGGCCGCTACCCCAGCAGATCGAGTTCGGCCGCCTGAACCTGAACTACGTCGTCACCAGCAAGCGCAAGCTGCGCCAGCTCGTCGAGGAGAAGCACGTCAGCGGCTGGGACGATCCGCGCATGCCCACCCTCGTGGGCCTGCGTCGGCGCGGTTTCACGCCCGAGAGCATCCGCGCGATGGTGGAGGCCACTGGCGCCAGCAAGCAGAACGCCTGGATCGACGACACTGTGCTCGATCAGGCCCTGCGCGCCGACCTGGAGCCGCAGGCCGCCCGCGCCTTCGCCGTGCTGCAGCCACTGAAGCTCAAGCTCACGAACTATGCCGAGGTCTTCGGCAGTGCCGACCACCGCGAGCCCTGCGAGGTCGCCGCGCACCCGCACAAGCCCGAGCTGGGCCTGCGCAAGTTCTCGCTGGGCCCCGAGCTGTGGATCGAGTCCGAGGACTTCATGGAAACGCCCGTGAAGGGCTATTTCCGGCTGTTCCCCGGCAACAAGGTGCGCCTGAAGGCCGGCTACGTCATCGAGTGCACGGGCGCCGAGAAGGATCCCGACGGCAACCTCACCGCCGTGCTCGCCACCGTGATCCCCGACACCAAGAGCGGCACGCCCGGTGCGGATGCGGTCAAGGTCAAGGGCGTCATCGGCTGGGTGGGCGCGCACGAGGCCGTGGCCGCCGAGGTGCGCTTGTACGAACGCCTGTTCGCCGAGCCGCAGCCGGATGCCGGCGGGCGCGACTTCATCGAGTTCCTGAACCCGAACTCGCTGCGCGTCGTGCAGGGCTTCGTCGAGCCGTCACTGGCCGGTGCACCGGCGGATGCCCGCTGGCAGTTCGAGCGCCATGGCTACTTCGTGACCGACCGCATCGACCACCGCGCCGACAAGCCTGTGTTCAACAAGATCACCGGGCTGAAGGACAGCTTCGGCCGCTGACCGCGGCGGTGCCGCTCAGGCCGGCATGCGGTCGTCGCCGAACTCCGCCAGCGCCCGCTGGTAGAGCCGGCTGATGCTGCCGTCGCGGTGCAACGACTCGACGGCCTTCGTCAGCCGATCGATCAGCTCCGGCGTGGCGCTGCGCCGGGACAGGTGCAGCCAGAAAGACTGCCGCTCCACGACCAGCGGCCGCGCGAACTCCTGCATGCGCAAGCCCAACCCGCGCGCCGCGCCGAACAACCCCAGGTTGCTGCCATAGGCAGCATCCACGCGGCGGCTCATCAGCATCTGGATGGCATGCTCGTTGTTGTTCACCGACTGCAGGCGCAGCCCCGCAAGGCTCGTCAGGCTGTCCGGCAGCGGGAAGCTGCGCGGGACGGCCAGCGACTGGCGCGACAGATCCTCCAGCCGCTGCAATGCGGCCTCGCGGCGGGTGACCACCACCGTCGGCAGGGCCAGCACCGGCGCCACCTGGTGCGCCACGGCCTTGAGCTCGTCGTTGGAGAAGCGCAGCACCAGGTCGGAGACACCGTTCTGCAGGCTGAGCACCGTGCGGGCGTAAGGCACGACATGGTTCTCGACCGCCAACCCGGCACGCCGCGCGATCAGCATGCCGATGTCGTACATCAAGCCGCTCGCCCCCTGCGGGCCAACCCGGCCGAAGGGCTCGGACTGGATGGTCTCGATGCGCAGCACCCGGCGCTCGCTCGCCCCCGCCGCGCCGACCGCCCACCAGGCCAGCAAGCCGACCGCGCAGGTTCTACGCCGGCAATCGGGTGTATCCCCGCCGTCCGGATCCCCAGATGTAACTCCCATGCAGGCATTCCACCATGGCCATGGGGGCGTCGAGGGGCATGGGCCGCTCCGAACGAGATCAATTCCTCACCCCACGGGAGCGCAGCACGATGGGCGTGGCGTATTCGCGCCCGACGACGGCACGGGCGAACAGATAGTTCTGCCGCGCCCGGTCACTGAGCGCATCCAGGCTCACGCCGCCCTGCGCGTCGCAGGGGAAGGCGAGCGCGCGTCCGGCCTTGAAAAGGGATTCGAACCGCAGCTCGTAGTCATCGCATATCAGGGGCATGGGGCGTGAGTTCATGGGACACCTCGTCTTGTCCCCAGACTAGGCGCCACGCCCGGTCCTGCACGGTAAAAGTTCGCGAATGCCGGCACCACCCCCCGCGGTTGACCGTCACACCGCCAGGAAGTCACGCCCGTCAGCGCAGCGCTCGCAACACGTCGATCTGGAAGGGCCGGTCGTTCATCTCGACAACGGTGGGGCTGGGCGCGCTCAGCGTCATCAGCCGACGCTGGCCGAGATTGAGCAATGCCAGCGAGGGTTTCAGGTGCTGGCGCAGCAGGGTCTGCAGCGAGCCGTCGGCAAAGGCCTGGCGCAAGCCGCGGGAGATGCGGTCGATGGCGGCGTGGTTGCCGGGGTGGGTGTAGAGGTATTGCGGCAGGTCGTAGGCCAGCAGCAGGCTGTCGTCCAGCGTCAGATCCTTGAGGGCGACATGGGCCTGCAACTCCTGCCCCACCTCCAGCACGCTGCGGCAGAACAGGTCGGCGCGGCCGAGGGCGACCATCTGGAACAGACCTTCGTAGCCGTTGACCTCGGCCACATTGAAGCCGTTGGCGCGCAGGATGTCGGCGTCCGCCCAGCCTCGACCCTGCACATGGCGCAGCCGCGCGACGGCATTCAGCGTGTCGGCCTTGCGCACGAGGGCGCGGTGCGGCGCGTACATGAGGCAGACGCGGTAGCGGTTCACGCCGAGGTGGATGGGAAAGAGCACCGGCACCAGGCCGGCGGCGCGGCCGGCATCCGGCCCGGCGACCAGCATGAAATTGGGCTCGGCCTGCTGGGCCGCCTCCAGCAGCGCGCGCCGCTTGTTCATGGGCGCGGAGAGCTGCAGTTTGTAGGGACCGTCGCTGACGCGCGTCTTGTCCAGCGCCAGTTGCACCGCGTCGCGGATGTAGGCGTTGCGCAGGTCGGTCTCGCTGTCGGGCGCGCGCAGCGTGATCGTCAGCTCCTGCGCACGAGCAGGCCTCGCTGCCGCGATCAGCAGCCCGGCCATCCCCTGAAGCCAACAACGTCTTTTCAGCATGGACAAGACCCGTGTGGGCGCCAATGTAGCGTCGCCATCCGGGCCGAGGAACGGGGGGTTTATCCCCAGGACTGTGCGTTAGGCCGCACTCGGCGCGTCAGTCCGCCAGATCGGCCAGCCGCCGGACCTTGACCTTGCGGCCCTTGAGCTTGCCCAGCGAGAGCCGGCGCACGGCCTCCTGCGCGATGCTGCGCTCCACGGCCACGTAGCTGTGAAAGTCGGTCACGTTGATCTTGCCGATCTGCGTGCCGGCAAAGCCCGCCTCGCCGGTCAGTGCGCCGAGGATGTCACCGGGGCGGATCTTCTCCTTGCGGCCACCGAGGATCTGCAGCGTGTCCATGGCCGGCAGCAGCGGGCCGCCCGGCGCATCCTTGAGGCTGTCCAGTGGCTGCCACGTGAATGGCTCACCCTGCAGTTGCTCGATGCGGCCGATGCGCCCCATTTCGTCCAGGCTGGCCAGGCTCAGCGCGAGGCCCTCAGCCCCCGCGCGGCCGGTACGACCAATACGGTGCACATGCTGCTCGACGTCGGCGCTGATGTCGACGTTGATGACACAGGCCAGGTTGGCGATGTCCAGCCCGCGCGCAGCCACGTCGGTGGCAACGAGCACGGAGGCGCTGCGGTTGGCGAACTGGATCAGTACCTGGTCGCGGTCGCGCTGCTCCAGGTCGCCGTGCAGGGCCAGCGCGACAAAGCCCTGCGCCGCCAGCACGTCTTCCAGGTCGCGGCATTGCTGCTTGGTGTTACAGAACGCGATGGTGGATTCGGGCCGGAAGGCGCGCAACAGGCGCGGGACGGCGTCCAGGCGCTCGGCATCCGTGACCTCGTAGGCGATCTGACGGATGGTCGACGTGGCCGCACTCGTCGCGCCCGCGACCTTCACCGCCTGCGGATCGCGCATGAACTTCCGTGCGATGTCCTTCACGCCCTCGGGGAAGGTGGCCGAGAACAACAGCGTCTGGCGCCGGGCCGGCGCCCGCGCGGCGATGGACTTGATGTCGTCGAGGAAGCCCATGTCCAGCATGCGGTCGGCCTCATCCAGCACCAGCGTGTTCAGCGCGGCGAGGTCCAGTGAGCCGCGCTCCAGGTGATCGATGAGCCGGCCCGGCGTGCCCACCGCGATGTGGGCTCCGAAGGAAAGGCTCTCCATCTGAGGGCGCATCGGGCTGCCGCCGCACAGGCTCAGCACCTTGATGTTGTCAGCGGCGCGAGCCAGGCGGCGGATCTCCTGGGTGACCTGGTCTGCCAGCTCTCGCGTCGGGCACAGCACCAGCGCCTGCACACGCGGCAGCGCGGCGTCCAGGCGGTGCAGCAGCGCGATGGCGAAGGCGGCCGTCTTGCCCGAGCCGGTCTGGGCTTCGCCGATGATGTCCTGCCCGGCCAGGGCCGGCGGCAGGCTGGCGGCCTGGATGGGGGTCATCCGGGCATAGCCGAGCTGGTCGAGGTTGGCCAGCATGGCAGGGCTGAGCGGCAGGCGAGAGAAGGCGGTATCGGTCATCAAGCAATTGTCGAGGCTGTGACTTCCTTCGCAGAACCCGGCGCCGGCGGCACCCGGAATTGCAATTCCTCACATTTCACGGGCTTTCGCTCAATAGCATGCCGCTCGCCCCTGCGTCCGCCCCCCAGCTACTCCCATGCCCGCCGATTCACCCACACCGCCTCCACCATCCCAGCGTCGCTTGCTCAGCGGTGCGGGCGGCACAGGCCGTACAGGCGGCACAGGCAGCACCCGCAGCGGCGGGAGCACGCGTGCGGGCACCGCCGCGGCTGCGGACACCTTCACGGCCACCACGCCCTTCAGCCGTCCGCCGCCCCAGGCCACGCCCCCCGCCAAGGAGAGCCTGCCTCGCTGGGCCAAGGGAGTCGTCATCGGCGGCGTGCTGCTGGCCGTGGCCATGCCGGCCTCGGTGCTGCTGTCACGCTCGATGGCGGTGCAGGGCATGCTGCAGGAGCAGAGCACATCGAAGGCAGCCCTGGTCTGCACGTCCGCCGAGGGCCGTGCGAACGACGACTCCAGCGTGTTGGGCTGGCTGTTCGGTGGCTCGCGCGTGCAGTGCAGCGAATGGGAGACGCGCGAGGCCCGCCAGCAACGCGAACGTGAGCAGTACGAGGCCAATTACCTCGCGCGCCAAAGGGCCAAGCAGGGCTACTAGGCTCGGATCAGCCGCCTGCGCGCTTCACTGTCCAACCCTCAGGCCGGGCCTTCAGCCAGGCGACGAGCTTGTCAGCATGGTCGCCCTGGATCTCCACGACGCCGTCCTTCACCGTGCCGCCGCTGCCGCAGGCGGCCTTGAGTTGCTTGCCCAGCGCGGCAAGTGCCGCGTCCTCCAGGGGCAGGCCGCGCACGACGGTCACGCCCTTGCCCTTGCGGCCGGCCGTTTCGCGGCTTACGCGAACGACGCCGTCGCCCGCGGGCCGCGCCTTGGCCTTGCACGCGCACTGCGCAACCGCCAGGCCGCAAACCGGGCAGGCTCGGCCGAAATCCGTCGAATAGACCAGTGTCATGTTCCGGACTGTAGTGGCCGGCCCGGGGCACTGCCCCGGCCGCGGGTCGTTCAGCGCCCTGCCCGGCCGCGTCGCTTGAAGCCGGCCAGCACGGCGACGCCTGCCAGCCACAGCAGCGCGGTTTCCGGCTCGGGCACGGCGGTGATCTGCGTGACGAAGTAGGCGTGGCCAGTGTGGCCCTGGCTCCAGTCCGCCTGATAGGCCCAGATGGCGGTGGCTTGCGACGACACCCCGGCGAACTGCCCCCAGATCTGCAGGCCTGGCTGGTTCACGCCCATGGACACAGGCGTCTGGGTGGCGGTGGCGAAGCTGGTCTCTGAGACCTTCCAGTTCACGGTGTCGGTGGTCAGGCTGGTCTGGCCGTTGGCAAAGCGCAGGTCACCTCCGCTCAACGTGAAGTCGGCCAGCAGCATGGCCGGACCGCCGAAGGCGTTGTCGGCATCGATCAGCAGATAGACCGACTGCCCGGGTTGCAGCGTGAGGGCGGCGCTACCCAGCGACGACCAGCCGCTGGTCTTGTCGAAAGCCACCGCGCCGGGGTTGCCCAGGTCGGTGGCGATGTAGAGCTTGAAGAAGTCGTCGGCCGTGCCGTTGACCGTCAGCGTGTCGGCAAACGCAGCGGGACCCGCGGCCAGGGCCGCGGCCGACGCAGCGAGAGTCAGGGCATGGGCAAAACGACGCATCGGAGCCTCCTTGAGCTGCTGGCCATGCTAGCCAGTGCAGCACGGCCAGGACAGATCCCCAAGCCCCCGCCTCGGGCGACGCCCCACCCCTCCATCCGAGGGGGACCTCAATGTCCGGTTTGCAGGTGCCGCCCGAAGAAGGCGTCCATCGTGCGGTACAGGTGCAGCCGCGCCGTGCGGCCGGCGATGCCGTGGGCCTTGCCGGGGTAGATCTGCAGGTCGAAAGTCTTGCCGGCGGTCTGCAAGGCCTCGACGAGGCGCAGCGTGTGCTCGAACAGCACGTTGTCGTCGGCCGTGCCATGGACGAGCAGCAGCGGCCCCGCCAGCAGCGCGGCGCGCGACGGCAGGTTCGCGCCGGCATAGTTCGCGGCCTTGCCGCCGTCCGGCATGCCCAGGTAACGCTCCGTATAGGCGGTGTCGTAGAGCGTCCAGTCAGTCACCGGCGCGACGGCCACCGCGGCCGCGAAGGGGGTGTCGCCATCGAGCATTGCGCGTGCGGCCAGGAAGCCGCCATAGCTCCAGCCGAAGAAGCCGATGCGGGCCGGGTCCACGCCAGGAACGCGGCCGGGCAGTTGGCGCACCGCGGCGAACAGGTCTGCCACCTCGACGTTGCCGAAGGCGGCCTGGTGGGCGCGCGTGAACTCGCGGTCGCGATGGGCCATGCCTCGCGTATCCAGCGTCATCACGCCATAGCCACGCTGTTGCCAATAGGCGATCAACGGCATGTCACGGCCCCAGCCCCAATTCACGGTCTGCGCCCCCGGCCCGCCGTAGGCCAGCACGATGGCCGGGCGCTTGCCGTCGCGGCCGTCCCGCGCGGGGAAGAAGAAGGCATTCAGCGGCGTCCGGCCGTCGGCGGCCGCCAGTTGCAGCACCTGCGGCGTGTTGGCGTAGGACTTCAGCTGCGGGTCGGGCGCATCACCGGCCAGCACGATGGCAGCGTCCTGCCCCATGCTGCGCAGCTCGAGGTGCGGCGGCTGGCCCCAGGCGGAGCGCGTAACGAGCAGGCGGCCGCAGGCGCCGTCGGCCTTGGCATCGCGCCACTGACGCGGCGCGGCGCCCGGCACGGGCAGGGCCTTGCCGCCGGCCAGCGGCATGACGAACAGCTCCTGGCTTTTGCCCAGGTCGCCTGCAGCGGCAAAGACCACGCCGCGCGCGCCCACGCAGACGGCGTGCGCGACGGCTTCCGGCTGCTGCGTCAGCGGCGTGCGCGCGCCGCTGGCGCGATCGACCAGCAGCAGCTGGCGACGGCCCGATGCCTCGCTGGACCAGAGCAGGCCCCGAGGTGTCTCAATGAGGTCGTCATGCACCTCCACCCAAGCCGCATCGGTCTCGACGGTGACGTCGCGCGGGACCGAAGCCGCCTTGAACTCGGTCAGCGTCAGCCGCTTCTGGTCGCGCGTGAACCATTGCAGCCAGGGCGTGCCGTCGTCGAACCAGCCGGCACGGGCGATGTATTCGGCCCGGTCCTTGCCGGACCGTGGCAGCGGCAATTCACGGCGCTGGCCACTGGCGGCATCGATGACGAAGGCGGCCACCTGCGCGTTGGCCTCGCCGGCCGCGGGGTAGCGCTGCTCGGTCATCGTCGTGCGGTCCGCGAAGATCTGTGCCCGCGTCTTGATAGCGACGCCCGCGTCGTCCACGCGCAGGGCCAGCAACGACTTGCCGTCCCTGGACCACCAGTAGCCGCGCTGGCGCGAAAGCTCCTCGGCAGCGATGAACTCGGCCAGTCCCCAGCTCAAGGTCTCGCTGCCGTCCATGGTCAGCTGACGCGGCTGCGCGCCGGCGGCGTCCGGGGCGAGGGGCAGCACGAAGAGGTTGCCGCCCTGCACATACGCGAGCGAGCGGCCGTCGGGCGCGCAGCGCGGCTCCTGCTTGGGTGCGCCGGCGTCCAGCGCCAGCTTCTGCGCCTGGGGCCCAGCGGCAGCCAGGCGGACGACATAGAGGTCGCCCGACAGCGGGAACAGCAGCGCGCTGTCATCGCTGCCGCACCACTGATAGCCGGTGATGCCACGCTGGCTGATGCGCTGACGCTCCAGCGCCATCTTCTCGGCTTCGCTGAGCTTTTGCTCGGCGCCGCCCAGCAGGTCCGCCGCGGCCACTAGCTTGCGCGGCTCGCCGCCGGTCGCCGGCTGGGCCCAGAGTTCCAGCACCTCGCTGTCAGCCTGCGACGGACGCAGAAAGCTGACCCATTGCCCGCCCGGCGAGATCTCGGCCTGGCGGGGCAGGCGGCCGGCCAGCGGCGGGTCGGCAGTGATGCGCTCGAGGCTGAGGGCGGCAGGCTGGGCCAGCGCAGCGCTTGTGGCGCAGGCGGCCAGCAGGGACATGATCAGTTTCATCTCCACATGCTAGCTGCGCACCCGGAGCGCGCCGCCCGGCGGCGACTCGATAGACGCATTCCGAACAAGCACATGCACAACACGCATTGGCTTCGTTCATATCATGAGGGCTTGCCAATCGCCATCCATGGAGCAGCCACCATGTCCCTTCGTATCAACGACATCGCCCCCGACTTCACCGCCCAGACCACCCAGGGCGAGATCCGGTTCCACGACTGGATCGGCGACCAGTGGGCCATCCTGTTCTCCCACCCCAAGGACTTCACCCCGGTGTGCACAACCGAGCTGGGCTACATGGCCAAGATCGAGCCCGAGTTCACCAAGCGCAACGCCAAGCTGATCGGCCTGTCGGTGGACCCGGTGGACCACCACCACCGGTGGGCCGCTGACATCGAGGAGACGCAGGGCTACCTGCCCAAGTACCCCATGATCGGCGACCACGACCTCAACGTCGCCAAGCTCTACAACATGCTGCCGGCCGACGAGGCAGGCTCCTCCGACGGCCGCACTGCGACGACCAACGCCACCGTGCGCTCGGTCTTCGTCATCGGCCCGGACAAGAAGATCAAGCTGATGCTGACCTACCCCATGACCACTGGCCGCAACTTCGACGAGATCCTGCGTGTGCTGGACTCGCTGCAGCTGACGGCCAAGCACAAGGTCGCCACGCCGGTGAACTGGAAGCAGGGGGAGGACGTCATCATTGCCGGCTCGGTGTCGGATGAGGACGCCAAGACGCTGTTCCCGCAGGGCTGGAAGGCGCCCAAGCCCTATCTGCGTATCACCAAGCAGCCCACCTGATCAGCCCGAACGACGCGGCTTCGCCGCCGCGTCGCGCTCCCAGGGCGGCACGCCACCGATCTTCTCCACCATGAAATCGATGAAGGCGGTGACGCGCGCCGGCACCAGCCGACGTTGCGGCATCACCGCGTGGATGCCCGTCTCGGGCAGCCTGCAGTCCGGCAACACGACAGTCAGCCGTCCCGCACGAAGGTCGTCGGCCACGTGCCAGGTCGAGTGGATGGCGATGCCCATGCCAGCCACGGCCGCGTCGCGCAGCACTTCGCCCTGGCTGCTCTCCAGCGGGCCGTCCACCTTCACGGCGAGCTCGCGGCCACGCCTGTCATGCATGCGCCACACGTCCGCCCGGCCCTGGCTGCCGACGAGGACGAGGCAGTCGTGCCCGGCCAACTCCTCAGGCCGCGCAGGACTGCCGCGCCGGCGCAGGTAGGCAGGCGACGCGCACAGGACTCGGCGGTTCGCGGCCAGGCGCCGCGCGACGAGACTGGAGTCCTCCATCGCGCCGATGCGCAGAGCCAGGTCGAAGCCGGCCGTCACGAGGTCATGCATCTGGTCCGACAGGTCCACGCTGAGCCGCAGCTGTGGGTGACGCCGCATGAACTCCGGCAAATGCGGCGACACATAGTGCCGCGCGAAAGTGGCCGACGTCGTCAGGCGCAGCGTGCCACTGACACCCGTGCCGGCCTGGCGAAGGCCCGACATCAGCGTCTGCAGGTCGTCCACCAGCGGACGGCCCTGCGCGGCGAGCGCCAGGCCTTCGTCGGTGGGTGTGAGGCTGCGCGTCGTGCGGTGGAAGAGCCGAACGCCCAGCGAATGCTCAAGCGCCCGCAGCCGCTGGCTGGCCACGGCCACCGACAGGTCCAAGCTGCGCGCCGCGGCACTGATGGAACCGGCGTCGAACACGCGAAGGAAGAGGTTCAGGTCATCGACACGGCTCATGCCTGGCACTTTGTTTAAGAAGAATTCGTTGAATCTGATTGAGCGTTTTGGTGGTTTTTACATCGAATGCGGATTCCTAAGCTGGCGGCCACGTTCAACTTGACCGCGAAAGTCCTGCCATGCACGCCACTCCCGCCGCCACTGCGGCGTCCGCCCCAACACCCGCCCGGCGACCCTGGGCGCTGTACGCGCTGACCGTCGGCGCCTTCGGCATCGGCACGACCGAGTTCGTCATCATGGGCCTGCTGCTGCAACTGGCTGGCGACCTGCAGGTCAGCCTCGCCGCGGCCGGCCTGCTGATTTCGGGCTATGCGCTGGGCGTGTTCGTCGGCGCGCCGCTGCTGACGGCCGCCACCAGCCGCGTGCCGCGCAAGACCGCACTGCTGGTGCTGATGGCCGTCTTCACGCTGGGCAACATCGCCTGCGCGGTGGCCCCCAGCTACTGGGTGCTGATGGCGGCACGCGTCGTGACGTCGCTGGCGCACGGCACCTTCTTCGGGGTGGGCGCCGTCGTAGCCACCAGCGTGGTGCCGGCCGACCGCAAGGCCTCGGCCATTTCGACGATGTTCACAGGCCTGACCGTGGCGACACTGCTGGGTGTGCCGGCTGGCGCGTGGCTGGGCCTGCACCACGGCTGGCGCGCGACCTTCTGGGCCGTCAGCGCCATCGGTCTCGTCGCGATGGCCGTCATCGCCCTCTTCGTGTCGGCGCGTGAGGCCGGCGCTGGCAGTGCCGTCTCCCTGCGCGAGGAGTTCAAGGTCCTGCGCCGCCCGCAGGTGCTGCTGGGCCTGGCCGCGACCGTGCTGGGCTTTGCCGGCGTCTTCGTGGTCTTCACCTATGTGCAGCCCCTGCTGACCCGCGTGAGTGGCTTCGGCGAGTCCGGCGTGTCGGCCATCCTGCTGGTGTTCGGCGTCGGCATGATCCTCGGCAACATCGTCGGCGGCCACTACGGCGATCGTGCGCCGGTGCGTGCGCTGCTCGGATCGCTGGCGGCGCTGGCCCTCGTGCTGACGCTGATGGGCTTCGTCATGCAAAGCCAGCCGGCCGCCGTGCTCTTCATCGGGCTGCTCGGCGCGGCGGGCTTCGCCACCGTCGCACCACTGCAGTTGCGTGTGCTGAGCAAGGCCGAGGGGGCGGGCCAGAGCATGGCGTCCAGCCTCAACATCGCGGCCTTCAATCTGGGGAACGCACTGGGCGCGTGGCTGGGCGGTGCGGCCATCGACCAGGGACTGGGCCTGGGCCGGCTGCCCTGGGTCGCCACGCTGCTGACCCTGGGCGGCCTGGCCGTGGCCTGGGCCAGCGTGCGGCTGGAGAGGGGGGGTGCCTCCCGGCCCGCCGCCACCTTGCCGGCGGGCTGCTGAACTGCCCAGCGGTCAGCGGCTCCACGATGCGGCGCATGCGGGCATCGGTTGGCGCGCAACAGCAGCCATAGACCTGGCCGTCGGTGACGTCGTTGTGCCACCAGCGCACGCGGGGCCGACGTCGCGTCGGCAAGCCGCTCCGTCGCCCCCATAAACTGCCCACCATGCTGGACATGCGGGCCTATCTGGAAGCGACACCCCTGGGTGCGCGGCTGACGCCGCCCGAGCTCCAGGAACTGCAGGCCCGTGCCGTGGAACGCAGCTTCGCCCGCGGCGCGCATCTGGTGGCGGTGGGGGCGGTGCCCACGCACTGGATCGGCATCATCGATGGCCTGGTATCCCTGTCGGTGACGCACGCGGATGGCGACCAGACCATGCTGGACGCCGTCGGTGACGGCGGCTGGTTCGGCGAAGGCACGCTGCTTAAAGGACTGGCCTGGCAGTTCGACGCAGTGGCCCTGCGAAAGACCCGCGCAGTGCTGATTCCGGTGGCGCAGTTCCGGCGCCTACGCGACACCAGCCTTGGCTTCAACCATTTCCTGCAGGACCTGCTGAACGCACGCCTGGGTGCGTTGATCGGCACAGCCATCTGCGCACGGCACGCCCCGCTGGAAGCGCGCGTCGCCCGCGCGGTGTCCGACCTGGCGCAGCGTGCGCCGTCGGGCGAAGCGCTGCTGCGGCTCTCGCAGGCGGAGGTGGCCCTGCTGGCTGGCACTTCGCGGCAGCGCGCCAACGTGGCGCTCAAGCGGCTGGCGGCGCAGGGGCTGGTCGACGTGGTGCGCGGGGGTATCCGGGTGCGCGACATCAAACGTCTGTCCGCGCTCAGCGCCGCGGAAGCGCCGGCCTAGCCGCCCGGCCGCGCGTCGAAGAGGCGTTGCGACAGCTCGTCGGCCGCATTGACGGTGCGCAGCTCGGCATAGGCGGCCTCCGCTTCGGGGTAGGCGCGCTTCAGGTAATGCAGCCACTGCTTGAGACGGCCGCCCTGATGCCGTGGGGCTACGGTGGCACGGACCTGCGCGAAAAAGATCTGCATCAGCGGCAGCAGTTGCTCCCAGGGCAGGCGCTCGCCGCGCGCGCCGGCCACGCGCAGCGCCAGGCCGGGGTCGGCCACCATGCCGCGGCCCAGCATCAGGTGCTCGCAGCCGCTGCGCTCGCGCGCCAGTTCGGCATGCTCCACGGTCCAGATCTCGCCATTGGCGATGATCGTGATCGGCACGGCCTCGCGCACTTCGGCAATCCGCTCCCAGTAGGCCGGCGGCTTGTAGCCATCGGCCTTGGTGCGAGCATGCACGACGATCTCCTGCGCGCCGGCCGCGTGGATGGCACGGGCGACGTCCAGCGTCCTGCTGGTATCCATGTAGCCCAGGCGCATCTTGGCTGAGACCATCACATCGGTCGGCACAGCGCGGCGCACCGCGGACACGATCTCGTGGATGAGCTCGGGCTCGTCCAGCAATACCGCGCCGCCACGATGGCGGTTCACGCACTTGGCGGGGCAGCCGAAGTTCAGGTCAATGCCCTCGGGCTTGAGCTGGGCCAGGCGCGCGGCGTTCTCGGCCAGGCAGCTGACGTCCGAGCCCAGCAGTTGGGGGTGCACCGGCACGCCGGCGGCCGTTCGGCCACCGTTCTTCAGCTCCGGCACGATGCGGGTGAAGACACGGCTGGGCAACAGCTGGTCGGTCACGCGAATGAACTCGGACACGCAGCGATCCACGCCGCCCACACGCGTCAGCACGTCGCGCAGGATGTGGTCCAGCAGCCCTTCCATGGGCGCCAACAGGATCACGCCGGGTTCTCCATGTTCATCAGATAGAGGCGCAGGTCGAACTCCAGCTGGAAGTAGTCCGGCTCCATGTGCTGGCACAACTGGTAGAAGGCCTTGTTGTGGTCCAGTTCACGCAGATGCGCCAGTTCGTGCACGACGATCATGTGCAGCAGCGCGGCCGGCGCCTCCCTGAACAAGGTGGCAACGCGGATCTCGCGGCGCGTCTTGAGCTTGGCACCTTGGACCTGCGTGCGGCGGGTGTGCGTGCCCAGCGCGTGCTGCAGCACACGCAGCTTGGCGTCGAAACCCACGTATTGCAGGGGGCCCGCATTGCGCATGTGGCGGTTCTTCAACGCCTGCACATAGTCGAACAAGGCCGAGTCGCTGCGCACCTCGTGCGCTTCGGGCAGTCGGCGGGCCAGGTGGCCGGCGAGGCGGCCGTCCAGGCGCAGCTGTTCGGCCTGGGCAATCAGTTCAGGGGGATAGCCGGCAAGGTAGCGGGCGGCAAGCATGGAGTCGGGTCAGAAGGCGCGGCGCCGGATCAGGCACCGCGCCGGGAGCGAGGTCAGGCGGACAGTGCGTTCAAGCTGTCCAGGCTCGCTATTGTCGCGAGGCAGGCGCGCGCTACTTCCTGGCCCTTGGTGGAGAAATGCTCGGCGAAGAAGCGTTTGTGCTCGCCATGCTCGTGGAAGTGGTGCGGCGTGAGCACGGCGGAGAAGACCGGCACGTCGGTTTCGAGCTGCACGTCCATCAACGCCTGGATGACGGCCTGCGCGACGAAGTCATGCCGATAGATGCCGCCGTCGACAACGAGCCCGCAAGCAATGATGGCGTCGAAGCGGCCCGTGCGCGCCAGGCGCTTGGCATGCAACGGGATCTCGAAGGCGCCGGGCACGTCGATGATGGTGATCTGCTCCACCGGGATTCGACATCGGTCGAACTCATGGCGGATGGCCGACACGGCCACGCCGACGATGTCCTTGTGCCAACTGGCAGCCAGGATGGCCACGCGTGGCACGCGAGACAGGTTGAAAGTGGGATTGAGGGGCTGATTCATGGTGTCCTCTTGAAAGACGGTGTGGCCAGAATCAGGGCAAGCGCACGCAGCAGCGGCGTGCTCCTTGCGCGAGCACGCCGACACGACGCGATCTCTTTCATCCGGACTATGACCGTCGGCCCTGGCATCGCACCAGGTCTGCTGACCCTTCGCTGCCGAGACGGCGAAGGCGCTCGCGGGCTCGTGCTTGCGCACATACCGCCGGTGGGGAATTCCGCCCCGCCCTGAGAACGCTGCCGATCTTGCGGATCGGCAGCTGCATCCTAGCGGGCAGCCGGCATGATGGCGGTCATGTCCGAGACATTCCGCGTCACGCTCCTGCCCGGCGGTGAGACCTTCACCGCTGCGGCCGACCAGCCCCTGTTGCTGGCCGGTCTGGCGGTCGGCATCGCCCTGCCCTGGTCCTGCCGCACGGGCACCTGCCGCACCTGCATCTCGCGCCTCGTCGCAGGCCGCGTCGAGCACCGCATCCCTTGGCCCGGCCTGTCACGCGAGGAGAAGGAGGACGGGTTCATCCTGCCGTGCGTCGCCGAGGCGCGCAGCGACGTCACGCTCAATTGCGGGCCATGACCAGTTGATTGCCGCCCTGGGTCAGCGTGACCGAGGCAGGCCGTCCTTCTTCGGCGCCGAAGTCCAGCTGGGCCCCGACCTGGGGCACGTGGGCACGGCGCGGCGTGCTGGCCATGAGCTCGAAGGCGGGCTGGCCCGGGGCCTGGCCTTGCAGCCGGCCCTGGGCGTCGATGAAGACCTTGATCGCGAACCGCGGCGAGCTGTAGTCGCCCACCAGCGCCTGCTTCTGCTCGGCGCTCAGCGCGATGAAGACGAGTTCCGGTGGCAGCTCGCCGCTGCGCACCCAACGCTCGGCGTCGTTTTCACCGTTGTTGAACAGGCGCAGGGCCACCACCTGGCCATCAGCGCTGCGCTCGAGCTGCAGCTCGCTCAGCGAGGCCGGGAAGGCGAAGCGGTTGTCGCCGATCGGAACCAGCGCAGCAGGAGCAGCGCCCATGCGCTGGCTTAGCAGCACGCCGTCCTTCAGCCGCAGGGTGCGGGTCTGCTTGTCCTCGCGGGCGTAGAGCCCCTCGGCGGCCTTGAGCTGCTCGGCCGGCACGGCCACCGGCTTGCGGTCGACAAAGGGCTCACCGATGGCGAAGGCAGCCAGCTTGCGCGACACCAGGTCCATCGCGAAGCCGGGGCCGTCACTGTTGCGCAACACGACGACCGTCGTCAGGCTCTGCGGCAGGTAGCTCAGCAGCGACGTGAAGCCATGAATGCCCCCGCCATGCGACAGCATGGGATGTCCGCGCAGCACGCCGGTACCGATGCCGAAGCCGTAGTGGTTGGCCTTGGCCACGCCCTCGGGCGTGGTCATGCCCTGATAGCTGCTCGGGCTGATGAGCTTGCCACCATGCAGGGCCAGATTCCAGCGCCACAGGCCCTCCGTGTTGGCGATCAGCGCACCTGCCGCGTGCGGCTGGGTCATGCTGAGCAGGCCAGCCGGTGCCACCTCGCGCTCGCCATTCAGCGTGTAGCCCTGGGCCATGCCCTTGAAGAGCTTGTCGCCCGCCTGGAAATGGACGCTGCTGACCTGCGCCGGCTTGAGCAGCAGCTCGTCGATGGCCTGGTGCCAGCTCTTGCCCGAGATGGCCTCGACGACGGCACCAACCAACACGTATCCCGAGTTGTTGTAGGCCCATTTCTCGCCCGGCGCGAAGTCCACCGGCTGGTCCTTGAACTCCTTGATCAGCTCGGCCGTGCCCAGGTCGCGCCTGATCGGGTTGCGCATGTAGCCCGGAAGGCCGGTGTAGCTCCTGACGCCGGAGGTGTGATTGAGCAGTTGCCGCAGCGTGATCCGGCCACCGTTTGGATAGTCAGGCAGGAACTTGGACAGCGGGTCTTCCAGAGCGGCCTTGCCGTCGTCGATCTGCCTGAGCAGGGCGGCGGCCGCGAACTGCTTGGTGACGGAGCCGATACGCATAAGCTGGTCGGGCTGCATGGGTACGCCCAGCTCGATGCTGGCCATGCCACGCGCACCCTTGTAGAGCAACTGATCGCCGCGCGCGACGAGGACGGTGACGCCGGGGCCGTCGCGTGCAATCTTTTGTTCGTCGAGCAGCCGGTCGGCGTAGGCCGCCATCGCGGCCGGCGTGGCGGGCTGTCCGGCCTGCGCCGAGGGAACGAGCAGGGCCAGCAGGACGGCGACGGGAATCTGGGGGTGACGCATGGGGTGGAAAGCGGAAGATGGGACGACGCGCAGCATCGCGGCCCCGCAGCAGCCGGACAAGCCGTGGTCCGACGGAATGCACGAACAAGGTCATGGGCTGCATCCGAGCCATCCACAGCGCCTGTGGACAAACCCGTGAACAGCCTGCGGGCGCATGCGCCAAGTCCTTGGTCATTCAGGACTTTTCTTAATCTGCCTCAGTTTCAGGCAGAGGGTCCGGACGGGACAATTGCGGACATGCACCGCACCATCTTCACGACGCCTGGCGTCAGCACGCTGCTGCGCGGCTTCTCGCTCGCCTGGCTGAAGCTGGCGGGCTGGACCGTGCAGGGCTCGTTGGCACCCGAGGCGCGCAAGAGCGTCTTCATCGCCGCCCCGCATACCAGCAACTGGGACCTGCCCTACACCTTGTTCGCCGCATTCGCGCTGCGCCTGACGCCCTACTGGATGGGCAAGGCCTCCATCTTCAGGTTTCCGTTCGGTGGGCTGATGCGCTATCTCGGCGGCATCCCGGTGGACCGCAGCAAGTCCAGCAACCTCGTCGCCGCGTCGGCCGAAGCGCTGCAGGCCGCCGACGGACCCGTGCAGCTCATCGTGCCTCCCGAGGGCACGCGCAGCAAGACCATCTACTGGAAGACCGGTTTCTACTGGATCGCCGTCACGGCCAAGCTGCCGATCGTCATGGCGCACATGGACTACCCGCGCAGACTCGTCGGCCTGGGGCCGCTGTTCACGCCGACGGGCGACGTCGATGCCGACATGGCCAGCATCAAGCGCTACTACGCCCAGTTCAAGGGCAAGAACTCAGACCAGTTCACGCACGAATGAACGGCAACAAGGATCCCCTGCACGGCCTCACGCTCGAGGCCATCGTGACCGCTCTGGTCGACTATTTCGGCTGGGCCGAACTGGGACGGCGCATCGCCATCAAGTGCTTCCAGGTCGACCCCAGCGTGGCGTCGAGCCTGAAGTTCCTGCGCAAGACGCCGTGGGCGCGTGCGAAGGTGGAGGGTCTCTACCTGTTCATGCGGCGCGAGCAGGCCCGCGCCGCCCAGTCCGAGAACTAGCCTCCTGCATCACGGTCCGAACGCCGGGAGCGCTGGCCGCCCCATCAAGGCGATATGCCTGCAGCTCAAGACTGCAAGTCCGGACTCGCCCGCATCCCGCGTGGCGAGGCGTGCAACGGACTATTTCGTCTCCGGCAACTCGATCTTCACCTCGAGCACCTCCAGGTCGCCCTGACGCTCCATGTGGACCTTGATGTCGTCGGGGTTGATCGAAACGTACTTGCTGATGACGGCCACCAGCTCCCGCTGCAGCTGGGGCAGGTAGTCAGGGCTGCTGCTGCGGCCGTTGCGCTCGTGCGCGAGGATGAGCTGCAGCCGCTCCTTGGCCACACTGGCGGAGCTCTTCTTTTCGCCGAGGAAGAAGTTCAGGAATCCCATCGCGAGGCTCCCTTCACTTGGCGCCGAAAACGCGCTTGAACCAGCCTTGCTTCACGGCTTCGGTAAAGCGCATGGGCTTGTCCTCGCCGAGGAACCGCGCGACGACGTCCTTGTACGCCTCGGCCACGTCGCTGCCCTGCATGTGGATGGCCGGAAGGCCCTGGTTGGACGCCTGCAGCACGCTCTCGCTCTCGGGGATGACGCCGATCAGTGGCGTGCGCAGGATCTCGTGGATGTCGTCCAGGCTCAGCATCTGGCCGCCTTCGACACGGTTGGGGTTGTAGCGCGTGATGAGCAAGTGCTCCTTCACAGGCTCACCGCCCTCGATGGCACGCTTGGTCTTGCTGCTGAGCATGCCGAGGATGCGATCGCTGTCGCGCACCGACGAGACCTCGGGATTGGTCACCACCAGCGCCTCGTCGGCGTAGTGCATGGCCATCAGCGCGCCGGTCTCGATGCCAGCCGGCGAGTCGCAGATGATGTAGTCGAACTCCATCTCCTTGAGCTCGTTCAGCACGCGTTCCACGCCCTCCTGCTTCAACGCGTCCTTGTCGCGCGTCTGCGAAGCGGCCAGGATGTAGAGCTTGTCGAGCTGCTTGTCCTTGATGAGCGCCTGGGTCAGCTTGATCTCGTCGTTGAC
Organism: Roseateles sp.; assembly: GCF_036404855.1. Taxonomy (GTDB): domain Bacteria; phylum Pseudomonadota; class Gammaproteobacteria; order Burkholderiales; family Burkholderiaceae_C; genus Pelomonas. Next base: position 48,891 of record NZ_DASWYS010000049.1, read on the forward strand.
GACGTTGATGAGGTCGTAGACCACGCGGCGCTCGACACCCATGATGAGGTCGAGGTTGCGCAGGCCCACGTCGAAATCGATGACGCAGGTCTTGAAGCCGCGCATCGCGAGGCCGGTAGCGAAACTCGCGCTGGTGGTGGTCTTGCCGACCCCGCCCTTGCCGGAGGTGACGACGACGATCTTGGTGGTCATCTGGGCTTTCCTGTTCGTTCAGTTCGATTCAATGGGCGATTCAGAAGGCGAGGGGCTGCATCAGCAACTTCTCGCCCTCGAGCAGGACCTGGGCCGGCTTGCCCGCCACATCGGCCGGCAAGGGGTTCTCGGTCGTGCGGTAGATGCCGGCAATGGACAGCAGCTCCGCCTCCAGGCTGTGGGCGTAGATGCGTGCCGATGTATCGCCGCGTGCGCCGGCAATGGCCTTGCCACGCAACGGCGCGTACACGTGCACGCTGCCATCGGCGATGACCTCGGCGCCATGGTTCACCAGGGCGAGCACGACGAGGTCGCCGCCCTTGGCGTAGATGCGCTGGCCGGACCGCAGCGGCTTGTCGACGACCAGCGTCGGCGCGGGGGCTGCGGGCTTCTCGATGATCTTCTCGACGATGACCTCGCGCACGACCTCGGTGGTGGGCGCCGATGATGGCGCCGCGCGTTCTGCTGCGGGCTCGTCGGCCGCGTCAGCCAGGCCCAGCTCATGCGCGAGCACCAGTTCCTCAGCGGTCGCTCCGGCCACGGCCACCGGCTGAAGCTGGCTGGCGCGGAGCATCTCGACGATCGCGCGCAGATCCACGGGCGCCGGGCCGTCCAGCGCCAGCGGCGCCTGGCCTTCGGTGGCGGACGTGGCTGCTGCGCGCGGCACGCTGCTCAGGTCGATGACGACAGGCTCATGCTCGAAGCCGCCCGCACCGGCGCGCTGGGCCCAGTCGGCGGCCAGCTCGGCCATGTCGGCGCTGTGCAGCACCAGGCCCAGCAGGCTGAAGCGGCGCGACTTCAACTCGAAAGTGCCGGTGCGCGAAGCACTCTTGCGCCCGCTGCCCTCCCGCGTGAATTCCGCCTTCGATTCCCCCATGTGCCCCGCTGCCGCCTCTTCAAAAGGCCGGGAGTTTAGCCGCCGCCCTCATTCCGCCCTCTCGGGGCTGCCCCCAAATGCAGCGCCTCAAAAACGGGCAGGGCAGCCCGTGGGACGGCCGATCAAGCACTTAGCGCCGCTGTCGTCAGCCGGCCCACAGACTTGTCCACAGCGAGCGGGGATAAACGTCGCAACGGTGTCATCCAGACCCGTGACATCCGTCGGTGTCGGCTTGACTTATCCCCAAATCTGGCAGGCGTCAAGCGTTTTGGACCCTGAGCGTTGAAACCGCCGCCACTTCAGCGGCACCAACCCTAAGTGGTTGATTCATATAGGCCACTCGGCACTGCTTAAAAATTCAGCAACCTAAGCGGAGCCGCATCACACAAGGGCTTGGCCGCGATGGGAGCAGGTTCTCCACAAAGTTTTCCACAGACTCGGTGGATAGCTTAAGGAAGTGTTACGCATCAGTGACTTAGAGGTGTTCTTTGAGGTGGTCTGTAGCTTTCGGTGCCAAGTAGGAGCGCATGCCGTGCAGGCCCGCGGGTTACATTGGACGATGCCCGCGTGTGCGGGAGCCCCAGGAGACCGCAGTTGGCCACACCGAATTACAGCTACGAGAAGCGCCAGCGCGAACTGGCGAAGAAGCGCAAGGCTGAAGAGAAGCGCCAGCGCAAGCTCAATGGCAAGCCGGCGGATGACAACAACGTCGCCGAGCCCGATGCCGAGACCCAGCCTGAAGCCGGAGACACCGGCCCCGCTGAGCCGCAAACCTAAAATCCTCTGTTTCCCCGCTCCGCCGCCCTCGTCTCCATGCCCCGCCAGCTTTTCGTCACCACTGCCCTGCCCTACGCGAACGCCGGTTTCCACATCGGCCACATCATGGAGTACACCCAGGCCGACATCTGGGTTCGCTACCAGCGCATGGCAGGCTCTGAGGTGCACTTCGTCTGTGCGGATGACGCCCACGGCGCGCCCATCATGATCGCGGCGCAGAAGGCCGGGAAGACACCTCAGGACTTCGTCGCCGGCATCGCTGCCGGCCGCCGGCAGTACCTTGACGGCTTTCACATCAGCTTCGACAACTGGCACTCCACCGACGGAGCCGAGAACCACGAGCTGTCCAAGGCCGTGTACCTGGCGTTGCGGCATAACGAGCTGATCACGACCAAGACCATCGAGCAGTTCTTCGATCCGGACAAGGCCATGTTCCTGCCGGACCGCTTCATCAAGGGCGAGTGTCCCAAGTGCGGCGCGAAGGATCAGTACGGCGACTCGTGCGAGGTCTGCGGCGCTGTCTATGCGCCGACCGAGCTGAAGAACCCCTACTCGGTGCTGTCGGGCGCGACGCCGGTGCTCAAGACCAGCGAGCACTACTTCTTCAAGCTGAGCGACCCGCGCTGCGTGGAGTTCCTGACTCAGTGGACCCAGGAGACCGGCCGCCTGCAGCCCGAAGTGCTGAACAAAATCCGTGAGTGGTTCGCCACTGACGACGATGGCAATAACAAGCTCAGCGACTGGGACATCAGCCGCGACGCCCCCTACTTCGGCATCGAGATCCCTGATGCGCCGGGCAAGTACTTCTACGTCTGGCTGGACGCGCCAGTGGGCTACCTGGCCTCGTTGAAGAACTATTTCGGCAAGATCGGCAAGGACTTCGACGCCTTCGTCGCCGACCCGGCCGTCGAGCAGGTCCACTTCATCGGCAAGGACATCGTCTATTTCCACACGCTGTTCTGGCCCGCGATGCTGCACTTCAGCGGTCGCAAGACGCCCAACCACGTCTTCGTGCACGGCTTCATGACCGTCAACGGCGGCGAGAAGATGAGCAAGAGCCGCGGCACCGGCCTGGACCCGCTGAAGTACCTCGGCCTCGGCTTGAACGCCGAATGGCTGCGCTACTACATTGCCGCCAAGCTCAACGCCAAGGTCGAGGACATCGACTTCAACCCCGAGGACTTCGCGGCCCGCGTCAACAGCGACCTGGTCGGCAAGTTCATCAACATCGCCTCGCGCGCTGCAGGCTTCCTGACCAAGCGCTTCGGCAGCACGCTCAGCGGCGACCTGGGCGTCGAGGGATCGGCACTGCTGGAGACACTGCGCGCGCACAGCGGCAACATCGCCGAGCTCTACGAGACCCGGGAGTTCGGCAAGGCCCTGCGCGAGATCATGGCGCTGGCGGACAAGGTCAACGAGTACGTCGACCAGCACAAGCCCTGGGAACTTGCCAAGCAGGAGGGCATGGACGCCGCACTGCACGACGTCTGCAGCGTCTGCATCGAGGCATTCCGACTGCTGACCATCTACCTCAAGCCGGTGCTGCCGGCCCTGAGCGCGCAGGTCGAGTCCTTCCTGAAGGTGGAGCCGCTGCAGTGGAGCGACAGCGCCCGCGCGCTGGGCGCCCACCAGATCGGCGCCTACCAGCACCTGATGCAGCGCGTGGACCTGGCCAAGGTGGAGCAGCTCTTCGAGGCCCCGCCGGCGCCGAAGGTCGTGCCCGGCGGCGAGGACATCGCTCCCGAGATCAAGATCGACGACTTCGCCAAGGTCGACCTGCGCATCGCGAAGATCGTGAAGGCCGAACATGTCGAGGGCTCGGACAAGCTGCTGCGCCTGACGCTGGACGCCGGCGAGGGCCGCACACGCAACGTCTTCAGTGGCATCAAGAGCGCCTACAGGCCCGAAGACCTGGAAGGCAAGCTGACCGTGCTCGTCGCCAACCTCGCGCCGCGCAAGATGAAGTTCGGTATCAGCGAGGGCATGGTGCTCGCCGCCAGCCACGCCGACGAGAAGGCTCATCCCGGTATCTTCGTGCTGGAGCCCCAGCCGGGCGCCCAGCCCGGGATGCGGGTGCGCTGACATCACGGCGGCCCCGAGAATCGGGCCCGTCGCAGCCCAATCCCGGAGCCGCCATGCCCCACCACTACGCACGCCGACTGCTGGCGAGCGAACGCACTGCCGAAGGCAACGCCCACCTCGGCTGGATGCTGGCGTTCGTGGCTGGCGCCACCAACGCCGGCGGCTTCCTGGCCGTCCAGCAGTACACGTCGCACATGACCGGCATGGTCTCGGCCGCAGCCGACGGCCTCGTGCTGGGCCAAACCCAGGCCCTGGTCACGGCTATCGGCGCGCTGCTGTCCTTCGGCGCTGGCGCGGCCTGCACCACGCTGCTCGTCAACTTCGGCCGCCAGCGCCAGGCGCACAGCACCTTCGCGCTGCCGCTGTTGCTGGAGGCGGCCTGCCTGCTGCTCTTCGGCCTGCTGGGCGCCTGGCTGGCCGGACTGCGCGCCCTCTTCATCCCGGCGGCAGTCGCGGTGCTGTGCTTCACGATGGGGCTGCAGAACGCGCTGATCACCAAGGTGTCGCGTGCCGAGATCCGCACCACCCACGTCACCGGCATCGTCACGGACCTGGGCATTGAGCTGGGCCGCAGGCTCTGCGGCGCCGGTGCCAATGCCACCCGGTTGCGCCTGCTCGGCGGCCTGCTGCTGTCCTTCGCCATCGGCGGCCTCGTGGGCGCCTGGGCCTTCAAGGTCATGGGCTATGCCGCGACGCTGCCGCTCGCCGCGGCGCTTGGCCTGCTCGGCGGTGTGCCAGCGCTGGACGACCTGGATCGGCTGCGCGCCCGATAAAATCCCGCGATTCGATTGAGAGACCCGCCATGCCGCTGTTCTGGAAGCCCTACAAGTCCGAAGTCACCCAATTCATCGACCAGCTCAAGGCCCAGCGCCCGACGCTGGAGGCCGAGCAGCGCGCCGGCCGTGCCCTGCTGTGGGACAAGGAGCAGGACCGCAGTGCCCAGGCCGGATTCAACCAGGCTCGCGTGCCGCAGAAGCCCTACGTCTACCAAACGGAGTAAGTTCACCCTGCCGGCTCTGCCGCCCCACGATGGGGAACTGTCCGCGGCCCGGCCAAGCCGGCTCCGCGGCAGTGGCTGGGTCGCTGACCCGATCTGTCGATGACCCCGGTCGCCACGAACGAGAACACTGAGATTTCGTCGGATCTGCCCGAAGCGGTGGATACCGTGGCCGTTGCTCGCCTGTACGGCGAGCCGCTGTTCCAGTTGCCCCTGGACCTCTACATCCCGCCGGACGCGCTGGAAGTCTTCCTTGAGGCCTTCCAGGGCCCGCTGGATCTGCTGCTGTACCTGATCCGCAAGCAGAACTTCAACATCCTCGACATCCCGCTGGCCGACGTGACGCGCCAGTACCTCAGCTATGTCGAGCAGATCCGCAAGCACAACCTCGAGCTGGCCAGCGAGTACCTGCTGATGGCCGCGATGCTGATCGAGATCAAGTCGCGCATGCTGCTGCCGCCCAAGAAGACCGAGGACGGCAAGGAGGCCGAGGACCCGCGTGCCGAGCTCGTGCGCCGCCTGCTGGAGTATGAGCAGATGAAGCTCGCCGCTGCCCGCCTGGACCGGCTGCCGCTGCTCGGCCGAGACTTCCTGCGCGCCCAGGTGCACATCGAGCAGTCGCTGACGCCGCGCTTCCCCGACGTCAATTCCGACGATCTGCGTGAAGCCTGGTTGGACATCCTCAAGCGCGCCAAGCTCAACCAGCACCACAAGATCAGCCGGGAGCAGCTGTCGGTGCGTGAACACATGAGCATCGTGCTGCGCCGGCTCCAGGGCCAGCGCTTCGTCGAATTCGAGAGACTTTTCGACGTCGACAAGGGGCAAGCGGTCCTCGTCGTCACCTTCATCGCGATGCTGGAACTCGCCAAGGAGCGGCTCCTGGAGATCACGCAGGCCGAGGCCTTCGCGCCGATTTACGTGCGGCTGGCCTACGCGCCGGCCTGATGCCTCTGCGGGCTCAACGCCCGCGCAGTCTCTGCACCGCCATCACACCGGCCAGCACCAGGGCGCCAGCGACGACACCCACCAGAGCGTTCGCGCCGTTTTCCAGCACCGCCGACAGCAGCCAGGCCTGGCCCGCGGCCAGATGGGCGATGGCATGGTGCAGCGGCGCGATGCCGTGCACGAGGATGCCGCCGCCGACCAGGAACATGGCCGCAGTGCCCAGCACGGACAGTGCCTTCATCAGCCGCGGCGCGGCGGCCAGGAGGAAGCCGCCTACCGCCCGGGCAGCAGCGCCCGCGCGCCGAGACAGCCACAGCCCGGCGTCGTCCATCTTCACGATGCCGGCCACCAGACCATAGACACCCACCGTCATCGCGATGGCCACGGCCACCAGCACGGCGAGCTGTGTCTGCAGCGGCTGGCTGGCCACCGTGCCCAACGCGATGACGATGATCTCGGCGGACAGGATGAAGTCGGTCCGGATCGCGCCCTTGACCTTGTCGCGCTCGAAGGCCGCCGCGTCGGCCCTGGGGCCGACGTTGGCCTGGACCAGCTCCTCGTGATGCGCCTCGTCTGCCTCGGCGCTGTGCAAGAACCTGTGCGCGAGCTTCTCGAAGCCCTCGAAGCACAGGTAAGCGCCGCCCAGCATCAGCAGCGGTGTGATGGCCCAGGGCGCGAAGGCCGAGATGGCAAGCGCCGCCGGCACCAGGATCGCTTTGTTCAGCAGCGAGCCCACGGCCACCGCCCAGACGACGGGCAGCTCGCGGTCGGCCTGGACGCCGGTGACCTGCTGGGCATTGAGGGCCAGATCGTCCCCCAGCACGCCGGCCGTCTTCTTGGCGGCGACCTTGGTCATCGTCGCCACGTCGTCGAGGATGGTGGCGATATCGTCGAGCAGGACGAGCAGGCTGGAGGCCATGGGAGCGAGGGTCGTTGGAATGGCCGCGATGCTATCCGGCTATGTCACCGGTAGTGGCGCGCCAGGCTCTCCGCGATGCACACCGGCTTTGCAGCCCCCTCGGCCTCGATGGCCACCTCCACCGTCAGCTGCATAGCGCCACCGGCCACCGAATCCATCGCCAGCAGCCGGAAGCCCGCGCGCAGCCGGCTGCCCACGGGTACGGGCGCCGTGAAGCGCACCTTGTTGAGGCCGTAGTTGACGACCATGCGCGTCTCGCGCACCGTGAAGCCAGTCTCGAAGAAGTACGGAATCAGCGACAGCGTCAGGAAGCCATGCGCGATCGGGGCGCCAAAGGGACCGGCCTTGGCGCGCTCGGGGTCGACGTGGATCCACTGCCGGTCCTCGGTGGCCTCGGCGAAAGCGCTCACGCGAGCCTGGTCGACGGTGATCCAGTCGCTGTGGCCAAGGGGCTGGCCGATCAGGGCCTGAAGGTCGGCGAGGGTCTCAAAGATACGCATTCGGGTGGACCAGATGGGAGCTGTCGTACGCTCACGTTAATCTAGGTCGCCATGCCAGACAGTAGCCCCCGCGACATCCTCGTCCTTGCAGCCCACCCGGACCTGGCCCGCTCCAACGTCACCCGCGCCCTGCTCGGCGCCCTGCGCGCCTCGCCCGCGACGGGCCGTATCGAGTTGCGCGACCTCTACCGCCTCTACCCGGACTTCCACATCCACGTCGATGCCGAGCAGCGCGCGCTTGCCTCGGCTCGGCTGGTCGTCATGCTCCATCCGATCTACTGGTACAGCATGCCGGCGCTGCAAAAGCTCTGGCTGGACGACGTGCTGCGCCTGGGCTGGGCCTACGGTCCCGGCGGCACGGCACTGAGCGGCAAGGACTTCTGGCTGGTCACCTCCACCGGCGGCGGCATGGAGAGCTACGCACCGGGCGGCCACAATCACCACCGAATGGACGAGTTCCTGCTGCCTTACGAGCAGTCCGTCAAGACCTGCGGCATGCGCTACCTGCCGCCGCAGGTCTTGCATGCCGCGCACCGCGCGAGCGACGCCGAGATCGGCGCCCATGCGCGACTGTTCGTGGAGCGACTGACGCGCTATCCCGAGTGGAGCCAGTCGCTGGCGGCGCCGGCGGTGGGGGATGAGCGTGAGGTGCCCCTGGACGAAAGGCCGCCGCTGTTTTCTTCCCTGGACGCAGGAGACGCCGAATGAGCCACGGCCAATGGCTGCTCCTGCCCCTGACCCTGCTGGCCGCCGCCGTGCTGGCCGTGCCGCTGGCGCGCTACCTGCGGCTGGGGGCCATCCTGGGTTACCTCGTCGCCGGCCTGCTGGTAGGGCCCGCCATGCTCGGGCTGGTCCCCCAGTCCAACGCCATCCCGGAGGTGGCCGAGCTGGGCGTCGTGCTGATGCTGTTCCTTGTTGGCCTGGAGCTGGAGCCCAAGCGGCTGTGGGCCATGCGACGCCCCATCTTCGGCTGGGGCAGCGTGCAGCTCCTGGGTTGCGCAGCGGCACTGACGGCCGTGGGCGTCGCAACAGGCCACCCCTGGCGGGTGTCGCTGGTCGTGGGCCTGGGGCTGGCGATGTCGTCGACGGCCGTCGCGCTGGCCGTGATGGCCGAGCGCAACCTTGGGCGCACGACCGGCGGCGAGAGCATCCTGTCCGTCGCACTGCTGCAGGACATCGCCGCCATCCCCGTGCTGGCACTGGTGCCGGTGCTGGCGCTCAGCGGTGCGCATGACGACGGCGATGGCCGCACCTGGCTGGCCGCGGCCAAGGCGGTGGGTGCCATCATCATCATCATCTTCGGCGGCCGGCTGTTGCTGCGCCCTGCGCTGCGCTGGATCGCCCACAGCAAGACGCCCGAGATATTCACGGCCGCTGCGCTGCTGCTGGTGCTGGGCACGGCGGCGCTGATGCAGCTGGTGGGCCTGTCGATGGCGCTGGGCGCCTTCTTGGCCGGCGTGCTGCTGGCCGAGAGCGAGTACCGCCGCGAGCTCGAGACCGACCTGGAGCCGTTCAAGGGTCTGCTGATGGGGCTGTTCTTCATCGCCGTGGGCATGGGGCTGGACCTGCGCGCCGTCGCCGCGCAGCCGCTGCTCGTGCTGACCACGCTGCTGGCGCTGCTGGCCTGCAAGACGATGGTGCTGGTCGCGATGTCCAAGCTCATGGGGATCCCACTGGCCGAGCGGCCGGCCTTCGTCATCCTGCTGGCCCCGGGGGGCGAGTTCGGCTTCGTCGTCTTCCAGCTGGCGCAGGGCGAGGGCATGCTCAGCGGCGCGCAGTACTCGGCGCTGGTCGCCGCCATCGCGATGTCGCTGGCGCTGACGCCGCTGCTGATGACGCTGGGGGACCGGCTGATGTCGCGCAAGCTGGCGCGGCTGGACCTCACCAAGAAGCGCGCCGAAGCCCCCCCAACGCCTTCACCCATCATCCTGGCCGGTTGCGGCCGCTATGGCCAGGTCATCGGCCGGCTGCTGCGCGCCAATGGGCTGCAGGCCACCGCGCTGGACCACGACGCCGAGGCCATCGAGAGCCTGCGGCGCTTCGGCTGGACGGTTTACTACGGCGACGTCACCCGGCTGGACCTGCTGCGCGGCGCGGGCGCGGAGACCGCGCGCATCCTCATCATCGCCATCGACGACATCGGCCAGAGCATCGAGCTGGTCAAGCTGGCGCGCGAGCATTTCCCGCAGCTCACCCTCGTCGCGCGCGCCCGCAACGTGCAGCACTACTACCAGCTGCGCGAGCTGGGCGTCACGCACGTCGAGCGCGAGACCTTCGAGTCGGCGCTGCTGAGCGCTCGCACCGTGCTGGAGCTGACCGGCATGGAGCCCGCCGCCGCCCGCCGCCAAGCCATGCGCTTCAAGCGCCACAACGTCGATCTGCTGGAGACGATGGTGCCACTGCAGCGCGACGAGGGCGCGTTGATCGCGGCTGCCAAGCGTGGCCTGCGGCAGTTCGAGCAGCTCATCGCGGCCGAACGCTCGGCCGAACAGGCCTACCGCGCGCAGCGGACCAGTTGGGACAGCAAGCAGGACACGGAACCCCGCGCCTGAAAGACCTCCCCCGGAGGGCGACAATCGGGCCATGTTCGCCCCGTCCCAGCTCGAAGTCCGGCGCTTCTTTTGCGCCACCTACCGCAAATGGCGCGACGGTGCGCCGCTGATCCCGATGGAGGCCATCGCCGCGGACTGGATCGCCGAGCACCCCGAGTACCACGACGATCTGGCCGACGAGGCCGCCGCGCTGGAGAGGGTCTACACGGTGGAAGAGGGCCGCACCAACCCCTTTCTGCACCTGTCCATGCACCTGACCATCACCGAGCAGCACGCCATCGACCAGCCCTCCGGCATCCGCCAGGCGGTGGACCTGCTCAGTGCCAAACGCAACTCGCGCCACGAGGCCCACCATGTGGCGATGGAGGCGCTGGGCGAGATGATCTGGGCG
>NZ_DASWYS010000050.1:0-90573 GCF_036404855.1 Roseateles sp.
TCGCTCAGCGCCAGCACGCCGCCGATGCCGGCGGAGCCCAGGGACGTTCGCCCGCTACCCGTGAGAACTCCGTCCAGCCAGGTCTGCCACATCAGGAAGATGTTGGCATAGCCGGAATCGACGGCGAACTCGATGCCGTTCAGGGCGGCCCCCGCGCTGCGAATGGACAGGTAAGCATTCATGCCCGTGGCGGCGAAGTAGTTGCCGCTGAAGGACTGGCTGTAGCTCTCGCCTGCGCCCAGGTCCACGCAGAACTCGCCGGCATAGCCGCAGCCGCCGTTGTCATTGGACAGGCCCGTGTGACTGAACAGCAGGCCGCCTTCGGACCAGGGGCTGACGAGGTCGATGTTGGCCTCGAAGTCGGCGGCGTAGCTCAGGTGGTTGCCGGTGGGTGTGGCGCTGCCAGTGCCGGTGGTCTGCACGACAGCGGCTGCAGCGGGCAGAGTGAACAAGGTCGCGAGAAGGGGAGCGATGATTTTCATGATGATGGTCTCGGTTGTGTTTTGGGCCGAGCGCCGGGGCGCTCCCACGCCGGCCCGCGCTGGCGATGCTTGTGGCTGCAGTGCCTGAGGCGTCGACGTCCCCATCGGGGACCGATCCGTCCGGCCAGCGTCCAGCGTGGCCGGCTGGGGCGTCGGGCGTCAGTTCGCGGCCACCAGGTCGATGGCGTCGAAGGACAAGGCCGGGCTCAGGAAGCTGGCACCTGCGGTGCCGCTGACGGTGTTGATGGTCAGCACGTTGGTGCCGACGACCAACTGGGCGGCCGGGATGTCGAAGGTGTAGGTGCGGTTGAAGCCGCGATAGGTGCCTACCGTGAGGTTGCGCGAGACCTTGGGCGGCGCGGCGGGGATGCCCGACGTCCAGCTGTTGATCGTGACCTGCGGGCGGGCGCTGTTGTAGTCGGCCGTGGTGCCGATGCGCAGCCGCAGCGGCGCCGCGTTCTGGCCCCGCTTGAGCGTGAAGCGTATCTGCAGGCCGTTGTTGACGTCCTTCCACTGATAGGCCGGCCACTGCGTGGCGGCGTCGGATTGGCCGACGACGAAGGGGCTGACCAGCCACGAGGCCATGCGCACGTCGGATGGATGCATGAAGGTCAGCTTGTCGCCGTTGATGAACTCCTGCGGCGTGCCGTCCCAGTGACCGATGCGCCAGAGCGCCGGCGTGGTCTCCGGGTCGCCGGTGATGGCCACCGGGTTCAGCGCGTAACTGGCGTTGGCGGTGACCGTCACTGTGCCTGTCTGCACGGCGAGCTCACCCTTGTAGACGGTCATCGTGTAGACGCCGGGCAGCATGCCGGTGGCTGTGAAATGGCCGTCGGCAGGGTCAGCGTCAGCCCAGTACTGCGCCTGCGCATTGGCGAAACCCACGGTGTAGGGCAGGCCGGCGATGCGACCCGTCAGGCCGGCGCCGCTGACCGAGCCGCGGCCCAACGGCGGCACATAGCCAAGCATGCCGACCTTGCCGTACCAGCTGGTGTCAGGCCGCGCCGAGGGGGGCGTGCCGTCGTTGAAGATCATCGTGTACGTGTTCAGCACGCCCATGCGGAAGGCTTCCGTCTGGGCCTCGCCGTAGTTGACGATGTAGGTCAGCTCGTTGGTCGTGTCGGTGATCTGCTGCAGCAGGCTGCGGTAGAACGGCCCGCCGGAGCCGCCCTCGTTGTTGTCGCGCCAGAACCAGACGCCCACGCCGGGGCCGGTGCCGCCGACGAACTCCCAGTCCTTCAGACGGCGATTGGCATAGTGCTTGGAGCGCGACTGGCCGTAGCGCGGGTCGGTGGCGGCGAAGCCGAACACGTCGCTGGCCTCGATGGCGCCGCTGGTGCCGCGCAGGTCTTCGGCCCAGTAGCTCTGGCCGCCGTAGCTGACGAGGCCGCCAGCCGCGTGGGGCGGGCCGCCATTGGGCAGCCTGGCGATGGGGATGCGTGCGATGAAGCGCACCAGGCCGTGTACGTCGGGTTCCTCGGTGAAGTGCGTGCCCATGTGGATGTTGGACTCGCCCTTCTTGACGACGTAGTAGTGCGTCAGCGTGCCGCCCTTGGTGCTGTTCACGGTCAGCGTCACGCGGATGTATGCGTCACCTACAACCACGCCGTTGTTCGCCGCGGAGGCCGGCACGACGGTGCCGTTGGCGTTGACCAGCTCGGCTGTCACGGCCACCGCGCTGACGCCGGTGTAGAGCCAGTCCGCGCCGGAGTTCAGCTGCGTGCCGCGTGATGCGTCTGCGTACTCGACGCCCTTGTAGACCATGCTGGACAGGTCGCCTGAGGACGTGGTGCTGGAACCGTTGTCCCAGGCGCGTACCTTGAACACCAGACCGGCGTCGGTGTCGATGATGTACTGCGGACGCGCCGCGTTGTTGTTGTCGTGGACAGTGGTGATGCTGAAGGCCGCCATGGCGGCCGGCGCCGCCGCGGCGAGCAACCCTGCGGCCAGCCAGCGGGCCAGGCGCTGGCGGGTGCTTGTCTTGTGCATGAAGTCTCCTGCTTTTGTGTCGTTATTCACGGTTTGCGGCGTTGGCCGCGACCGGGAGCGGACTCTAGGCAGGGGGCTCTATCACGTGTGCTCAAGCGCTTGAGCGTTTGGCAAGCACTCAAGGGCGTGAGCGATCGCAGGCCGTTGCGATAGCGGAAAGGAATCGCTCGGCGGTTTCCTCGCGATGAATCGCGATGGCGATCGTGTGTGGGGGGGCGCGCCTTCCGGCGCGGGGTCTGTAGTGCCTAGTTGATGAGGGCCTGGTAGGTCAGGGTGCGCACGCGCAAGTGCAGCGTAGAGCTGCCCGCGGGCCGGAGCTGCGTCATCAGCAGGATGATGAGGCGCTCCTTGGGGTCCACCGTGTATTGCGGGAAGTAGGCGCTGCCCCAGCCGAATGCACCCTCGCTGCCCAGCTCCTTGAAGCCGCCGCGCCTGACGTTGACCCAGAAACCAAGGCCGAAGCCGTCAGCGTCACCACGGGACTTGTCGGCGAGGTGGTCTGACGTCATCAGCGCCACGGTCATGGGTGCGAGGATGCGTACACCGTCCAGTTCGCCCTTGTTGAGCAGCATCTGCAGAAAGCGCGTGTAGTCGCCGGCGGTGCTCAGCATGCCGGCACCGCCGGACATCAGCTTGTGCGGTCCGTTGACGAAGTCGCTCTTGTCGGACGTCTCCATCAGCTTGAGCTGGCCGCCCTCCAGGCCATAGACGTTGGCCAGTCGTGCCACCTTCTCGGGCGGCACGGCGAAGCCGGTGTCGGGCATGCGCAGCGGGTCAGTGATGCGCGCCTTGATGAACTGGTCCAGCGACTGGCCAGACACCACCTCAACGAGGCGGCCCAGCACGTCGGTTGCGTAGCCGTAGATGAACTGATCGCCCGGTTGGCTTTGCAGTGGCAGAGCGGCAAAACGGTCGGTCCATGCGCTGAGCGTCTCGTCGTTGCCGACGAGGTACCAGTCCTTCATGCCGGCAGCGTCGTAGGCCGCCTTGGCCGGGCCAGGGCCGTAGCTCATGCCCGCGGTGTGGGTCAGCAGATCGTGGATGGTCAGCGCGCGGCGCGGCTTCTCGGTGCCGCCGCCCGGCAGGGCCACTTGCAGGTTGGCGAAGGCTGGCAGGTAGCGCGCCACGGGATCCTTCAGCAGGAAGCGGCCTTCCTCGTAAAGGATCATGGCCGCCACGGTCGTGAGCGCCTTGCTCATGGACGCGATGCGGAAGATGGTGTCCGTGCGCATAGGCCGGGCGTTCTCGACGTCACGCTGGCCGTACGCCTTGAAGACAACCGGCTTGCCGTCGCGCATGACGACCATGACGCCACCGGCCAGTTGCTTGCCCGCGATCTGTTCGTCAATGGCCGCGTCCAGGCGCTTGAGCCGCTCGGGCGAGAAGCCTTGCGCCGTGACAATCTCGGTGGCTTCGGTCGGCGTGGCCGCCGTGACGGGCGCATTGATGAGCGCGGCGCAGGCCAGCGCCACGGCGAGGACGGGGAATTTCATCGGCTCAGTCGCCCAGTGGGCGTTGTTGTGTGAACCCCGGGCTCACCGCGACGTGGAACTGCTCCGGCGCCTGCGGCTTGGCGGGGTCTATGGGGCCAAGATCATCGCGCAGCTCCGCGGCGACGGGCACGCGGGCTTCCCTCAGGCCCAGTGCCACCAAACGCGCCAATTGCATGGCGCCGTAGTTGTTGTGATGGGTGTTGTCCAGCTTGCCGCCGTTGAGCGGATGCGCAGCCTGCGAGCGCTCAGGGCCGAGGGCGGCGTACATCTGCTGGCTCATGCCATTGAGGTCGATGAAGGCGAGCTTCATCTCCATGGCGACCCTGCGGGCCGCGTCAGCGTATTCCAGCAGGCTGGGCCTGATGCGCCCCTGGGCATCGAAGTTGCGGCGCTCCATGGACGACACCACCACCGGAACGCCACCGCGCGCCAGGATGCGCTCGGCATGTGTGCGCAGCTCTGCCTGGTAGGTCTGGGCGTTGCCGCTGCCGTCCTTCTGCTGCTTCTGGTCGTTATGGCCGAATTGAAGCAGTACCGTGTCACCGGGCTGCAGCGTGGACAGGATCTTGTCGATACGCCGCCGCGCGAGCGAGTCGCGGAAGGTTTCGCCGGATTCAGCGTGATTGGAGACGGCGACACTGTTTTTGAAGAGGGCCGGCAGCATCTGGCCCCAACTGGCGTAGGGTTCGCCGGACTGGTCCGCCACCGTCGAGTCGCCCAGCAGGTAGATCGTGGGCAGCTTGACCGGCTCGATCGTCAGGTGTGTCAGCGCCGGCCGGGTTCCGTTGATCTCTAACGTCAGCCGGCGATCCCAGGCCCAGGCCTCGCTGGCGATCTCGCGCTCCTTCAGCTTCACGCGCCCGGCCTCCACGCCCGGTACTGCGGCGATATTGGCGGTGCGCACGTTGACGATGAAGCTGCGCCTCTCGCTGCGGCCAGCGGGCAACTGGACGGCGTCCAGCAGCAGGCGCCGCAGCTCGGCCTTGATCGTCGTGTCGCTGGCATCCTTGCCGCCCAGCGTGGCGGTCACGCGGTAGTTGCCCTCGGGCAGGTCAACCGAGAAGAAGAAGGGGAGCCCGACTGCGTTGCGCGGGGAATCGGCTTCGAAGCCATGGCCGCGTTCGCGGCTGTAGACAGTGTCGGCCGACACCGTCACCTCGCCGTCGGTGGGCTTGCCATCGAAGGCGAAGCGCAGGGTGCCGTCCGCCCAGGCGGGCGCGGCCAGCAGGCCGGCGACAAGCAGCAGATGCTTCATGTCAGTCTTTCAGATGCTCGCCCACCAGGGCGAGGTTCTGGATGGCCGCGAGGCCCCATTGCGCGGTGTCGTTGGTGCTGATCCAGGCAGCCTCGTCCACCGGGTTCAGCACCAGTGGGCCGGCGATGCGCGTGGTCGTCAGTGGTTTGGCTCCGAAGCGCTCGTCGGCCAAGAACTCCTTCCACGCCCGCTGCGCCAGCACCGCGTCCCGGCGTTGCGCCGCGGCATAGGCGGTCAGGCGCGAGTGGCCCACCGTGAGCACCGCGCTGCCACCATGCGGTGCGCCCAGTGACTTGACCTGCTGGTCGCGCGGCGCGTTGTACAGGTCGCAGTACTGCACCCAGGCCTGCTTGAACGCCGGCACGTCGATCAGCTCCACCAGCTCCGTCATCATTTCCATGCCACCGAACACGGCGCTCAGGTGGCTGGCGCTGATCTTGTCGCCGCTGACGTTGTGCAGCGCGCCTTCGTTGGGTCCCGTGGGCTCGTAGCCGCCGCTGCCGGTGAAGAAGCCGTGCGGCATGGCTGCAATGCCCTGCATGCCGCGCAGCAGCTTGTTGCGCCAGCGGACGTCGCCGGTGCGTTCCCACTCGGTCATGAAGTTTGCGACCAGCGAGCCCCAATCGGTGCCGAAGCCGATACGCGCGGGCCAGGGGCCCTTGTCCACGCGGCCCGCGATCTTGCGCACCGGGTCCACCTCGTCCAGCTTCTGGTCGACGTCCAGCACTTCGCGCATGACATCGCCGATGCGCTCATCGGCGGTCAGGTAATAGTAGAAGCGTCGGTTGGCCGACGTGGAGATGCGCGCCTGCTTGGCACTGCAGCCCCAGTGCTGCACGTTGTGTCGTGTGCCCAGGCCCTTGAAGCGGCCGGCGTGGTAGATATCCACCTCGGCGGTATGGCGCACCATGGCCTCGGCGAAGCGGAAGATGTCAGCCCGGCCGCTGCGCAGGTAGGCGTACCAGAGCCACAGGTCGGGCGACAGCTCCGAGTTGTCCCATGCGTAGCCGCCCACGTCGTAGCGCCACTCGTGGCGGTCGGCGTCGTAGGTGTGGCGGATGTCGCCGTAGTCCCAGAAGCCGTACCAGTGGCGCTGCTCGACCTCCCGGGCATAGAAGCCGAACAGGAAATCCAGCCGGTCCTCGATCTTGCGGCGTGCGGGCGTGGAGCGGTCGGGCAGGCTCCACAGCCTGCCGAACACGCCGGCCTGCAGATAGCGGGCCGGTGAAGCAGCCAGCTGCGGCGGCGTCTGCACGGCTGTTGCCATCTGTACCAGACGTTCGCGGGATGGCGTGGCGGCCAGCGCCCACAGCGTGATTTCGCTGCTGCGCGCAATGCCCACCGGCGTGCCGAAGCCCTTCTCGTAGTCCTCGTAGGTGACTTCCAGGCCCTCAAGCTCCTGCTCGTGGGTCTCCATGCCCAAGCCGTCGTGATAGAAGCGCAGGTCCATAGCCGGCGCCTCGGGCGAGTGCATCCACAGCGTTACCTGGGCGGTGTCGGTATGGGCGTCGCGGATGTCCAGCTGCGTCGGGTGGCGCTGCCAGAAGTCCCGCAGGCCGAAGGCCACGCCGCCGGTCGCGCCGCCGATGTAGCCGCTACCCGGGGCGCGTCTGCCGAAGGCAGCCGGGATCCAGCCGTGGCCGGGCTTGGTGCGTTTCCTGATTTGGAAGCCGTCGGCGCTGAGCTGACTGAGCGTGTAGTCACCCCAGGCAGGTATGCGGTGCTGCAGCTGGCGCACCTGAGCGCCCCATTGCGCCAGAGGCGGCGTAGCGCGGCCGGCCAGTTGGGCCTCACGCACGGCCGTACCTGGCTCGCGGCGCAGGCCGGTGAGGTTGCGCACGCCCTCGGCCCACAAACCACCCGCCTCGCCGGCGAAACGCACGTGGCGGTCGTACAGCGCGTCGCGCAACGGCACATCGACGCGCAGTCCGATGCCGCGCAGGTAGTCGCGGTTCTCGTCGCCGTCGAAAACAAAGCTGTGCATCACCCGCAGCGTTTCGGCGCCGGCATAGAAGTAGAAACGCACGGAAAACGGCAGCCACTCGCGGCCGGACGCGCTGCGATGTTGACCGTCGACCTTGATGACGGCGCGCACCGGGCCGCTCTGCTCGACGCTGAGCTTGGAGATACGGCTCTGGAATTCGGTCTGCGTGACTGGGCCTTGCCCGGCATCAGGCTTGTCGTCGGTCTGCGCGATCAGTGTGCAGCCGCCCATGACCACACGCCCGTCGCGCTCGATGCTCTGGATCAACTGGTTGCCCTGGCGTGGCAGCCGACAGCGGATGATGCCGGTGTCCACCTCGACGAAGTCCGGCTGCTCCTTGACGCCGACCGTGGTGCCAGCGGCCGTCACGCCCTTGCCGGGGCGGATGCTCGGCGCAGCACCGGCGGAGATGCCGGCGGGTAGCGCGTGGGCGGTCCACTTCAGCGAGCCATCGGGCCAGTAGGCCAGCGGCCAAGTCTGCAGAGGCAGCGGCTTGCCGGCTGAGTCCATGGCATGGAAGACCTGGCCCTTGGCTTGTTGGCCGCGAGGCCAGGGCAGGCCCAGCGTGCCGCCCAGCATCAGCTCAGGCGCGGCGCCGTCCAGCCAGCGCAGTGTGTGCGAGTCAGTGGCTGCAGGCATGGCCGGTGCGGGGCCTGGCGCGGCGGCTGAGGTCGTGCCGGCCAGCGCCGCGGTTCCCGCGAGGGGCAGCGCGGCGGTCTTGAAGAAGTGGCGGCGGCTGAAGTCGGTCATGTGCGCGCGTGCTGCTGGACAGGGGAAGCTTCGGACGAGGCAGCGCTGCCGTTGCCGCGGCCCCAGAGGCGGTCATAGGACCAGCCGGTCAGGTCCTCGACGACTTGGCGGTTGGCCTCGTTCTGGGCCTCGGTGGCGCCATTGCGCAGGCGTTCCACTTCGTGCACCAGCACTGCATGCGTGCCAGCGTTCAGGCGGAAGCTCCATGAGGCCACCAGGCCCAGCAGCATCATCAGCAACGGCCCGCCGACCATCAGCGCGGTGATGGTCTGGATGGCCTCCGGCGTCTGCACAATCAGTTCGCCCGGGCGGGTCTTGGGCGATACGTAGCCGCCCAGGTCGATGATCCAGCCGCTGGCGATGATGGCGGCGCTCTGCGCCACCTTGCGCACCAGCGTCATCACGCCGGCGAAGATGCCCTCGCGGCGCTGACCGGTGACTGCCTCATCGATGTCGGGCAGGTAGTTGTAGACCGACCAGGGTACGAAGTTCAACGTACCGCGACCCAGGCCGGCGAGCACGATGGGTGCGAAGAGCCAGAACACCAGCGCTGATGAGAACTCGGTGCGCGTGGGATCCAGCGCGCCGAACAGATTGGCGCCCAGGGCCTGGAAGCCGGCCTCGAAGCCCTCGGGCCGAGCCAGGTAGAAGCCCAGGTACAGCAGCAGCGCCGCGCCGAACAGGCCGATAGCGATGCGGTAGGCCAGTACCGGGCCGGTGCGGATGACGATCTGGATGGCCACCATCACGGAGATCAACTGGGCCACGTACATGACTGTCATCAACTGCGAGATGACGAGGGTGGCACCCATCAGCACCGTCGCCACGAAGATGGGGAACGCGGTGTTAAAGATGTCCTGCGACAGGTAGCCGCCCAGGTAGATGGACAGGTGCTGGCGGAAGGCGCGGATCTTCAGCGTGGAGAAGAGGTCTCGGAACATCTTCACCGGCAGGCTCAGCGCAGCCTTGAGGCTGACGCCGCCATAGGTCTGCGACAGCACGGCCTGCTCGCGCGGGCCGTAGGGGCGCTCCCAGCTCGTCAGCACGACGATGAGCACGACCACCGAGAAGATGACGCCGAAGATGGCCGCCATCCAGAAGAACGTGTCGGGCGAGTCCTTGCCGCCGAACTGGCTGATCAGCAGCGTGGGCAGGTAGGAGGCCAGGATGGCCGAACTCTGAGCCACGATCATGCGCGCACCGGCGAACTTGGCCTTGGCCTTGTAGTCCTTGGTCATCTCGGCCGCCAGCGTTTCCCATGGAATGAGAAACATCGTGTACAGCAGCTCGAAGAAGATGAATGCGAACAGGTAGTAGTAGAAGGTGTGGCCGGTGCGGAAGATCAGGGCGAAGCTGGGCAGCAGCGGGATGGTGATCAGCAGGAAGATCTTGCGCCGGCCGATCTTGCGGCCCACCCAGGTGTGGCGCAGGTTGTCGGACACGTAGCCGATCAGCGGGCAGGTGATGGCTTCCAGCAGGCGTGGCAGGCCAAGGATCAGCCCGGCCTCGACGGCGCTGAGGCCGCAGAAGGTCGTGAAGAAATAGAACAGCCAGCCGGTGATGACCGCCTGGGCGCCTGCGCCCAGCATGTCGCCGCTGCCCCAGCCCCAGTAGTTGATCCAGTTCGGCTCTCGGGCCGCGGGGTGCAGGTTCTTTTGCTGCATGTCGGCCTCAGATGAAACGGACGAGCAGTTCGCCCATGGCCAGCAGCGCCATCGCCTGGCCGAACGGCATGGACGTCAGCGGGATGTCCTTGTATTCCTGCAGCGTGTTGAACACCGGCGTGCCGAAGCTGACCTGCGTCAGCTCGCCCGCTTCGTTGATGTGCTTTCGCACGGCCAGCGCAGCCTTCACGCCGAAGGCTTCATAGTCTTTGGAGATGTAGCCCTTGCGGACGGCTTTCAGGATGCCGTAGGCGAAACCGGCCGAGGCTGCAGCTTCGTCGTACGAGGTCGGGTCGTCCAGCAAGGTGGGCCACAGACCTGACGGCGACTGGAACTGGGCCAGCGCCTTGACCTGTGCTTCCAGCGTCGTGACCAAGAACTGGCGGAAGGCATCGCCCTCGGGCAGGTTCAGCAGCTCGATGAACTCCGGGATGACGATGGTGACCCAGGAGTTCCCGCGTGCCCACAAGGCGTTGGCGAAGTTGTGGCGGCCTTCGAAGGTCCAGCCATGGAACCACAGGCCGGTCTTGCGGTCAGCCAGGTACTTGATGTGGACGAGGAACTGGCGCTTGGCCTCTTCGATGTAGTGCGGGCGGTTCAGCAGCAGGCCGAACTTGGCCAGCGGCAGCACCGACATCATCAGCGTGTCGTCCCACAGCTGCTGGTGATTCACGCTGTTGTAGACGATGTGCTGGAAGCCACCTTCCTCGGTGCGTGGCAGCTCGTTGTAGACCCATTCAGCCCAGCGGTCGATGTAGGGCAGGAAGCGGCGGTCGCCGGTCCGGTCGAATAGGTAGGCCAACGTCAGAAAGGGCGCCACCGGGTTGATGTTGCGGCTGGGCATGCCTTCTTTGAAGCGCGCCTCGAACCAACTGATCATGATGTCCCAGGCCTTGGGGTCACCGGTCAGCTCCCAGACCTTGTAGACGCCGTACAGGCCCACGCCGTGCGTCCACTCGAAGCCGTTCCAGCCCTTGGTGTCCAGCACGCGACCGTCGTCCAGGCGCAGCAGGAACTTGCCGTCGGTGTCCTCGATGTTGATCAGGTTGTGGATCAGGCGGTCGATGGCGCCTCGGATGTCATCGCGATCCGCGCCCAGGTGAGCCGTGTGATGGGCCAGCAGCGGGTGGATCTTGGAGGAATCGACGGGCTTGAGGATCTGCTTGGACATGGTCTTGTCTCTCTGTGTACTGCTTAGAGGTCCAGCTCAGCCGGCATGAGGCCGGGGGCGCTGACGCGCAGGCGCGCGGGTTGGGTCTTGTCGGTGCGGCGCAGGATGGCGAGGCCGCGGCCTTCGTAGGCCGCATGCTCGGCATCACGCGGATCATCCACGTCCGCAAGGTTGCCATTGCCGATGCCGAGGATTTCCAGCGGGCCGGCGGGATCGAAGCGCAGGCGCTGGGCGGCGTCGGGTACGCGCCGGCCCTGGGCGTCGACGACGAAGAAGGCAATCTGCTCGATGCCGTCCTTGGTCGGGGCGACCCGCTGCAGCTCGATGCGCGCGGCCGCGCCGGCGGTCTGCAGCTTGACCTCAGCGGCGGCCTTGCCGTCCTTGAGCCCCACGGCCTTCAGCTCGCCGGCTTCGAAGGGCATCGTCCAGCTCAGGATGCCTTCGACGGCATCCATGGCCTTTTGCGTGCCCACCAGCTTGCCGTTCAGCCACAACTGCACCTCGGGCGTGTTGGCATAGGCGGACACAACCATGGACTCTCCCGCCGGCCAGTTCCAGTGCTCCGCCACCTTGGCGCGCTTTTGCTGGTCCAGCAACGGCGTTCCCTGGCCGGATTGCGATGCGACCAGCGTGGCCGAGGCGGTGGCGGCCGCCAGATAGACGACGGGTTGCTCGCTCCACAGGCTGGCACGGAAGGCGCCGCGCGGCTTCATGAAGCCGGCCAGGTCGAAGAGGCCGAAATCCGCTGCGCGTAGCGGCCAACGGCCGGCTTCGCCGAGGTAGTCGAAGCCGGTCCACAGGAACTGAGCGCTGATGTAAGGCGTGTCGCGCACGATGGCCCAGGCCCGGTAGTCGTGGCGGTTCTCGCTACCGTAGATGACGCGTTTCGGGAACTTCGCGTGGTCGGCCGAGTAGCGGGCCTCCTGGTAGTTGTAGCCGGCCACGTCGAAAAGACCGCCAAAGCCGACGGCATCGCTCATTTCCACCGAAGCCATGGCGACAGTGACGGGGCGCGTCGGGTCCATGCGGCGCACGGCGTCCACCAGCGGTCGGCCCCAAAGCACCAGGTCGCTGGCCGGCGGCGCTGCGGGGCGGTACTTGGCGCCTAGCACCGGATGGGAGAACGGATCGTTGGGGTAGTCGACCTCGTTGCCGACGCTCCACATGACGATGCTGGGATGATTGCGGTCGCGCCTCACCATGTCCTCGATGTCGCGCACGCCCCAGGCCGCGAACTCCTCGCCATAGCCCTGGCGGCCGGGAACGCCGACGTTCCAGCCCTCGATCCACTTGTTCTTGGTAGGCGTGAACTCGTCGAAGGCCTCAGCCTGCACCAGGAAGCCCATGCGATCCGCCAGATCCAGCAGTTCGGGCGCTGCTGGGTTGTGGCTCGTGCGGATGGCGTTGACGCCGATGTCCTTGAGCTGCTGCAGCCGGCGCTCCAGTACCGCCACCGGCACGGCAGCACCCAGGCTGCCGGCATCGTGGTGCAGACAGACGCCCTTGATCTTGAGTGGCTGGCCGTTCAGGAAGAACCCCTGGGCGGCGTCGAAGCGGAAGTTGCGGATGCCGAAGGGCGTCGTGGTCTGGTCGACGGGCCTGCCGTCCACCAGCACTGTCTGGCGCAGCGTGTAGAGCCGCGGCGCCTCCGGCGACCAGCGCTGCGGTTCGTTGACGACGAGTTTCTGGCTCAGTGTGCGGCGCTTGCCAGCCGCGAGGCTGGCCCGGGCCTCGCGCGTGGTGACGACGCGGCCGTCCGGCGCGATCAGCTCGGCGCGCAGCGTGAACTGGCGCTCGCTCGCCGCAGCGTTGATCAGCTCGGCCTCGGCCTTCACGTCTGCCCGGGCCGCGCTGACCTGGGGCGTCGTCACGTAGCTGCCCCAGGGCGCGATATGAAGTGCGTCCGTGAAGCTCAGTCGTGCGTCGCGGTAAATGCCGGAGCCGGTGAAGTAGCGCGAATCCGTCTGCCGCGAGTGGTCCACGCGGACAGCCAGCACGTTCGGGCTGCCGTCGAACTTCAAGTACGGCGTCAGCTCGAACTGGAAGCTGCTGTAGCCATTGGGGCGGCCGCCCACGTACTGGCCGTTGATCCAGACCTGGGCATGGTCGTAGACACCGTCGAAGGTGATGCGCGCGACTCGGCCCTTCTGCTCGGTCCCCAAGGCGAAGCTGCGGCGGTACCAGCCAATGCCGCCGGCCGCGTAGCCGTTGCCGCTGCCGTATTCGGCACGGAAGGGCTCGTGCTGGCTCCAGTCGTGCGGCACGCGCACGGCCTGCCAGCCGCTGTCGTCGAAGGCCGGCTGCATGGCAGCGCCGGGGTCGCTCTTCTGGAAGCGCCAGCCGCTGACCAGCGTCTGCTCCTGGCGCTGGGCGATGGCGGCGCCGGCAAGCGCCAGCAGAGCGATGGCGAGGCGGGTGCGGCGCATGTTTAACGCTGCAGGCTGCGTGGCTGCGCCACGGCTTCCAGCGGCACGCCGCCGCGGGACACGGCCAGCGGCACCAGGCGCACGGCCTCCAGCGCATTGGCCGCGTCACCGTCGGTGGTGACGGCCAGCGTCAGCGTGTTGTCGCCGTTGGAGTTCAGGATGCCTGGCGGCATCACGAAGACGCGCTGCGGGCCGATGTGGGCAATGAACTGACCCAGGTTCCAGCCGTTTACGAAGATCAGTGCGCGGTTTTCGCGCTCCGAGCGCGGCTTGCTGGTGTCGCCGAAGGCCAGTCCCAGTTGCACGTCATGGCCTTGTGGCAAGTCCAACTTGAAGTTGGTGCGCAGCCAGTACGTGCCGGCGGCGGGCGGGGCGGCGCCTGGCGTCGTCGCGTCCCAGCCGGCCTGCGACTTGGCGGGGTCGACCGGGAGGTGCCAGCCCATGCGTTCCCCCTGAAGGCCACCATTGTTGAGTGGGCCGCGGACGAGGTCGGCAATGTCCTCGCCGCCTTTGTTGCCCTGGATCTTCCAGGCGATGGTGGTGCCAAAGCGCTGGCCGCCCTTGGGCGCCAGCGACGCGGAGATCAGGCCGCGGGCCTCCTTGTGCACGTCGTCAGCGAACAGGTCCCAGTTGTGCGAGTTGTTGCGTACGACGACGGCGATGACGTGCTCGCCAGCCGGCAGGTCCTTCAGCAGATGTCTGAAGGTGTCGGTTGTCTCGGGGAAGGGGCGGCCGGTGTCGTGGTCCTGTTGGCCGACGAACTTGCCATCCACCCAGACTTGGATCATGCCGGCGCCGCCGCCGCCGAAGAACAGCTCCAGCTGCAGCGGTTTGGTGTCGCTTGTCGTGAAGCGGCCGCGGTACCAGACGTCGCCGTGGTGGAAGCCGTAGTCGCTCATCGCCAGCACCGGTTGGCCCCGGTCGGGCGCGGTGTAGACGTTGGCGGCAGACACGGCAGCGTCGGCCTTGCGCCAGCCGCTGTCGTCAAACTTGGGGTCTGCTTCCAGCGAGTCGAAGCGGCGTGTCCACGCGGTCTGAGTGAGGTCGGGCAGTTGGATGGCGGCCGGACCTGCCAACGTGACGCGGGCAACCAGGCTGTGGTCTTGCGCAGCCGCGGCGACAGTCTGGCCGTTGAAACTCAGTGCATTGATGCCTTCGGGCACCCAGGCGCGCAGCGTGCTTGCCTGCGTCGTGTCGCCGGTCAGTTGCAGGGTCCTGCCGCTGAAGGCGGCCGTGCGCACCAGTGCCGGGCTACGCACCAGCACAGCCTGGTCACCCGCCTTCAGGCGCCAGAACTCCCAGCCGGTCTTCTCGTCGGCCAGCAGCAGCAGCAGCGGTGCGCGGCCGCCGCCGCTGATCAGTAGCTCGGTCAGTTCGCTGTGGCGGTAGTTCAGCCGCAGGTCTCCGCGCTGGGCATCCCAAAGCGTCTGGGCCTGGCCGCGCAGCACCTGCACCTTGGGTTGGCTGGTGTAGCGAAGGACGGTCTCGCCGTCGTCGCCATTGCGGCCGTAGAGCAGTGCCACGTCGCGGGCACCCTGCTGCAGCTGCGCCTGCAGCTCGCTAGTGCTGTAGACCAGGTGCTGGCGCTCAAGCGCGTAGCTGGCCAGCAGCATCTTGGCGTCTTGGCCGGTCAGCGTCAGCTTGCCGGCCTGCGGCACCTGGTAGTTGCCGTCACGTGTCTGCAACTTGAAGCCGAAGGCCTCGCTGCCGGTCAGGTGGTTGTGCTGGGCCAGCAGCACGTGGCTGCCGAGCGCCTTGTTGACGTTGTGATAGAGCCTGATCTTGGCGTTGCCGGGGTCCAGCACCTCACCCTTGTCCATCGCCGCAAGCACGGGCGTGGCAGCCTGCACGAAGCCGCCCATCTGCTTGAGTACCAGCGCCTTGTCGCGCATCACGCGCGACTCGTTGATGGGCGAGCCGTAGTCGTAGCTGGTGTAGACCACCGGTCCGCCCAGCCAGCCCCAGCTGGTTCCGCCGTAGGCCATGTAGATGGAGTGGATGGTCAGCGAGTTGATCAGGCTGCCGCCGTAGACCACGCGCTGGTAGCCCGGCCCCTGGCGCTTGGCCGTGCACTCGTACGTGCCGTTGCTGCCCCAGTAGTCGAACCAGCCCGCGCCGATCTCGGCGACGAAGCCCGGCGTGTTGGGCGAGGCGAGCGAGCCGACCTTGGGGAAGTTTCGACCGTAGATGCCCCAGTCCTGCACCGGCGCTGGTGCGCCGGGCGTGCCGTGCACGTCGCAGATGCCGCCGGGGTAGCCGTCGAAGGCGTAGAGGTCCGTCGGGCCGGGGTTGGCGAACGGGGCGGTGGAGTTCTTGGGCGTCCAGTCCGGCAGCCGCGATGCGGCGTTGTGGAACAGCGGCACGGTGATGCCGTCGGCGCGCGCCTTATCCGCCAGGTGTTGCATGTGCCGGATGTTCTTGGGGTTCACCGCGAACAGCTCGTTCTCCAGCTGGTAGGCGATGACGTTGCCCGTGCCATTGGTGATCTGGTGGCGGGCCAGAATGGCGTTGATCTGCGTCATCCACTCGTCGGTGGCGGCCTGGTACTCGGCTGCGTCGGTGCGTGCCTCGACACGCTGGCGCAGCAGCCAGCCGGGGAAGCCGCCGGCCGTCAGCTCCGCATTCACATACGGCCCCATGCGGGCGATGACGTAGAGGCCCTCTTCCTCGGCCATCTGGATGGCGCGCTCAATGTTGCGGATGCCTGTGAAGTCGTAGTGGCCCGGCTTGGCCGAGTGGTAGCCCCAGCTGAAGTAGAAGGCCACGGCATTCAGGCCGGACGCCTTCATCTTCTGCAGCACGTCGCGCCACAGGCTGGGCGAGGGCAGACGGAAGGGATGGAACTCGCCGCCGAAGATCATCTCGCGCTTTCCGTCGATGATCAGCGAGTGGCGGTCCCAAGTGATGGTCTTGGGCTTGGCCTTGGGTGCCGTCGCGCGGTCCAGCTGCGCGGTGTCCTCGGAGATGACGGTGAAGTGGCGCACGCTGCCTGACACTCCGCCCAGCTCTTTCTTGGGCGTCCAGGTCTGGAGACCGTCGAAGCTGTCGGAATACCAGTAGCGCTTCGTCATGTAGTCATCGAAGTAGATGCGCCAGCCCGGCTTGCCATCCGCGCCCTTGATGGGCACCAGTGCCTGGCCTTCCGACGGGCCACCCCAGCCGGCCCAGTCGCCGGTCTTTTGCATGGTCCAGGGGCCGTCCAGGGACGGGGCGGTCGCAAGCTCGATGAACTTGGTCGTTTCGTTCTTCGCGAACGCGACGTAGCGCCCTTCGTGCGGGATGACGAAGGTGTCGATGTAGTTGTTCTCCAGCCCCCGCATGGGCACCGGGTCGCCGAACTTCGTGAAGCTGGCATCCAGCGCCTTCACGGAGTAGGCCGCGAACGGGCCCTGCGTGCCGGCCTTGGACAGGCTCACGATCAGCTTCAGGCTGCCGTCGGATTCGCGGAACCACTCGGGTGCCCAGACGTTGCTTACGCCCGGCAGCCTGACTGGCACGTCGGCCACGTGTGTCCAGCTCTTCAGGTCCACCGATTTGGCGATGCCGAAGGTGGAGCCCGACCAGTTGGTCGTGTAGGCGATGTAGTAGAGGCCGTCGGCCGCGCGGATGATCGACGGATCGCGCAGCAGGTCCTTGGGCGGTTGATAGACCTCCGAACCCAGCGAAGTGAAGGTGACGCCGTCCGCTGACGAGAACAGGCTCAGCTTGTTCTGCGAGGTGGCCATGAAGGCCGACATCAGGAAGGTCTTCTCGCCCTTGGTGGCTGCCAGCGGTGCCTTGGCCTGCGTTGCGCCGAGGGTGGTGGGCGCCTGGCCCGGCAGATCCTGCGCGCCGGCCGCGGCACACATCAACAGCGAGGCGAACCAGATAGCGGTGCGGTTCGGCAGGGCGGGCGGCAGGACAGCAGGCATGGGCAGACCGGGAGTGCGTGGATCCGAGGCCAGTGTCCCCGCGTTTGTCCGTGCGAATCGATCAAACGCTTGCGAGAAAGGCCGCTTCCGAGGTCGCTGCGGGGCTTTGCCCAGACCCGGCGAAAATGCTGCCCATGTTCAGTTTCTTTAAGAAGTCGGCTCCGGCCCCTGCGCCCGCCCAAGGGCCCGAGCTGTTGCCCGAGGGGTGGGCCGTCAAACCGGCCCGCACGCCCGCCTCCGCGCCCGTGGCGCCCTCCCTCGCACCCGTTGCCGCGCCGGCGATGCCGATCGCGCCGCCCGCAGAAATGGCGCCGATTGCTGCGCCCGTGGCGGCTCCGGTGGTTGACGTACCTCCGCCGCCCGCGGTGGTGCAGGCGCCCGCCGCGCCGCCGCGCCAGAGCTGGATGGAGCGTCTGCGCGCCGGTCTGCGCAAGACCGGAGGCAGCATCGCCGGCGTGTTCAGCGGTGCCAAGATCGATGAGCAGCTCTATGAGGAGCTGGAGGAGGCGCTGCTGCTGGCCGACACCGGCGTGAAGGCCACGCAATTTCTGCTGGACGACCTGAAGCGCCGCGTGAAGGAGGCCCGGGTCACTGAACCACAAGCCGTGCGTGGCCTGCTGGTGGATGCTCTGGCGGAACTGCTGGCGCCGCTGGAGAAGGGGCTGGAAGTTGGCCGCCACACGCCCACCGTGATGATGGTGGTGGGCGTCAACGGCGCCGGCAAAACCACGAGCATCGGCAAGCTGACTCGCCACCTTGCCGAGGCCGACCAGCGTGTGCTGCTGGCCGCCGCCGACACCTTCCGCGCCGCCGCGCGCGAGCAGTTGGGCGTGTGGGCCGACCGTGCCAAGGTCGAGATCATCAGTCAGGAGGGCGGCGACCCGGCGGCCGTGTCCTTCGACGCGGTGAACGCCGGCCGCGCGCGCGGCGCCGATGTGGTCATCGCCGACACGGCGGGCCGCCTGCCGACGCAGCTGCACCTGATGGAGGAGCTGAAGAAGATCCGCCGCGTCATCGCCAAGGCTCAGGAGGGTGCACCGCACGAGGTGCTGTTGGTGGTGGATGGCAACACCGGCCAAAACGCGCTGAACCAGGTCAAGGCCTTCGACGAGGCTCTGGGCCTGACCGGGCTGATCGTCACCAAGCTGGATGGCACGGCCAAGGGCGGTGTGCTGGCAGCCATCGCGCGCGAGCGGCCGGTGCCGGTCTATTTCATCGGCGTCGGCGAGAAACTGGAAGACCTCGAGACCTTCAGCGCCCGCGAGTTTGCGCGGGCCTTGCTGGAGTGAGGCGCGGTCCCGGGGTCTTGATCCGCGGCATCTTGTTGGTCGCCGCCGTGTTGGCCGGCGCTTTCAGCGGGCCGATGGCGCTGGCCTCGGCGGCTGCCAGCCAGCCGCCCATGACCTGGAGCGAGCTCGCGTTCATGGCCATCGGTGCCCTGGTGGGCCTGCCCCTGGTGTTGGGGCTGCAAGCCATGCAGGGCAACTTCAACGCATTGCGGCTCGGCTGGGCGCTGTTCCTTTACGTGGCCGTCTATTGCGCGGCCGCCGGACTGGCTGCGCTGGTCGTCGCGCTACGCGGCCCGGGCGTGGAGCCGCATGCGTTCATGTTCCTGGTGTTGGGCACCGCGATGCTGGGCGGCCTGGCCCTGGTGCGCCTTGTCTTCAGGCACCGCTTCGCGGTTCGCTAGCCGCCACCGCGGGGTCACATCCCCGGCAGGCCCTTCATGCCGCCCATGCGCTTCATCATCTTCATCAGGCCGCCACCCTTCATCTTCTTCATCATCCCCTGCATCTGGTCGAACTGATTCAGCAGGCGGTTAACGTCCTGGATCTGCACGCCGGCACCGGCAGCGATGCGACGCTTGCGGCTGGCCTTGCTCTTGCCGTCCATCAGCAGTGCCGGATGGGCACGCTCCTTGGCGGTCATCGCGCGCAGGATGCCTTCCATGCGCTTCATGTCGCGCTCGGCGCGATCCATATCGGCCTGGCCGGGCTGCTTGTTGCCCATCATGTTTTGCGGCAGCTTGTCCATCAGGCCACCGAGGCCGCCCATCTTCTTCATCTGAGCGATCTGCTGCAGGAAGTCGTTCAGGTCGAAGCCGCTGCCGCTCTTGAGTTTCTCGGCCATGGCCTGGGCCGAGGCCATGTCCACGCTCTGCGTGACCTGCTCGACCAGGGCCACGATGTCGCCCATGCCCAGTACGCGGCCGGCGTGGCGCTCGGCGTCGAACACCTCTAGGCCGTCGATCTTCTCGGACACGCCGGCAAACTTGATGGGCGCGCCGGTGACCTGGCGCACTGAAAGCGCCGCGCCGCCGCGCGAGTCGCCGTCCAGCTTGGTAAGGACCACGCCCGTCAGCGGCAGCGCTTCCTTGAAAGCCTTGGCGGTGTTGACCGCATCCTGGCCCTGCATGGCGTCGACGACGAACAGCGTCTCGACCGGATTCAGCGTCGCGTGCAGCTCCTTGATCTCGGCCATCAGCGCTTCGTCGATGGCCAGTCGGCCAGCCGTGTCGACCAGCAGTACGTCGACGTAGTGGCGCTTGGCGTAGTCGAGAGCTGCCAGCGCGATGTCACGCGGCTTCTGGTCGGGTGTGGACTCGAACCACTCGGCACCGGCCTGGCGCGTGACCGTCTTCAACTGCTCGATGGCCGCCGGTCGGTAGACGTCGGCGGAGACCGTCAGCACCTTCTTCTTGCGCTTCTCGATCAAGTGCTTGGCGAGCTTGGCCGTCGTGGTCGTCTTGCCGGCGCCCTGCAGGCCGGCCATCAGGATGACGGCGGGCGGCTGCGCAGCGAGGTTGATATCGGCCACACCCTCACCCATGGTCGCGGCGAGTTCCTTGTGCACGACCGAGACCAGCACCTGGCCCGGGTTCAGTGAGCCCACCACCTCCTGCCCCAGCGCCTTTTCCTTGACTCGCGCGATGAAGTCGCGAACGACGGGCAGGGCCACGTCGGCCTCTAGCAGGGCCATGCGCACTTCGCGCAACATGTCCTGCACGTTGCTCTCGGTGATGCGGGCCTGGCCGCGCATCGTCTTCACGAGGCGACTCAGGCGGTCGGTGAGGTTGGAAGCCATGGGATGGAGAAGGGCCGGTCCCGCAGAATGGCGGAGGCCAAAAGTACACTGCAGCCATGAGTTTATCGCCCGCCCTTCTCGCTGATGCTGGAGGCGCCGCCTCCGGTGCCCATGCCGTCGGACCGGGTGTGGCGCTTGCGGTGGCCAGCGCACTGGCATTGCTGGGCTACGTCTGGGTGGGGTTGCTGCGTGCCCGCGCCTCCGAGGGCGAGGCCGTCGTGCGGCGCCCGCTGCGCTCGGTGCCGCCCATGGCCCTGGCCTGGACGGCGCAGTTCGTCGCCCTTTTCATCGACATCAGCGGCTACGGCTTGGAGACGCGCGGCGCGCGCTTCGGCTTCGCGCCGGCGCTGTCGATGACGATCTGGCTGGTGCTGACGGTCTACCTGATCGAGAGCCGCTTCCTGCCCCTACACAGCGTGCGCCGCGTGCTCGCCTGGATTGCCGCGGCTGCAGTGCTGCTGGCCTGGAGTTTCCCCGGTGAGAGTCGGCCGCTGGCGGCGTCGCCCTGGGCTCCGCTGCACTGGGTTCTGGGCTTGGCGTCCTACGGGCTCTTCGGCGTGGCCGTGCTGCATGCGGCGCTGATGAACCGGGCCGAGGCGCAGTTACGCCAGAAGCATGCTTCGTCCGGCGGTCTGCCGTTACTGCAGTTGGAGCGGCTGACCTTCCAGTTCGTGGCCGCTGGAGTCGGCGTGCTGTCGCTGGCCATCTTTCTGGGCTGGTGGTTCACACCGGCCTGGCATTGGGACCACAAGAACCTGCTCGCGGTGTTGGGCTGGTCGGTGCTGACCGGTCTGCTCGCCGGGCGGCGAATCTACGGGTGGCGTGGCCGGCGCGCCACGCGCTGGCTCTACGCCGGCGCGGCGTTGCTGTTGCTGTCCTATGCCGGCTCGCGATTCGTGCTGGAGGTCATCCTGCAGCGCGGCATCAACGGGGGGGGCGCATGAAGTACCTGCTGCTACTTCTGCTGCTGGGTGTCCTGTTCTTCGTGCTGGGAGCCCGGCGTCCTCGTCCGCGCGAGCCCGAATCGCGCACGCCATCATCGCCGCCGCCCGCCACGCCGAAGGCCATGCTGCGTTGCGCCGAATGCGGCATGCATCTGCCCGCCGACGAAGCGCTGCCGGGCAAGGGCGGCGTGTTTTGCAGTGCCGCGCACCGGGCCAGTTTCGAAGCCCGGGACCAGGCTTGAGCGTGGGCGCCCTGGACGGCGAGGGCGGCTGGTTCGTCGAGTCCGCGCCGGCCGAGCCTGCCGAGAGCAGCGCCAGTTTCAGGCGCCTGTACCGCGCCTTCGTCGCCGCGCGCGCCGCGCTGGGCCTGGCACTGATCGCGGCCCAGCTGATTGCAGCGGCCCTGGGCACGTCGCCGGCCGCCTCGACGCTGGCGCTCAGCGCTTCCTACGCCGCGGCTGCGGTCGCGCTGTGGCTGCTGCCGCAATTGCGTCGCGGCGCGACGGCGCGCAGCCTATCCCGGATCAGCAGCCCGCACTGGTGGAGCGCCATCGGCATCGATCTGATCCTGTTCGGCGCGTTGCATGCGCTGGACTCCAGCGGCGTGAACTACGGTGTCCTCTTTGTCATGCCGGTGCTGATGGCGGCCGTGCTGAGCCCGCGTCTGCTGGCTCTAGCGACAGCCGCGATGGCGACGCTGGGGCTGCTGGGGGCGGCGGCATGGTCGGTGCTGTCGGGCGTTGACGTTGGCCTGAAGACGACGCAGGCGGGGCTGGTGGGTAGTGGCCTGTTCGCCGTCAGTCTGTTGGCCGGCGAGCTCAGTGCGCGCCTGGCTCGTGAGGAGAAGGCGGCGCGCGGTAGCCTGGCTCTGGCGCGTCAGCAGGAGTTGCTGAACCGCTTGGTCATCGACGAGATGCAGGAGGGTGTGCTGGTTGTCGACCGTCGCGGCCGCGTGCGGGCGATGAACCCGGCTTCGCGTGCGCTCCTGGGTGCGGCCAGCGGCGAGCTGAGCTGGCAATTGCGCGGTCGTGCCGACTGGCAGCCGCTGGTGCAGGCACTGGAGCACGCCTACGCAGGCGGCACGGGCGGAGCAGGGACGGAGCTCGACGTGGCACTGCCGCTGGATGGCGGCGCCAGCCGCAGCTTGCGCCTGCGCCTGCGCTTCACGCGCCAGCGCGAGGGCAGCGAGGAACTGTGCGTGCTGTTCGTGGAGGACAACCGCGAGCTGCTGGCTCGCACCCGTCAGGAGAAGCTGGCCGCCATGGGCCGCGTGTCGGCCGGCATCGCGCACGAGATCCGCAACCCGCTGGCGGCCATCGCGCAGGCCAATGCGCTGCTGGCCGAGGATGCGAGTGGCGCGCGTGCCGAGCAGCTGACGCGTATGGTGGCCTCCAACGTGCAGCGTCTCAAGCGTCTCGTCGACGACGTTGGCGAGCTCGCACCCAGTATGCAACCGGCCACGACGAGCCTGGACGTCAGTGCGCTGGTGCAGGAAACCTGCGAGGACTGGGCCCAGGTCAACGGCGTGGCGTCTGGCGGGCAGGCCCGCTTCGTGTTGCAGATCGGGGCGCCTGGGTTGAAGGGATTGTTCGACGCTGAACACCTGCGCCGCGTCCTCGTGAACTTGCTGGACAACGCGCACCGCCATGCCGACTCGGTCCCGAGGGCGATCGGCGTCACACTGGCGCGTCGGGGCGAAGGGCTGGAGCTCGTGGTGCGCAGCGCTGGCGCGCCGGTGCCGATGGAAATTGAGCGCCACCTCTTCGAGCCCTTCTTCTCGACGCGCAGCCGCGGTTCGGGTCTGGGCCTCTATATTTGCCGTGAGCTTTGCGAGCGCCACGGTGCCCGCATCGAGTACCGCCGAGCTGTTGAGGCGGCCGCCAACGAGTTCAGCGTCCTAATGCGCACATGACTACTGCCACGCTCCCGCGCCTGCTGGTCGTCGACGACGAGCCCGACTTGCGCACGCTCTACGAGCTGACGCTGCTGCGCGAAGGCTATGAGATCGATAGCGCCGGCACGGTCGCCGAGGCGCTGGCGCACTTGCAGGGCGCCACCTACAGCGCCGTGATCACCGACATGAAGCTGCCCGACGGGTCGGGCCTGGAGCTGCTGCGTTGGCTGGACCAAGCGGGCCGGCCTGAGAAGGCCATCGTCATCACCGCCTTCGGTTCGGCTGAGAACGCGGTGGAGGCACTCAAGGCTGGCGCCTATGACTACCTGACCAAACCCGTCGATCTGCGTCAGTTCCGCCTGGTCGTCGGCTCGGCACTGGGACGGGTGGCGCCCGCCCCGGCACCGGCGGCGGAGGAAAAGCCGGCATTGGCGACGGCCTCGGCGCAGCGCTTGGTGGGCGAGTCGCCGGCCATGCGTGCGGTGCGGTCGCTGATAGACAAGGTCGGGCGCAGCATGGCGCCGGTACTGGTGCAGGGCGAATCGGGCACGGGCAAGGAGCTGGTTGCGCGCGCCATCCACGACCACGGTGCGCGCGCCGGCCAGCGCTTCGTCGCGGTCAACTGCGGTGCCATCCCCGAGAACCTGCTCGAGGCTGAGTTCTTTGGCTACCGTAAGGGCGCCTTCACCGGCGCCAACGAGGACCGAGAGGGGTTCTTCCAGGCCGCCGACGGCGGCACGCTGTTCCTGGATGAGATCGGCGACCTGCCGCTGGCCATGCAAAGCAAGCTGCTGCGCGTTATCCAGGAGCGCTCCGTGCGGCCTGTGGGTGCGACAGCGGAGAGTCCGGTGAACGTGCGCATTCTGAGCGCGACGCACAAGGATCTGGCGGCCGAGGTGGCGGCCGGCCGCTTCCGTCAGGACTTGTTCTACCGCCTCAACGTCATCCAGATTCGCGTGCCACCGCTGCGCGAGCGGCTGGAGGATCTTGGCCTGATCGGGGCGCGTGTGCTCGCGCGCATCGCGCAGGATGCAGGCGTGTCGCCCACGCCGCGCCTGACGGTCGCAGCGCTGCAGACGCTCTCACGCTACGCATTCCCAGGCAACGTCCGCGAGCTGGAGAACTTGCTGCATCGCGCGCTGGCTCTGGCTGGCGGCGAGTGGATCGACACCGACGACCTCGGCCTGCCCGAGACGTTGCTGGACGAGGACCGCAGTGAGTCGCAGTTCGCCGCGCTGGAGGTTCCGCTTGCCGTCGAGCCGGGGAGCGAAGGGCTGGCATTGCAGGAAGAGCTGCCGAGTGATCTGGCGCGTTATCTCGACGAGGTCGAACGCAGCATCCTGCTGCGCGCGCTGGAGCTGCACCGCTTCAACCGGACCGCGGCGGCGGCCAGCCTCGGACTGTCGTTGCGCCAGATCCGCTATCGCATGGCGCGGCTGGCGATTTCGGCGGGCGACAGCTGAGACGCTTCGCCAAAGCGGTTTGTTGGCCGCCGTTGCCCATCAAGGCCTGAAAGACCGAAGGGGCGCTCACGATTCGACACACAACAAGCCTCGGGATTTGCCCTGCTTGATTCCATCGCATGCGGCGTCGCGATGGCTGGCGACATCTCGCAAACCCAGCACTGGCGCGGGCTCGCGACCCGCGGCGGCCCGCCAGCCCAGCGCTGATGCGGGTTGCGCACTTTGACCCCCGATCTCATCGGGCCAAGGCGGGCGCCTTGCGATTTTTCCCGACGGATTGTGGCCAGGGTTTGACACTAGGGGTAGTGCTTGAGAGGGGTGGAAGCCATAGATATAGTGTCCCCTCGTGATATCCTGCTGACCCAGTCGATCCCATGACCATCCCCTTGGATTCGCTGTCCGCCGTGGCCTGGCCGCGGCGGCATTGCGCCCAAGGCACCAGCCGGAATGCCGGCCTGGCAATGGAGCGGCAGGGACGAAACACCCCACTGAAGCAACGCACGATGCGCCGGCCCACCCCCGGGTTGTTGCCGCGCATTTGCCCGTCATTTCTCGATAAAGGATCTCCTTATGCTGCATGAAGCCGCCACGAGTCAGGCCGCCCCCGCCGCCTCGCTCTCTCCGGTGTCCCCCGTCGCGTTTGGATCCGACGCGCAAACTCCTGGCGCTCCCGCGCTGACGACCTACCACGCCTACCAGATCATTCGCCGCAACGGCGCCGTGGTCTCGTTCGAGCCGAGCAAGATCGCCGTCGCCCTGATGAAGGCGTTCCTGGCTGTCCACGGCACCAGCGGCGCAGCCTCGGCCAGCGTGCGCGAGACGGTGGAGCAACTGACGCAGAACGTCGTGCGCGCGTTGCTGCGCTCGCGCCCGAGCGGTGGCACCTTCCATATTGAAGATGTGCAGGACCAAGTCGAGCTGGGCCTGATGCGCAGCGGCCACCATGAGGTGGCCCGTGCCTACGTGCTGTACCGCGAGCGCCGCGCACAGGAACGTGCCGCCCAGGGGGAAGCCGCCCGCGCCGCCGAGCCGTCTCTGATGGTGGTGGACGGCGGCGAGCGCCGTCCGCTGGACCTGGGCGCGTTGAAGTCGCTGATCGCCTCCGCCTGTGAGAACCTCGGCGCCGACGTGCGCCCCGAACCGGTGCTGGCCGAGACTCAGCGCAACCTGTACGACGGCGTTGCCATCGACGAGGTCTACAAGGCCGCCATCCTGGCCGCCCGCACTCTGATCGAGAAAGACCCCGGTTACAGCCGTGCCACCGCCCGCCTCCTGTTGCACACCATTCGCCGCGAGATCATTGGTGGCGAGGTGACGCAGGCCGAGATGCAGGCCCGCTATGCCGACTACTTCCCCGGCTATATCAAGAAGGGAATCCAGGCCGAGCTGCTTGACGAGAAGTTGGCCCAGTACGACCTGGCCAAGCTGGGCGCGGCGCTGAAGGCCGATCGCGACCTGCAGTTCGACTACCTGGGCCTGCAGACCCTGTACGACCGCTACTTCCTGCACGTGGAGGAAGTGCGCATCGAAATGCCCCAGGCCTTCTTCATGCGCGTGGCCATGGGCCTGGCGCTGAACGAGATCGACCGCGAGGCCCGCGCCATCGAGTTCTATGAAGTGCTGTCGAGCTTCGACTTCATGTCGAGCACGCCGACGCTGTTCAACAGCGGCACTCGCCGCTCGCAGCTGTCCAGCTGCTACTTGACCACCGTCAGCGACGACCTCGACGGCATCTACGAGGCCCTGAAGGAGAACGCGCTGCTGAGCAAGTTCGCCGGAGGTCTGGGCAATGACTGGACACCGGTGCGCGCGCTGGGCTCGCACATCAAGGGTACCAACGGCAAGAGCCAGGGCGTCGTGCCCTTCCTGAAGGTCGTGAATGACACGGCTGTGGCCGTGAATCAGGGCGGCAAGCGCAAGGGGGCCGTCTGCGCGTACCTGGAGACCTGGCACCTGGACATCGAGGAGTTCCTGGACCTGCGCAAGAACACCGGCGACGACCGCCGCCGCACCCATGACATGAACACGGCGAACTGGATTCCCGACCTGTTCATGCGTCGCGTCATCGAGGGCGGCGACTGGACGCTGTTCAGCCCTTCCACCTGCCCGGACCTGCACGACAAATTCGGCAAGGCGTTCGAGGAGGCCTACGTCGGCTACGAGAACAAGGTCGACCGCGGCGAGCTGAAGCTCTTCAAGCGCATGCCGGCCAAGGACCTGTGGCGCAAGATGCTGTCCATGCTGTTCGAGACGGGCCACCCCTGGATCACGTTCAAGGACGCCTGCAACGTGCGCAGCCCGCAGCAGCACGTCGGCGTCGTGCACTCGTCCAACCTGTGCACTGAGATCACGCTGAACACCAACGACAGCGAGATCGCCGTCTGCAACCTTGGTTCCGTCAACCTGGCCCAGCATCTGAAGGACGGTGCCATCGACCAGGCCAAGCTGAAGAAGACCGTGCGCACGGCCATGCGCATGCTCGACAACGTCATCGACATCAACTACTACGCGGTCAAGAAGGCCCGCGACTCCAACCTGCGCCACCGTCCGGTGGGCCTGGGCATCATGGGCTTCCAGGACGCGCTGTACGCGCTGCGCACGCCCTACGCGTCGCAGGCTGCCGTGGAGTTCGCCGACCGTTCGATGGAGGCCGTCTGCTATCACGCCTACTGGGCGTCGACCGAGCTGGCCGAGGAGCGTGGCCGCTACAGCAGCTACAAGGGCTCGCTGTGGGATCGCGGCATCCTGCCGATCGACTCGCTGGACCTGCTGGCTGACGCCCGCGGCGGCTATGTCGACGTGGACCGCTCGACCTCGATGGACTGGGACGCGCTGCGCGGCCGCATCGCCACCTTCGGCATGCGCAACAGCAACTGCGTGGCCATCGCGCCGACGGCCACCATCTCCAACATCATCGGCGTGGACGCGTCCATTGAGCCCTGCTTCGGCAACTTGTCGGTGAAGTCCAACCTGTCCGGCGAGTTCACCGTCATCAATGAATCGCTGGTGCGTGACTTGAAGGCGTTGGGCCTGTGGGACGACGTGATGGTCATGGACCTCAAGCACTTTGACGGTTCGCTGCGCCGCATCGACCGCGTGCCCGAAGACATCAAGGCGCTGTACGCCACGGCGTTCGAAGTCGACACGGTGTGGCTGATCGAGGCCGGTGCACGTCGCCAGAAATGGATTGACCAGGCGCAGAGCCTGAACATCTACATGGCCGGCGCGTCGGGCAAGAAGCTGGACGAAACCTACAAGCTGGCGTGGCAACGCGGCCTGAAGACGACCTACTACCTGCGCACCATCAGCGCGACGCAGGCCGAGAAGAGCACGGTCACACGCTCGGGTCAGCTCAATGCGGTGTCCTCGGGTGCCGCGCCGGTGATCGCTGCGCCGGCCTCGCCGGTCGCCGTCGTTGAGTCCGAACTGCCGG
The DNA here is from genome assembly GCF_036404855.1 of Roseateles sp. Classification (GTDB taxonomy): domain Bacteria; phylum Pseudomonadota; class Gammaproteobacteria; order Burkholderiales; family Burkholderiaceae_C; genus Pelomonas. Next base: position 27,944 of record NZ_DASWYS010000050.1, read on the forward strand.
CGACCGACATGAAGTTCTGCGCCATCGACGACCCCGGTTGCGAGGCCTGCCAGTAATCGAAGCAGCGGCACGAACTTGTATAGACAAGTTCGTGCTGCATGTTTTCGATGTCCTCGCGCAACAAAGATTGCGCGAATGATGCAAATAGCAGTTGCTGGTTCTTGTTGATTTGCTCCAGCACTGCCGATAATTCGAAGCGATAGGAAGCACACCATGCTGGATTGGGACGAAGACCTGAAGTCCACCGACACCTCTACCGCGAAGCCTCTCGCGGCCATGCCTTCGGCGACGCACGCATCGGCGTCTCCGCGCGAAGCTGCCAGCGTCTCGATCCCTGCTCCCCAACTGTCTGGCGAAGCCACCACCGCGCGTCGCGTGAAGGCCGCCGACAAGCGCATCATCAACGGCCAGACCGACGTCAACCAGTTGGTGCCGTTCAAGTACAAGTGGGCCTGGGAGAAGTACCTCGCCACCTGCGCCAATCACTGGATGCCGCAGGAAGTGAACATGAGCCGCGACATCGCGCTCTGGAAGGACCCCAACGGCTTGACCGAAGACGAGCGCCGCATCATCAAGCGCAACCTCGGCTTCTTCGTCACGGCCGACTCGCTGGCTGCCAACAACATCGTGCTGGGCACCTATCGCCACATCACGGCGCCCGAGTGCCGCCAGTTCCTGTTGCGTCAGGCATTTGAAGAAGCCATTCACACGCACGCGTACCAGTACATCGTGGAGTCGCTGGGTCTCGATGAGAGCGAGATCTTCAATGCGTACAACGAAGTCCAATCCATCCGCGACAAGGACGAGTTCCTGATCCCGTTCATCGACGCGATCATGAATCCGACCTTCAATACCGGCACGCCTGAGAACGACCAGACGCTGCTGAAGTCGCTGATCGTGTTCGCCTGCCTGATGGAAGGCCTGTTCTTCTACGTCGGCTTCACGCAGATCCTCGCGATGGGTCGCCAGAACAAGATGACCGGCGCCGCCGAGCAGTATCAGTACATCCTTCGCGACGAGTCGATGCACTGCAACTTCGGTATCGACCTCATCAACCAGATCAAGCTTGAGAACCCGCACCTGTGGACGGCTGAGTTCAAGGCCGAGATCAAGGCGTTGTTCCTGAAGGCCGTCGAGCTGGAGTACCGCTACGCCGAGGACACCATGCCGCGTGGCGTGCTGGGTCTCAACGCCTCGATGTTCAAGGGCTACCTGCGCTTCATTGCGAATCGTCGCGCGGTGCAGATCGGCCTCGAAGCGCTGTTCCCCAACGAAGAAAACCCCTTCCCGTGGATGAGCGAGATGATCGACTTGAAGAAGGAACGCAACTTCTTCGAGACCCGCGTCATCGAGTATCAATCGGGCGGGGCCCTGAGCTGGGATTGATCTCCCAGCCTTAACAAGATCAAGACCTGGCCAATGCAGTCACCGAGCGAAACCCGCATCAACACGCAAGACGTGGCGGGGCTGCATGGCGATCCCATTCACCGTACCGAGGCGTTCCTCCTGAGCGACTCTCGGACGGTGAATAGCCGTATCCACGCGGACCGGTCCGTGTGGGACGGTGACTTTTCCACTTGATCAAGGAGAAAACCATGGCAACTGCAAAGACCCCGGCTAAGGCCGCACCGAAGAAGGCCGCCGCCAAGAAGGCCACGCCGGCCAAGAAGGCTGCACCCGCGAAGAAGGCCGCTCCGGCCAAGAAGGCGGCTCCGGCAAAGAAGGCCACTCCGGCGAAGAAGGCCGCTCCGGCGAAGAAGGCTGCGCCCGCCAAGAAGGCCACTCCGGCCAAGAAGGCTGCGCCCGCCAAGAAGGCCACCCCGGCCAAGAAGGCTGCACCCGCCAAGAAGGCCGCTCCGGCCAAGAAGGCTGCTGCGCCCAAGAAGGCTGCTGCCAAGCCTGCCGCTAAGAAGGCCGCTGCACCCAAGAAGGCCGCTGCCAAGCCTGCTGCGAAAAAGCCTGCTGCCAAGAAGGCTGCTGCGCCCAAGAAGGCTGCTGCTAAGCCCGCCGCTGCCGCCAAGCCTGCCGCTGCTGCCAAGCCCGCTGCTGCTGCTCCGGCTGCCAAGACGGCGCTGAGCCCGCAAGCTGCTTGGCCCTTCCCGACCGGCAACAAGCCCTAATCAGGCGATCAGCTGACACACTGACCGGGCGGTTGACCGCCCGGCCCGTCAAATCAGCCAACCCGGCCCGAGTCTCTCGGTGCCGGGTTTTTTTCGTGGCGCGTCCGACATCTGCCTACTCTGGTAGGTGCAAGTCCTCCTCAGCGCGTCACGACGAACGAAGCGCAGCGCCATCGCATGCGCGTATGACCGGGCACGCAGAGCGAGCGTGAAAGAGGCAACGAGGCGATGAGCAAGCACCGGATGGAAGCGATGCCGACCAGGGCGGTCATGAACCGCGAAGCTCTCGTGATCCAAGCGCTCAGGGCAACGAGCCACGCACACGTCGCAGCTCGGGTCGGCTCTGGGCAGCGTTCGCCAAGCCTGGAAGACGTGAGCCGACCGCGCGAGCTCGCGGCGCCTCAGGGGTAGAAGATGTTGACGCTGTAGCCGCTGACACGTTGGCCGCCGGTGCTGAAGACGAGGCTTAGAGCCTGCTCTGACTCGGCGTTGATCTGCGTGAGCGCCGGGCTCATGGCTTCAGGGCCCATGACGCGGCGTGCGAGCGGGGCACCGTTGGCGTCGGTCAGGCTCAGCTCGATGGAAGGGGCCGCGACATCCACGCCGGTCTTGTTGCGCAGCGCCAGATTGAGCTTGTAGCCGCCGCTGCCGATGGGATTCAGCGAGGTGGCGTCGATGCTCAGGGCTTCGATGCGTTTCCAGGGCTTGATCTCACAACCCGCAATCCCGCACAGGGCATTGAGCGGCTCGCGCAACGGTGGATGCAGCGCGGCGAGGGCGTGGCGGAAGTGCAGCGCGACCTGCAGGGCCAGCAGAACGACCAGCAGCAGCGACAGGCCTGCCAAGGCCAGGCGGACACCGGGCCGGTTCCAGCGTGCGCTGCTCTCGGCCCGGCGCATGAACTCCGGCATGACAGGCGCCGCAGTCGCCGCGAGTGCGGGTTCGGCCGCCATGCTGGGCGTGGGTTCGGGCGTGTGGACGGGCGGCATCTGCGCCGCGGCATGATCCTCGTCGACCCAGCGTGGTTCGTGCCGGGCGATATCCGGCGAAGGCCAGCCCGTGGGCAAGGCCTCCGGGTGCGGCTCGGGCTCGGGTGGCGGCATCCAGGGCTGCTGCGGCTCGAAGGCCGGGGCCGGGGCCGGAGGAGGTGGCGGCGAAGGCTCAGGTTCCGCGGCCTGCGTGAACTGGGTGGGCCAGGGCGGGGGCGCGTCGCGCTCGATGTCGAACAAGAGCTCTCGGGCGTCAAAGATCTCGGCGCATCGACCGCAGCGCACCCAGCCGTCGGAGACGCGCAGCTGGTCCTCGACGATCCTGAAGATCGTTCCGCAGGCGGTGCAGCGCGTCGCGAGGCTCATGTGTGACGTCGGGCTGTCATCAGGATCCAGCCATCTTCTTCGTCGCTGACGTCGAGCTTCAGCCACGGCGCATAGGCGGCCTTCAGTTCGTCGGCCTGGCGGCTGAGAATGCCGGCGAGGATCAGGTCACCACCCGGCGCGACGTGGGCGCAGAGCAGCGGTGCGAGCAGCTTCAGCGGAGTGGCCAGGATGTTGGCGATGACCAGCGGGTACTCGCCCCGGGCCAGCTCGGGCAGGCCCGGATTCAGCGTGACGCCGTTGGCCGTCGCGTTGTCGCGTGAGGAATTGATGGCCGCCGGGTCGATGTCCACCGCGTCGATGTCGTGCGCGCCGTGCAATGCCGCGCCGATGGCGAGGATGCCGGAACCGCAGCCGTAGTCGAGCACGCGAGGCCATCGCTGCGCATGCGTCGCAATCCAGCGCAGGCACATCCGAGTTGTTGGATGCGTGCCCGTGCCGAACGCCAAGCCCGGGTCCAGCCGCATGACGCGCTGAGCCTGTGGCGGTGCTTGATGCCAACTCGGCACGATCCAGAATTCCGGCGTGATCTCGACCGGCGCGAACTGGCTTTGCGTCAGGCGCACCCAGTCCTGCTCAGGCACAGCCTGGATGGCCTGGACATGCACGTCGGCCGCCCAGTCCTGGGCGAGGATCAGCGTCGCGGCTTCGGTTGCCTCGGGTTCGGTGGGGAAGAGCGCCTTGACGACCGAGCGCTCCCATCCAGCCTTGGGCGCCGGCATGCCGGGCTCGCCGAACAAGGCCTGCTCGGCGTCGGTGTCTGCGTCGGCATCCTCCACCGACACCGCCAGGGCGTCGATCTCCATCAGCGCATCGCTGACGATCTCGACGTCCGCCTCGCGGCAGACGAGGGCAAGCTCAAACAGGTTGCTCATCAGCGTTTGTGGGCGGCCATCCAGCCTTCGAGGTAGTGGATGGAGGTGCCACCTTCGATGAACTTGGCGTCGGCCATCAGCTCGCGATGCAGCGGGATGTTGGTCTGAATGCCCTCCACCACTGTCTCGCTCAGCGCGATGCGCATGCGGGCCAGAGCCTGCTCACGCGTGTCGCCGTGGACGATGATCTTGCCGATCATGGAGTCGTAGTTGGGCGGCACGAAGTAGTTTGTGTAGGCGTGCGAGTCCACGCGCACGCCGGGACCACCGGGGGCGTGCCACATCGTGATGCGGCCGGGCGAGGGTGTGAACTTGACCGGGTCCTCCGCGTTGATGCGGCACTCGATGGAGTGGCCCTTGAGCTCGATCTGGCGCTGCGTGAACGGCAGCTTCTCGCCGGCGGCGATCTTGATCTGCTGCTGCACGATGTCGATGCCGGTAACCAGCTCCGTGACCGGATGCTCCACCTGCACGCGGGTGTTCATCTCGATGAAGTAGAACTCACCGTTCTCGTACAGGAACTCGAAGGTGCCAGCGCCGCGATAGCCCATCTTCTTGCAGGCAGCGGCGCAGCGGTCGCCCACCTTCTCGATGGTGCGGCGGGGGATGCCGGGAGCCGGCGCTTCCTCGATGATCTTCTGGTGGCGGCGCTGCATGGAGCAGTCTCGCTCACCCAGCCACACGGCGTTCTTGAAGGTGTCGGCGAGGACCTGGATCTCCACGTGGCGTGGGTTCTCCAGGAACTTCTCCATGTAGACCTCGGGGTTGCCGAAGGCCGCACCTGCTTCGGCGCGCGTCGTTTGCACGGCATGCACCAGGGCCGCCTCGGTGTGCACCACCCGCATGCCGCGGCCACCGCCACCGCCGGCGGCCTTGATGATGACCGGGTAACCCACCGAGCGGGCGATCTTGATGATTTCCTTCGGGTCCTCGGGCAGGGCGCCCTCGGATCCGGGCACGCAGGGCACGCCGGCCCGGATCATGGCCTGCTTGGCCGAGACCTTGTCGCCCATCATGCGAATGGACTCGGGCGTCGGGCCGATGAAGGTGAAGCCGCTGCGCTCTACGCGCTCGGCGAAGTCGGCGTTCTCGCTGAGGAAGCCGTACCCGGGGTGGATGGCCTCGGCGTCGGTCACCTCCGCCGTGGCGATGATGGCCGGCATGCTGAGGTAGCTCTGGGCCGAAGGCGCGGGGCCGATGCAGACCGCCTCGTCGGCGAGGCGCACGTACTTGGCGTCGCGGTCAGCCTCGGAATAGACGACGACAGACTTGATGCCGAGCTCGCGACAGGCGCGCTGGATACGCAACGCGATCTCGCCGCGGTTGGCGATAAGAACCTTCTTGAACATCAGAAGTCCTTACTCAATCACGAACAGCGGCTGACCGAACTCGACCGCCTGGCCGTTCTCGCACAGGATCTTGGTGATCGTGCCGCTCTTGTCGGCCTCGATCTCGTTCATGATCTTCATCGCCTCGATGATGCAGATGGCTTCGCCTTCCTTGACCTGCTGCCCAATGTCGGCGAAGGGCTTGGCGTTGGGGCTGGAGGCGCGATAGAAGGTGCCGACCATGGGCGACTTGACGATGTGGCCGGTCTCGACCGGTGCGGCGGCTGAAGGCGCAGCGGCGGCCATCGGTGCGGCGACGGGCGCGGCAGCGGTGACGACCGGCGTGGCCGGTGCCGTGGCATAGACCGGCTGCACGGCGATGGCGGCCGGGTCGGACTTGACGATGCGGACCTTGCCGTCGGCCTCGGTGATTTCCAGTTCAGAGATATTGGATTCCGAGACGAGGTCGATGAGGGTTTTGAGCTTGCGCAGGTCCATCGTGGCTCCAGGCTGTGTTGTTGTTGTGGGGGGAAAGAAAAAAGCGGCGCGAACGCAGTGTCAGGCGCCGGCTTCCAACGATTCGAGGGCGTGGCGCAGCGCGAGGCGGTAGCCGTTCGCGCCGAGGCCGCAGATCACACCTACCGCCAGCTCGCTCACGTAGCTGTGATGGCGGAAAGCCTCGCGGCGGTGGATGTTGGACAAATGAACTTCGATGAAGGGCAGCGCCACCGCCGCCAGCGCGTCGCGGATGGCGACGCTGGTATGCGTGTAGGCAGCCGGGTTGATGATGATGAAACGCGTGCCGTCGGTGCGCGCAGCCTGGATGCGGTCGACCAGAGCCCCTTCGTGGTTGCTTTGGAAGCTGCTCAGCTTGGCGCCGGCATTCGTTGCGATCGCGCCGAGTTCGGCGTCGATCTGCGTGAGTGTCTGCGCGCCGTAGACCTCGGGCTCGCGGGTGCCGAGCAGGTTGAGGTTGGGGCCATGCAGGACGAGAACTTGCATCAAACACGTAGCGGCTCGTCTGCCCTGAGGTCTAGAGAGCCGCCACTAAATTGAGGAAGGGCGAACTTTACGCGTTTTGGCGCCGATTTCCCGCCGGATAGGGAAATTCTCAGTTTTCAGTCAGTAGCCTCAGATCTGCGAGGTGACTGACCCCCAAACGGCGCCAACGGATCTCACCCGTCTCGTCGAAGGCGACTGAAAAGGGCAGGCCGCCGGCCGGATTGCCCAGTTCGCGCACCAGCCCCAGACCTTCCGGGCCGGCCAAGGCGATCGCGAAATCCAGTGGCGACTTCTGCAGAAAGGCCTTGACCGGCTCGGCTTGGTCCACCGCCAGGCCCAGCACCTGCCAGCCCTTGCTTTTGGCCTCGTTGTAGAACTGATTGATCTCCGGCAGCTCCTTCACGCAGGGCGGACACCAAGTCGCCCAGAAGTTGACGAGCAGCGGCCGGCCGCGCCAGCGGGTGACGTCTACGTCGGTGCCGTCCAGGCTGGGAAAGCGTCGCGCCCAGAAGGCCTGCGCGGCGGCGGACGCCTCCGGCGGGTGGAATCGGTGCCAGGCGAAGCCCGCGCCGAGGGCGGCGGCGCCGAGACCGGCGCCGGTCAGGAGGAGACGGCGGTTGATGAGGCTCATTCGGAGGTGTCCAGCAAAGTCTGCAGGGCGGCCAGGTCGCCGCGCTCGGTCTGGCCGCGTGAATCGGGTTTGAGGGCTCCGCGCAGGTCGTCGAAGTCCAGGATGGTCAGGCACAGCGTCACCCGCTCGCCTAGGGCGGGGCAGGGCGCATCCAGGATGAGCATATCCACCGGCCGGCCTCGGCTGGCCGTGGCCTCGGCGACGTCGAAGCTCAGTCCGCGATTGAGCAGCTCGATCTCGGCGGCCTTGCTGTCATCGCAGTAGAGCTGCAGATGGACATTGGACAGGCGCGTGGCAGTGCCGCGCCAGACGGCGCCAGCAAGGTGGGGGCGGAACTCGGCCAGGCGCGCCATCCACTGCGCGGCCAGCTCGCGCAGCGCGCGCAGCTCCGCCGGCTGGGTGTCGCCGTGGAAGATGGCAATGTGCTCGCGCACGGCGCCCTCCACCTCATCGTTGCCGGGCAGGGCGGCGCGCGGCGCCCCCAGATCGCGGGCGGCGCGCTGTTTGGCGGGGCCCCAGTCCATGCCCTCGTCGACGATGAGGCGGGCCGCCATTGCGGCGATCTCGGCAGTGATATCGGTGCCGTCGCTCATGGCAACTGGGCGCTATTCATGCGGCCGGTGATGATGCTGGCGCGGCCCATCACGTAGGGCGATGTCGGTTGGCGCTCGAAGCGCTTGGGCGCGGGCAGCATCACGGCCAGACGCGCGGCCTCGAAGGCGCCGAGGCGGGCCGCGTCGACGTGGAAATAGTGGCGCGCCGCGGCCTGGGCGCCGAACAGGCCTTCGCCCCATTCGACGTTGTTCAGGTAGATCTCGAGGATGCGGCGCTTGTCGAGCAGGCCTTCGAGCATCAGCGTCAAGACCAGCTCCTGGCTCTTGCGCAGCAGGGTGCGCTCACCGGAGAGGAACAGGTTCTTGGCGAGTTGCTGCGTGATTGTCGAGCCACCGATGACCTTGGCAGAGGTCCTGCCCCGCGCCTCGGCGCGGGCCTGCGCCTTTTCGTTCTTCTTCCATGCGCCCTTCAGGGCGTCCCAGTCGACACCGCCATGCTCGGCGAAGGAGTCGTCCTCGCTGGCGATGACTGCGCGCTTGAGCGTCGCCGGCAACTGGGCGTCATCCACCCATTGCTGGGCCCAGGCGACCTGGTGCTTCTCACCGAGCAGGCGAAGGGCCTCGCTGCGCTGGAAGCTGGTTGACTGCGGCGCAACGAAACGCATCAGTGCAATGCGGCCAGCAAACCAGACCTGCAGGCACAGCACGGCCAGCAGCATCACGGCCAGCAGTCGGCCGAGGTGGCGAATCATGGCGTGGCCCCGAGTTCGGACCGGATGGCAGCCAGCACCGGCGCCGTGTCTGGGCGCACGCCGCGCCAGAAATAGAAGGCCTCGGCCGCCTGCTCGACCAGCATTCCCAGGCCGTCGCGCGGCTCGGCGCCGTGGGCGGCCGCCCAGTTCAGGAAGCCCTGCGCCTTGGGGCCGTACATCATGTCCAGCGCGAGGGCGCCCGGTTTGAGCACGCGGGAATCCACGGGCGAGTCGGCTCCCGCCAGGCTGGTGCTGGTCGCGTTGACGACGACGTCCTGCGCGGCGGGTGCGTCGGCCAGCGTCGTTGCAGTCAGCGGCACGCCCAGGTGGGCATGGCTGGCGACCAGCGCCTGGGCTTTGTCCGGCGTGCGGTTGACGATGCAGATGTTCGCCGGGCCCGCGGCGATCAGGCTGCCCAGCACGCCGGCCGCAGCGCCACCGGCACCGACGAGCAGCAACTGCAGGCCCGCCAGCGGGCGGCCCGCGTTGCGCTGGAGATCGTTGACGAGCCCGGCGCCGTCGGTGTTGTCACCCACCCAGCCATCGGCGTCGAAGCGCAGTGTGTTGACGGCGCCGCCAAGCTGTGCGCGCTCGGTGCGCCTGGCGGCCATCGCGAAGGCGTCGAACTTGAAGGGCACGGTGATGTTGCAACCCTTGGCGCCGGAGGCCGCGAAGGCGCGCAGCGTGGGGACGAAGCCGTCCAGCGGCGCCAGCAGGCGTTCGTACGTCAGCCACTGCCCGGTCTGCGCGGCAAACATCGCGTGGATGGCCGGGGAGCGGCTGTGCGCGACGGGGTTGCCGACCACCGCATATCTATCGGTCATGGGTTCTGTCCGGTCAAGGTTGCTTCCAGCCCTTCGTCGCGGGTGAACTTGAAGCGCGAGGTGATGACCAGCACCTCGGCGCCGCGCAGCATCTCGGCGCTGAAATTGCCGAAGGGCGAGGCGGCCTGCACGATGGCGATGGCGCGGCGGTCCAGCGTCGCATTGCCGCTGGAGGCCACGATCTCGGTCTCGATGACTCGGCCCTTGTGGTCGATGTGGATGTTCATCGTCAGCTCGCCGTAGAGCTTCTTGCCGCGTGACTCGGGAAAGTCGCGCGTGCCGCGCTCCTCGATGCGGCGCCGCAGGCCATCGTAGTACTGGGCGTAGACGACCTCGCGCGTGGCCGGGCTGACGTAGCGCTTCTTCGGCCGGGCGTTCTCCGCGTTGACGCGCTTCTCGATCTCGGCGAGCAGATCAACCAGCTGGCGGCGCTTCTCGGCCAGGGCGCGCTCGGCGGCGTCGCTCTTCTCGCGTCTGGGGTCAGGAGGGGGCAGCAAGGCCAGTTCGCGCCTCACCTGCGTCAGCAGCAGCTGCTGCTGGCGCTGCAGCTGGGCGATCTGCGAACTCTGCGCCTCTGCCGAGTCACCCATCTCGTTGTGGCGTGCAGGCGGCAGTGGCGACGTGGCGCGGCCGGTCTCGACGCTGCCGCCGCCGGCGAGGCTGGCCTGGGCCAGGGCGGCCGCCTTGGTCGGTGCCTCGTTGGAGCGCGTGTTGACGAGGATGACCTCCAGCGGCGTGTCCTGGAAGATGCGGTTGAAGGCCTCGGGAGCGGCGATGCGCAGGCTCAGCAGCGCCCCGTGGACGCCGAGCGAAAACGCGAGCGCGATCTGCAGCGTGCTCGGCCGGCGCATCTCAGCCCTGGGCGGCAGCCGGCTCGGACTCACCGGCGCCGTCGTTCAGGTCGATGGCCAGCGCGATCGGGGCCGCAGCAGCTTCGAGTTCATCCTCATCGCCCTCGGGCTCATCGGTGGCTGCGGCCTCGTCCAAGCGCTCGATCAGCGTCGCATGCACGTCCAGCGTCATCTCGTCCAGGCCGGTGATGCGCACCTTCACATGGCTGCCGCGCGGCAGGCTCTCGCAGCCCAACGCCTTGAAGACCAGCGGCAGGTCATCGGCGCGCACCAGGCCTTCCTTCATGACGGCGGCGGTCAGTTCGTTCGTGCCATTCTGCTGTAGCCAGCGCAGCGTCCAGAAGCGCTCGATGCTGTTCTGGAATCCGTTGTACGCCATGTAGGCGGACTCGAAGCCCGAGATGATGGAGAACAGCTGCGCGTCCTTGGGCTTGAAGGGCGCGACGAGCGCTGCCGTCTTGCCGTGACGGGCGCAGGCAATGATCTGCCATTGATTCACCAGGTCGACGTAGCGGCGCAGCGGCGACGTGGCCCACGTGTACTGCGCCACGCCCATGCCGGCATGCGGCAGGGGCTTGACGCCCATGCGCACCTTGATGCCAGGCGCCAGGCTGGCCTGGCTGCGGTAGATGCCCGGCAGGCCCAGCTCGGCCAGCCAGCCGCCCCAGGCGGAGTTGGCCATGATCATGGCCTCGGCCACGATCAGGTCCAGCGAACTGCCGCGCGCTCGCACGCCGATCTCGATGGACTCGGTACCGTTGGGCGCTTCCATGCGCTCGCCGGCGAGGCGGAAGTTGTAGTCCGGCCGGTTGAAGGTCTCGGGCTTGCCGCGGACGATCTCACGCTGGGCCTTGAGATGCTTGGCCAGGCGCCAGGCAAAGGCCAGCTCGGGCGCGAAGGCGTAGTCGGCCGGCGCCTCGCCGGCGAGCGTGGCGTCCGTGACGATGCCGTCCAGCTTGTCGTGGCGCAGGTTGGCGGCGATGGGCACGCGCTCCAGCTTGGTTTCGCGCGACCTGACCTCGAACGACGCCTCGTCCAAGGTGAAATAAATGGACACGGCCGGGCAGTCACGGCCTTCGATCAGCGTGTAGGCCTGTACGACGTCGTCAGGCAGCATGGTGATCTTCCAGCCCGGCATGTAGACGGTGGACAGGCGCTCGCGGGCCACCTTGTCGACGGCCGAGTCCGGCGTGATGGCCAGGCCCGGCGCCGCGATGTGCACCCCGAAGACCACGGTGCCGGTGCCCAGACCCTGCACCGAGAGCGCATCGTCAATCTCGGTGGTCTGCGAATCATCGACGGAGAAGGCGCGCACTGGCGCGAGGGGAAGTTCTTCCTTGATCTCGGGCGCGGCCAGGGCCGGGAAGCCCGTGCCTTTGGGAAAGTTCTCAAACAGGAAGCGCTTCCAGTGGAACTGGTAGGCGCTAGTGATGGCGCCCGCGGCCTGCAGCAGGTCCAGCGGCGCCTTGTGCGAGCGCTTGCTGGCCTCGACGACGGCCTTGTACTCCGGTCCGTTCTTGTCGGGTTTGAAGAGGATCTTGTAGATCTGGTCCTGGATGGGTTGGGGGCACGCGGCCTTAATCAATTCCTCGGCCCAGGCCTCGATCTGCAGTTGCTGCTGACGCTTGCGCTCGATGCCCAGCAGCGCAGCCTTGACTGTTTCCTCGGGCGCTTTCTTGAACTGGCCCTTGCCAGCTCGGCGGAAATAGTGCGGCGCGTCATATAGGCGAAAGAGAGCGGCGGCCTGCGGCACGACGCCAGCCTTGGCATCGAAGTAGTCGCGGGCGAGGTCGGCGAAGCCAAACTCGCCCTCGGGCGCGAACTCCCAGGCGAGATCGAGGTCGATCTCGTCAGCCAGCTTGCGGGCCTCGGCTAACAACATGGCGGGCGCCGGTTGCTCGAACTTCAGCAGCGCGTTGGCGGACTTCACCTTCACCCGCTTGCCGGAGTCCAGTTCCACCTGCAGCGAGGCGTCGGCCTCAGACATCACCCGGCCGGCGAGGAATTTGCCGGCATCATCAAACAGCACAAACATAGGCGGGCGATTGTCCCTTACGCCAGCAGGTGCCTGACGACGCCGGGCAGGTGGACGTCGAAGTCCGTCAGACCATGGTCGCCGCCTTCCAGCACCTCGCCGTCACAGCCGGCGTAGCGGGCCAGCATCTCATGCCAGTCCAGCAGCTCGTCACCCTTGGCGATCAGGGCGTAATACCGTGCCGGGGCCGTCAGCCGCGCGGGCGGCGTCAGCGCAGCGAGCTCGGCCACATGCTGTGCAGTGAAGTTGAACTGCAGCTCGGGATCGTGCCAGGCGGTCAGCGTGCCGATGTGGCGGGACAGGTCGCGTGCAGGAGCCACGGCCGGATTCAGCACCGCCACGCGCCAAGCGCGGTGGGCAGGCTGTTCGGCCAGTGCGGTCGCGTAGAAGCCACCCAGCGAACTCCCGACGACAGCGGCGCCTTGCGTCGGCCAGTCGGCCACGAGGCGGGACACAAGGTCCATGGCGGCCAGGGGGGAGGGCGGTAGTTGCGGGCAGACGAAGACCAGACCCGGTCGCCCGGCGGCCCACGCCGCCATGCGGCGCGCCTTGGCCGATGCCGGCGAAGAGCGGAAACCGTGCAAATAGAGCAGATGTGTGAGATCCATGACGGAAGTTTTGAGCGGAGCTTTGTGCAGCCTGCGACGCAAGCGGAATTCATTTGACTCGAGTGTCGCTGCCCGCCACAGTCCCTGCCTTTTCCCATCCTCGGACCCGTTACCCATGATTCCGACGCCTCGAACCGCCCTGGCCACCGCCATCCTGTTCGCGCTTGCCGCGGTTGCACAAGCCCAGACCCCGCCCAACGGTGCCGCCTCGGTGCCACCGGCAGCGGCAGCCGCTGCCGCCGCCGCCGCTGCTGCAGCACCCAAGCCCTTTGCTGACGTGATCAAGGGTGCAAAGGAGCAGCCCGGCCTGTTCCCGATCTGGCGCAAGGACGAGAAGGTCTGGATCGAGATCCCCAAGGAAGCCTTCAACAAGCCTTTCCTGTTCAGCGTCAACGTGGCCAACTCGATCGGCGAGCGCGGCTTCTACGCCAGCCAGATGCTGGGCGATGAATTGGCCGAATGGCGCCGCATCGGCAATCAGGTCCAGCTGATCGCGCTGAACACCAAGTTCCGCTCCGACAGCGCCTCCAGCAAGCAGGCCCTCGAGCAGGCTTTCTCGCCCAGCCTGATTGCCGGCACGCCGGTGGCCAGCGCCGAGCACCCGGACCGCAAGTCGGTACTGGTGGACGCCAGCGGCCTGCTGCTGGGCGACATCCCCGGCTACTCCACGCGCCTGGAGATGGCCTACCGCCTGCCGTTCGCACCCGATCGTGCCAATTCCTACATCGAGGCCACGCGTGCCGACGCCCAGATCTCGACCCTGACCTCGCGCGTGCACTTCGCCACGCCGCGCATCCCGGCACCGTCGTTGGTGCCCGCGCCCGTGCCCGTGCCGACGCCGCCCCAGGCCACGCCGGACCCGCGTTCGATGTTCTTCAGCTTCGTCTACAGCTTCCGCGCGCTGCCCGAAAAGCCGGCCGCCGTGCGCCATGCCGACCCCCGTCTGGGTCATTTCATGGAGAGCTACAGCAACCTCGGTGACGATCTCAAGGCCAACCCGCGCGTGCACATGGTGGCTCGCTGGCGCCTCGAGAAGAAAGACCCGAGCGCGGCCCTGTCCGAGCCGGTGCAGCCCATCGTCTACTGGATGGACAAGAACATCCCCGCGAAGTACCGCGCCTCGGTCAAGGCCGGCATCGAAGAGTGGAACAAGGCCTTCGAGAAGATCGGCTTCAAGGACGCCGTGCAGGCCAGGCAGCAGCCCGATGATGCCGACTGGGACAACATGGACTCGACGCATGCGTCCGTGCGTTGGTTCACCGGCGCCGATGTCGGTTTCGCCATCGGCCCGAGCAACAAGGACCCGCGCACCGGCGAAATCCTGGATGCTGACATCGGCATGAGCGACGTCTTCGGCCGCGGCTCACGCCGTCTGGCCGCCGACGACGTGCTGCCTGGAGGCCAGCCGGCGCTGACAAGCTGGATGGGTGAGCGCAGCCTGCATCTGGCCGAGCAGCAGTGCAGCTACATGGCCGATCAGGCCCACGAGTTCGGCTTTGCGCTGGACCTGTTGGCACTGCGCGACGGCCTGGAGATGGACGGCCCCGAGGCCGAGGCGTTGGCTCAGGCCGTCGTCAAGGACGTGGTCATGCACGAAGTCGGCCACACGCTGGGCCTCAAGCACAACTTCAAGTCGTCCACGACCGTCACCCAGGCCCAGCTGAAAGACAAGGCCTTCACCGATGCACATGGCATCTCCAACTCGGTGATGGACTACAACGCCTACAACCTGCCGCTCAAGGGTGAGGCCAAGACCACTGTCACCAACACGACGCTGGGCGCCTACGACTACTGGGCCATTGAGTACGCCTACAAGCAGATCCCGGCCGAACAGGAAGCCGCCGAACTGGCCAAGATCGCGGCCCGCTCGACGGAGCCTCTGCTTGCCTACGGCGACGACTTTGACCAAGGCGTCGGCGGTCCCTATGACGGCTTCGACCCGCGCAGCAACCAGCGCGATCTTGGCGACGACCCGCTGGCCTACGCCAAGAAGCGCCTCAAGCTCAGCCAGGAACTGTGGGATCGCGTGCAGTCGCGTCAGGCCACCGTGGGTGACGACCCGCTGCGCAACCGCCGCTCGATCGCAGAGTCCTTCCGCCAGATGGGCATGACGGCCAACAACGTCAGCAAGTACGTGGGCGGCATGTATGCCGAGCGCGTGGTGCCGGGCGTTACGAGCGGCCCGGCCTTCAAGCCGGTGGAGAACGCGCAGCAGCGCGAGGCGCTGCGCTTCATTGCCAGCGGCCTGCTGTCCAGCGACTCGTTCAAGTTCAAACCCGAGTTCCTCGCCACGCAGACGCTGGACTACAACGAGTGGGACCGCGGCCTGCCGCTGTCCATCCCGGACGCCGTCGCTGCACTGCAGGGCCGCGTGCTGGACCGCCTGATGTCGCCCAACACGGCGCGCCGCCTCATCGAGCAGGGTGCCTATCTGCCCGAAGCCCAACGCAAGGGTGCTGTGTCGCTCAGCGAGGTCTACGGCGCACTGCAAGGCGCGATCTTCAGCGAGCTCAAGACCGGCGCCGAGATCGATCGCATGCGTCGCAGCCTCCAGCGCGAGTACCTGCGTCGCCTGCAGGCGCAATTGAACCGCTCGACCAACGGCGCGACGGTCTATGCCGATGCCTTCTCGATGGCGCGCTGGCATGCCAACCTGCTGGCCAACGACCTGCGTGCGGCGGCGGCCAAGCCGGGGCTGTCGGTCGAGACCCGCGCCCACGTGGTTGAGATGCAGGACATGCTGAGCTCGATGCTGAAGGCCTCGCTGACGCGCAGCTGATCGTCATCGCTTCGCTCACAAGGCCGGCCGCTGCGCCGGCCTTTTTTGCTCGCTAGCATGTGCTTCTCTGCCTCAGGAAACCCCATGACCAGCACGTCCACGCCCTACCTTCCCGACCATCTTGGCATCGTCGTGACCCGCAATGCGGGCGGCGAGGTGCAGGGCGAGATGCCGGTGCGGCAGCAACTGATGGCGCCCAACGGCTTTCTGCATGCAGGCAGCGTCGTCACGCTGGCCGACAGCTGCGCCGGCTATGGCTGCATGGCCCACCTGCCGAGTGGTGCTGTCGGCTTCACGACCGTGGAGCTGAAGTCCAACTTCCTGGGCACCGCGCGTGACGGCACGGTGGAATGCGCGGCGCGGCTGGTGCACGGCGGGCGCACGACGCAGGTCTGGGACGCGGTGGTGACGCACCGGGAGACTGGCAAGACCATGGCCCTGTTCCGATGCACGCAGATGGTGCTGTACGGGAAAGGCTGATCTCCCGCGGGCCGGCGTGGTCGGGCGGCGCCTGCTCGGGTCCTCAGGCGTGGGCTGCCAAGCCTTCCAGCAGCTTGTCGTGAATGCCGCCAAAGCCGCCGTTGCTCATGCATAGAAGATGGTCGCCCGGCTTCGCGGCCTTGATGACAGCGGCCACGAGCGCATCGACGTCCGCGCCGACGAATGCCTGGGTGCCCATGGGCGCCAGCGCTTCCTTGGCGTCCCAGCTCAAGCCCTGCTGGTTGCAGAAAGCCAGGTCGGCCTCCTCCAGCGCCCAGGGCAGTTGGGCCTTCATGGTGCCCAGCTTCATCGTGTTGGAGCGGGGCTCGAAGATGGCCAGGATGCGCTCGGCCGGTGCGATGCGACGGCGCAGACCGTTGATGGTGGTGCGGATGGCCGTCGGATGGTGGGCGAAGTCGTCGTAGACCTTGATACTGCCGCCTTCGCGTCGGGCCTCGCCACGTAGCTCCATGCGGCGGCGCACGTTCTGGAACTCGGCCAGCGCAGCGGCCGACTGTTCGGGCGTCACGCCCACATGCTCGGCAGCGGCGATGGCTGCCAGCGCATTGAGCTGGTTGTGCTCGCCAATCAATCCCCATTCGACGCGCGCGACCTTCAGACCGCCGCGCAGCACATCGAAGGACTGCGGCTCGCCGCGGGCGCGCAGCATGCCGGCCTCTTCCTTCTTGGCGCCGAAACGCTGCACCTCGCTCCAGCAGCCGCGCGCTATGACGCGCTGCAATGCCTCCTCGCGGGCGTTGACGACCAGGCGGCCGCTGGCCGGCACGGTGCGCACGAGATGGTGGAACTGGGTCTCGATGGCGGCCAGGTCCGGAAAGATGTCGGCGTGATCGTGCTCGAGGTTGTTCAGGATGGCCGTGCGCGGGCGGTAGTGCACGAACTTGCTGCGCTTGTCGAAGAAGGCCGTGTCGTACTCGTCGGCCTCGATGACGAAGCTCTTGCCTTCTCCAAGTCGAGCCGACACGCCGAAGTTCTGTGGCACGCCGCCCACCAGAAAGCCCGGCTTCAGCCCTGCATGCTCCAGGATCCACGCCAACATGGACGTCGTCGTCGTCTTGCCATGCGTGCCGGCCACGGCCAGGACGTGGCGCCCCTGCAGAACATGCTCGGCCAGCCATTGCGGGCCGGAAACATAGGGCAGGCCGGCGTCGAGGATGGCCTCCATCAGCGGGAATCGTTCGCCGCGCGTGACCACGTTGCCGATGACGAAGACATCCGGCTGGAGCTCCAGTTGCTCGGCGCCGAAGCCGGTGATCAGTTCGATGCCCAGGGCCTCGAGCTGGGTGCTCATGGGCGGGTAGACGTTCGCGTCGCAGCCCGTCACGCGGTGGCCGGCCTCGCGCGCAAGCGCCGCCAGCCCCCCCATGAAGGTGCCGCAGATACCGAGGATGTGCAAGTGCATGGCGATCAGCCCCGTAGGGCGTGGGAACTCAGCGCAAGGCGGTGCGTGCGGCCGCGAGGGTGGCATCGATGTCGGCCTGGGTGTGGGCGGCCGATACGAAACCTGCCTCGTACAAGGCCGGAGCAAGATAGATGCCGGCATCCAGCATCGCGTGGAAGAAGCGGTTGAAGCGCTCCTTGTCCGTGGTCATCACGGTCGTGTAGTTCTGCGGCAGCTCCGGCAGCAGGAAGAAGCCAAACATGCCGCCTTCGCAGTCGGCGCTGAAGGGCACGCCGTTTTCAAGAGCGACCGTCTTCAGGCCATCGACCAGCAGGCGCGTCTTGGCGGACAGCGACTCGAAGAAGCCGGGTTTCTGGATCTCCCGCAGCGTTGCCAGACCGCAGGCTGTGGCCACCGGATTGCCTGACAGCGTGCCGGCCTGGTAGACGCCGCCCAGCGGCGCCAAGTGCTGCATGACCTCGCGCCTGGCGCCGAAGGCCGCCAGCGGCATGCCGCCGCCAATGACCTTGCCGAAGGTGGAGATGTCGGGTGCGAAGCCGGGGATCAGCTTGGCGTAATGGGCCTGTGCGGAGCCCAGGCCGACGCGAAAGCCCGTCATGACCTCGTCCAGCACAAGCAGCGCGCCATGCTGCGTGCACAGGCGCCGCAGTGCCGTCATGAAGGGCACGGAGGCACGCACGAAGTTCATGTTGCCCGCGATGGGTTCGATGATGACGCAGGCCAGTTCGTGGCCGGCTTCGTCGAACGCGGCTTCCAGCTGCTCCACGTTGTTGTATTCGAGGACCAGGGTGTCCGCCGCCGATCCGGGCGTGACGCCTGCACTGGTGGGGTGGCCGAAGGTGGCCAGGCCCGAACCGGCCTTCACGAGCAGCGCGTCGGTGTGGCCGTGGTAGCAGCCCTCGAACTTGATGAACTTGTGCCGGCCTGTGGCGCCGCGCGCCAGGCGGATGGCGCTCATCGTCGCTTCGGTGCCGGAGCTCACCAGGCGCACCTGATCCATGCTGGGCACCAACTTGAGGATCTCCTCGGCCAGCTCAATCTCGCGCTCCGTCGGTGCGCCGAAGGAGAAGCCCTCAGTGGCGGCCTTCTGCACCGCCTCCAGGACGGCCGGGTGGCCGTGGCCCAGGATCATGGGACCCCAGGAGCCGATGTAGTCGATGTAGCGCTTGCCTTCGGCGTCGACGATATAGGCCCCTTCGCCGCGGGCGATGAAGCGCGGCGTACCGCCGACGGCGCGGAAGGCGCGCACGGGAGAGTTCACGCCGCCGGGGATGACGCGCGCGGCGCGCTCGAAGAGCTCGGAATTGCTAGCCATGGGAAAAGGGAATCAGGGAGTCAATGCATGCGCCGCGGCGTTTTCGGCGGCTGCTCGGGTTCGGGGTCGGGCTCGAAGTCCGGTGGCTCGCCACCTTCCTCGTCCGCCGTGGGCAGGGCCCAGAAGAAGCGGTCGGGGATGACGTTGCCCATGCCCGGGCGGAAGCCCGCGTCCAGCGACTGGTCGAGGAAGGACAGGGCCTCGCTGACCGCCGAGTGCAATTCGGCACCCACCGATAGCAGCGCCGCCAGCGCTGCCGACAGCGTGTCGCCGGCGCCGACGAAGGCGGTCTCGAAGCGCTCGAACTTTTCGCCAGTGATGGGGCCTTGCGCATTGGCAAGCACGTTGTCCACGTACTGGTTGGGCAACTGCACGCCGGTGACCAGTACATGCTGGGCACCAGCCTGCGCGGCGGCGACGGCCAACTCGCGTGCCGAGGGACTGCGCTCGCTGTCCCAGTCGGGCAACAGGAAGTCAGTCATGGTCTTGTGGTTGCCCACCAGCACGGCGGTCTGCGGCAGCACCAGCTCGCGCAGCGCATCCAGGTAGCTCTGCTGTTCGTCCTCGTCGATCCATGCGATCGCAGGCAGGTAGGTGACCAGCGGAACATCCGGGTAGTCGCTCAGAACCTCGGCCACTGCGCTGACCGCCTCGGCGTTGCCGAGGAAGCCGACCTTCCAGGCCGTGATGGGCACGTCTTCCAGGATGTGGCGGGCCTGCTCGGCGACCGTGTCGGCGTCGAGGTTCTCGTGCTCGAAGACCTCGGCGGTGTCGCGCAGCACGACGGCAGTGACGACGGGCAGGCAGTGCGCACCCATGGCGGCGATCGTTGCAACGTCGCCGGCAAGGCCGCCTGCACCGGACGCGTCGCTGGCGTTGAAGCTCAGTACGCAGGCCGGCGGCGGGCTTTCCTGTTCGTCTTGGGGGGCATCGACCTCGGGGTCGGCGGTGTTGGGTGTTGGGCTCATGGGGAAGTCATGGCGGGCGCGGCCGAGAAGCTGCCGCAAAGCGTGGAGTCTGCCGCTAAAAGGGCGTTTCCGAGGCCCTGGGCACAGGCGTTTGCCCTCAGCATTGCGCTCTCGGGCCCTGGCTAGAATGATTTGATTGTAGTGAGCAAACTCTGAGCACCGTGAGCGAACCGAGTACCTGGATGTGCCTGATCTGTGGATGGATCTATGACGAAGCCACGGGCGATCCCGAGCATGGCATTGCGCCCGGCACTGCCTGGGCCGATGTCGACATGAACTGGACCTGTCCCGACTGCGGCGCGCGCAAGGAAGATTTCGAGATGGTGCGCATCTGACCCTGCCTCACGGGCGGCCGAATGGGGCTGGCCTCGAGCTGAAGTTCCCAGGAGACGACGTTTGAACGAGCAAGTTTCCGGTGCGGGACCCACCCGCATCCTGGTCATCGACGACAGCAACACCATCCGTCGCAGTGCGGAGATCTTCCTGAAGCAGGGGGGTCACGAGGTGGCTCTGGCCGAGGATGGCTTCGATGCGTTGGCCAAGCTGGGCGATTTCCATCCCGATCTTGTGTTCTGCGACATCCTGATGCCGCGTCTGGATGGGTATCAGACCTGCGCCATCATCAAGCGCAACCCGCAGTTCTCGGGAGTGCCGGTGATCATGCTGTCATCGAAAGACGGCCTCTTCGACAAGGCCCGCGGACGTATGGTGGGCTCGCAGGACTACCTGACCAAGCCCTTCACCAAGGACCAGTTGCTTCAGGCGGTGCTGCAGCACCGGCCCTGAGAAGCGCCCATCGAGAGAGAACTGCCATGAGCATTCATAACATCCTGCTGGTTGACGACTCCAAGACAGAGCTGCACGCGCTGTCGGAGATGCTGGGCAAGCGCGGCTTCAACGTGCGCACCGCGGAGAACGGCGAGGAGGCCATGAAGCGCCTGGCCGAGGCCAGGCCCGACCTGATCCTGATGGACGTCGTCATGCCGGGCCAGAATGGCTTCCAGCTGACGCGTGCCATCACACGCGACGAGCGTTATGCCGGCGTTCCCGTGATCATGTGCACCAGCAAGGGCCAGGAGACCGACAAGGTCTGGGGTATGCGCCAGGGTGCCAGCGACTACGTCGTCAAGCCCGTCAAGGCCGAAGAGCTGCTGGCCAAGATCAAAGCCCTCGGCTGAACATGGCGAACAAGACGGCACTCCGCGAGCTGCAGCAGCGTCTGGCCGAGCGCATGCAAGCTGCGCGGGAGCAGACGCTGATCGCGAACTGGCTGGCCGTGGAATGTGCCGGCGTCGGTTTGCTGTTTTCACTGAAGCAGGCCAGCGAGATCTTCGCGCCCGTGCCGATCAAGCCCGTGCCCTATGCCAAGCCCTGGCTGGCTGGCGTGGCGAATCTGCGCGGCGGTCTGTTCACGGTGGTCGACTTGGCCGTGTATCTCGGCCTGCGCGACCCTGCCCCCGGCCGTGCCGTGCCGACACAGAGCCGCCTGGTGTCGTTGGGCAGCGACCTGAACCTGAACTGCGCGCTGCTCGTGGACCGGCTGGCCGGCCTGCGCAGCGACGAGCAATTGCCGCGGGCCGCACAGCAGCCGGCCGGGCCGTTGCCGCGTTTCGCCGGCGCACTGCACTGCGACGAAGCCGGCCGCCACTGGCAAGAGATCGATCTCGAGGCGTTGTCGCGGCAGGAGAACTTCCTGCACATCGTCGCCTGATGGGCGCTCCGTTTCCAAGCTTCAAGCCGCGCGTTGACGCGGACATCGCAAACACTGAAGGACGAGGGTGAGATGAGCCTGCTGGACAAACTCAGGGGAAAGCCCGAAGCCGATGACCTGCCGCTGCCGCCGCCGGAAGGTGGCGACACGACCATCGATTCACGCACCAACGGCGGCTTCGATGCCAGCCGCAATCCCGACTCCACCCTGGTCGGCGGCGAGATTCCCACGCGTGCGGAGATGCCGTCCATCATTTCGCAGGCCTTGCCGTCCGAGCCCGGCCCGATCAGCGAGTTTCCGCCTAGCAATACGATGGGCTTCGCGCCCACCACGCAGGCGGCCGATCCCACCCAACTGCCGCCCCCGGCCGCTCCCGCCGCCGGAAAGCTTGGCGAGTTCTTCGGCCGTCATCGTCAGCGCGTGTTGACCGCGCTCGTCGCCCTGGGCTTCATCGGCACGGCCATCTCCGTCAGCCTGGTGCTGGTGTCGTCGAACCGCAGCGCGGCTCAGGTGCGCGCCTCAGGTCAGGCGCTGATGCATTCGCAGCGCATGGCCAAGTCCGTGTCCGCGGCCCTGGTCGGCAATCCGACGGCCTTCGCGGAACTGCGCGAATCGGTCAGCACGCTCAGCGGTGTCGTTAACAACCTGCGCACGGGTGAGGGGGACCTGGCCATTGCGCCCGCCGCCGTGCAGCCGACGCTGGAATCCCTGACGCCGCTGGTCGAGCGTGCCGAGAAGAACGGCAAGATCGTTCAAGCCCAGGAGAAAATCCTGACCCAGGTGGGTCAGGCATTGCGCGCCATCAATCGTCAGTCCAGTGACCTGCTGGAAAGCGCCGAGGCCGTGTCGTCCCAGGCCTTGCAGATCGGTTCGTCCGCGGGCGAGGTCTCCGCGGTCGGCCAGCTCGTCATGCTGACCCAACGCATCGGCAAGAGCGCCAACGAGTTCCTGACGCAGGAAGGTGTCAGCCCCGAAGCTGTGTTCCTGCTCGGCAAGGACTTGAACTCCTTCAAGCTCATCACCGAGGCCCTGATCAGCGGCAGCCCCGAGCTGCGCCTGAACGCCGCACGCGACCCGCAGCTCAAGGAACGCCTGCAAACCCTGCTCAAGCAGTACGAGCAGACCCGCACCCAGGCCTCCGCAATTCTGGGCAACCTTCAGGGTCTGGTGTCCGCCCGCGAGGCGCAGACGGCCATCCTGAACGACTCTGAACCGCTGCGCAAAGGCCTGGAGCAGGTCGCCGGCGAGCTGGAAAAGTCGGGTGGTGCCAGTTGGGGCCTGACCCTGCTGCTGTTCCTGTCGCTTGTGGCGCTTGTCGTCGGTGCCGGTGGGTTCCTGCGCCTCTTCGTGGCTGACCAGTCCGAACGCGCCGCGCTCGCCGAGGCCCAGCGCCGCGAGGCCGAGGCCCAGGAGCAGGAGGCCAAGCGCGTCAATGACGCCAACCAGGCGGCCATTCTGCGGCTGATGAACGAACTGGCCAGCGTCGCCGAGGGCGATCTGACGCAGCAGGCGACGGTGACGGAAGACATCACCGGCGCGATTGCCGACTCCGTGAATTACACGGTGGAGGAACTGCGCAACCTGGTCGGCCAGGTGCAGGCCACCGCGGCTCGCGTGACGGACACGACCGGCGCCGTGGACCAGACTTCCACCGACCTGCTTGCCGCTTCCAAGGAGCAACTGCACGAGATCCGTGCGACCGGCGAGGCCGTGCTGGGCATGGCGAACCGGATCACGGAGGTGTCCGCCCAGGCGCAGACGACGGCCGAGGTGGCGCGTCAGAGCCGTCAGGCCGCCGAGCAAGGTCTTTCTGCGATGCAGAACAACATCGCCGGTATGAACACCATCCGCGACTCCATCCAGGAGACCTCCAAGCGCATCAAGCGCCTGGGCGAGTCGTCCCAGGAAATCGGTGAGATCACGGAGCTGATCTCGGACATTACCGAGCAGACCAATGTGCTGGCTCTGAACGCAGCCATTCAGGCCGCGTCCGCCGGCGAGGCGGGCCGCGGCTTCTCGGTGGTGGCGGAAGAAGTGCAGCGCCTCGCGGAACGCTCCGGCGACGCGACGCGCCGGATTGCCGCACTGGTCAAGACCATTCAGACCGACACCCACGACGCCGTGGCCGCCATGGAGCGCTCAACGCGCGGCGTGGTGGAAGGTACGCAACTGTCCGACGCGGCCGGCAAGGCGCTGGAGGACATCGACAGCGTGTCGCGCCAGTTGGACCAGCTGATCGTGCGCATCTCCTCGCAGGCTCAGCAGGAGGCCGCGCATGCCAACGACGTCGCCTCCAACATCCAGCACATTTTTGCGGTGACCGAGCAGACCTCCGAAGGCACGCGTTCCACTGCCCAGATGGTGCATGAGCTGTCGCGCTCGGCCGAGGCGCTGCGCACGTCCGTGTCCCGATTCAAGGTCGCCTGATCGGCGCCCCCGCACACCGCACCGAGCAGAAAGCCCACCGCATGGACAGCTCCCTGCGCGACTCCGAACTCCCGGCCGACCTCAGCCCGTTGGCCTGGGTGCAGGAGGAACTGCGCCGCTCCCTGGAGTCGGTACACAAGACCCTGCGCCGCCTCGTTCGCGATGGCAGCGACAGCCGGCACGCCGCGTTCGGCGCCGATGCCCAGCCCAGCCCTCCGCTGCAGCAGGCGGCGGCGCAACTGCACCAGGTCAGCGGTGTGCTGTCGCTGGTCGGCCTGCCGGCTGGCGCCAGCGTGCTGCGTGCCGCCGAGATCGCCGTGGCCCGCTTGGCAGAGCGGCCCCTGGAGGTCGAGGCGAGCACCGTCGATGCCATCGAACGCGCGGACTTCGCATTGCTGGCCTATGTCGCCCGCCTGCTGGCCGGCAACAAGACCTCGTCGCTGGCCCTTTACCCGGGCTATCGCGCCCTGCAGCAGATCAACGGCGCTGAGCGCATCCATCCCGCCGACCTGTGGCAGTTCGACTGGGCTTGGCGCAGCATCCCGCAGGAAGCCGGCGTGTCGCCGCGCGCGCCCGATACCGTGCGCGCGCCCTTCGAGGCTGCGCTGCTGCGCCACATGCGGGAACCCAGCTCCACGCACGCGGCCAACCTGTCAGGCCTTTGCGCTGGCCTTGCTGCCGCGCTGCCGGCCGGCACGTCGCGTACGCTGTGGCAATTGGCTGCGGCCGTCTTCGAGGGCCAGGCGCTGAAGCTGCTGGGCAGCGATGCCTACACGAAGCGCCTGGGCTCCAAGTTGCTGCACGAACTGCGGGTGATTGGCCAGGGCGACCAAGCCGACCCGGCGCGTGACCGGCTGGCTCAAGACCTGCTGTTTTTCTGCGCCCAGTGCCGCGTCACCCAGGGGGCTGGCCCGCGCCTGATGGCCGTTCACGAAGCCTACCGTCTGACGGATGAGCAGGCCGGTGACTACGAAGATGCCAGCCTGGGCCGCATCGACCCGGCCTGGGTCGCGCAGGCCAAGCGCCGCGTGCTGGCCGCCAAGGAAAGCTGGTCCAGCGCCGCTGAGGGCGACCAGCACCGGCTGAGCGGCCTGGACGAGCAGTTCGCCGCGCTGTCCGATTCCCTGACTCGCCTGTTCCCGAGTGGCGAGGTGCTGGCCCAGACGCTGCAGCGCGCCGTCGTCGCGACGTTGCGCTCGCGCGCCGCACCGTCGCCCGCGCTCGCGATGGAAGTCGCTACCAGCCTGCTCTATGTTGAAGCCGCGCTGGAAGACGCCGCCTTCGATCAGCCCGAGCAGGCCGACCGCGTGCGCCGCCTGGCGCGCCGCGTTGAGGCCGTTGCTCACGGCGAGGCGGCCGAGCCGCTGGAAGACTGGATGGAGGACCTGTACCGCCGGGTCTCTGACCGCCAGACTCTGGGCAGCGTCGTCCACGAACTGCGCGCCAGCCTGTCGGAAATCGAGCGCCAGTGCGACGAGTACTTCCGCAGTCCTACCCAGCGCGAGCTGCTGATTCCCGTGCCCGGCCAACTGCAGGCCATGCGCGGCGTGCTCAGCGTGCTGGGCCTGGACCAAGCCGCCCACGCCACCGTCCGCATGCGCGACGAGATCGACGGCCTGGCCAACACCGAGATCGACTTCAATCGCCCCGGCGCGCGTGACGTCTTCGAGCGCCTGGCCAACAACCTCGGCGCCCTCGGCTTTCTCATCGACATGCTCAGCGTCCAGCCGCAACTGGCCAAGCGCATGTTCCAGTTCGACGAGATCAGCGGCCGCCTGGACGCCGTCATGGGCCGCCGCGAAGGGGCCGTGGAGCTTCCCGATTTCGAGGCTAGCGGCTTCCACGTCGACCTTGAGGCCGAGTCGCCTGCCGCCCCCGCCCCCGGTGCGGCCATGGATGCGACGCAGCCCCTGCACGTCGACTTCGGCAGCCTGGATCTGCCCGATCTCAGCCTGCCTGATGTCGACCTTTCGCAGCCCGCGCTGGCCGTCTCGCCGGTGGTCGCGCCGCCTCCGCTCGCGCCCAGCGTTGCCGACGACCCGGAGATGCGCGAGATCTTCCTGGAGGAGGCCGACGAAGTTATCGCCAACGCGCGTGCAGCGTTGGCCGAGCTGCACCAGCAGCCCAGCGACCACGGCCAGCTCACCGTCGTGCGCCGCGCCTTCCACACGCTCAAGGGCAGTGCCCGCATGGTGGGCCTGAACGACTTCGGCGAAGGCGCCTGGGCCTGCGAGCAGCTCTACAACGCCCGCCTCGCCGAGGCCAGCCCGCAGGCCGATGCTGCTCTGATCGGCTTCACGACCGAGGCGCTGGACTATTTCGCTCATTGGCGCCAGCAGATCGCCGGCACCGAGCCGGGCCACAGCCTGCCCGACCCGCTGCGCCGCAGCGCCGATTCACTGCGTTTGCAGGGGCAGTCCCTGCCGCTGGACTGGTCCGCGGAAGCTCCGGTGACGGAAGTCGTCGAACCCGCGCCCGAGCCCGTTGTCGCCGAGCCGATCGAGACGGTAGCGGTGCCGGTGCCTGAGCCCGACTACGTGCTCGAGCTGGACATGCCGGATGCCGAAGCCGGTCTGCCGGTGCCCGAGGTCACAGTCGATCTCGATGCGGCGCAATGGCTGGCCGACGAACCCACGCTTGACCTCTCTGTCCCGACCCACGCGCCGACCGAACCCCTGCCACTGCCCACGCCACAGCGCGAGGAGCAGACGCTGGCCAACTTTGGTGTCATCCTGGACCTGGACGATCCCGAACCTGTCGTCGTCCCCGAGCAGCCCCTGGCCGAGATTCCGCCCAGGCCCGAGGAGGTCACGCTCGCCCTGCCCAGGCTGGTGGTCGACAACGAGGCTGCCGCGATCGAGGCAGAGCCGGAGCCAGTGGACCCGGACGAGGGCTTCAAGGTCATCGGTCCGCTGCGCATCAGCATCACCCTGTTCAACATCTTCCTGAACGAGGCCGACGAGCTGTCGCGCAAACTCTCCATCAGTCTGGCGGAATGGGCGGCCGAGCTGGCCCAGCCCGTGCCGGCCAGCTGCGAGGCCCAGGCCCATGCCCTGGCTGGCAACGCAGCGACAGTTGGTTATGAGGAGCTGTCCGCGCTGGCCCGCGAGTTGGAGCACACCCTGGGCCGCGCCCAGCGCGCCACGCGTTACGAGGAGGCCGACGCCGAGCTCTTCGTGCGCGCTGCCGACGACATCCGCCGCCTGCTGCACCAGTTTGCGGCTGGTTTCCTGAAGCCCAACGACCCCGAGGTCATCAGCCGCCTGCATGCCTACGAGCCGCAGGAGGAGTCGCTCACCGCCGCCGCCGAGCTGGACGGGCTGGACGGGCTGCCTGTCGAGGATGGCATCGAGATGCCGGTGGCCGAGGCCATCGAGGTCGTTGAACCTGCATCCGAGACCGTGCTGGCGTTGGAGTCCGAGCCTGAGACGACACCGTCCGCCGAGCCCGAACCAACATCGTCGATGGAGCCGGAACCCGAGCCCGGCCTGCCCGACAACATCGAGCCGGACCTCTACCCGATCTTCGAGGAAGAGGGCCGTGACCTGCTGCAGCAGTTGCATGGCGCCCTGCGAGACTGGCTGGCCCATCCGGGCGAGCTGGGCCGCTCGGACGCCTGCATGCGTGCCCTGCACACCTTCAAGGGGGGCGCTCGCCTCGCCGGCGCCATGCGCTTGGGCGAGCAGGCCCACCATCTGGAGTCGGCCATCGAGGCCGTGCTGCGTGACGGTCATGCCGATCACGCTCGGGTTCAAGCGCTGCAGCACGAGGGCGATGCGCTTGAGCATGCCTTCGAGGAACTGGGCCGCAGCCTGACAACTGCTGCTGCGGCACCGCTCGTGCCCGCTGTCGTCACGCCGCCAGCGCCGGTTGCGCGGCCAGTGGTCGCCGTCGAGGCGCCGCAGGCCCAGCCCGCTGCCACGGCCGACAGGGCCGGCGAGCAGATCCGCGAGATCGACTGGAGCCGCTTCACCGACAGCGCCGAGATCGCTGCCGGCAGCGACAACCTGGCCATCGGCCTGGCCCAGGTGCGCGTGCGCGGCAGCCTGCTGGAGCGCATGGCCACTCAGGCCGGCGAGGTCAGCATCCGCCGTGCGCGGATGGAGTCCGAGCTGGCCCAGATGAAGGGTGCCCTGCTGGACCTGGACGACAACCTCGAGCGACTGCGCGCGCAGTTGCGCGAGCTGGAGTTGCAGGCTGAGGCCCAGATGCACATCCAGCAGGAGATGGCGCAACAAGGCGGCCGCGAGTTCGACCCGCTGGAGTTCGACCGCTACACCCGGTTCCAGGAACTGACACGCATGCTGGCCGAGTCGGTCGGTGACGTGGCCACGTTGCAACGCGCGCTGGGTCGCAACGTCCAGACTGGCGAAGACGAGCTGGCTGCCCAGTCGCGGCTGACGCGAGAACTGCAGGACGACCTGCTGCGCACCCGCCTGGTCGAGTTCGACTCCATCGGCGAGCGGATGCATCGCGTCGTGCGCCAGGCCGCCCGGGACAGTGCCAAGCAGGTCAGGCTGGAGATCGCCGGCGGCCAGACCGAGCTGGACCGCTCGGTGCTGGAACGTACCGCGGGCGCTTTCGAACACCTGCTGCGCAACAGCGTCGCTCATGGCATCGAGACGCCAGATGTGCGCACTGCCGCTGGCAAGGACCCGGTCGGCACGCTGCGCATCGACGTCAGCCAGCACGGCAATGAAGTGTTGCTGAAGTTCTCCGATGACGGTGCCGGCCTCAATCTCGCCCGCATCCGCGAGCGCGGCCTGCAATTGGGCCTGATCACGCCCGACGCCGAGCCCGACGATGCCCAGCTCCAGCGCATGATCTTCGCGCCGGGCTTTTCGACCGCCAGTCAGGTCACCGAGCTGAGCGGCCGCGGCATCGGCATGGACGTTGTGCGTGCCGAGGTTGGCACGCTGGGCGGCAGCATCGAAACCACGTCGGCGGCCGGGCAGGGCACCAGCTTCCTGCTGCGCCTGCCGCTGACGACGGCGCTGACGCAGATCGTGCTGCTCAAGAGCGCGGATCAGGTTGTCGCCGTGCCGGCGGCGCTGATGGCGTCCGTGCAGCGCGTGCCGGTCGAGGCGGTAGAGCAGGCTTACGCCACCGGCAGGCTGTTGCATGCGGGGCTGGAAATGCCGTTCTACTGGCTGGGCGGCCTGCTGGGCCACGCAGGCCGCGGCCATGTCCATGGCCGCCATGCGCACGTCGTGCTCGTGCACAGTGCCCAGGCTTCCCTCGCCCTGCACGTGGACGAGGTGGTTGGCAACCAGGAAGTCGTTGTCAAGAACCTCGGCGCCCAGCTCAACCGCGTGCCGGGCCTGGCGGGCATCAGCCTGCTGGCCTCGGGCGAGGTGGCGCTGATCTACAACGTCGTGGCGCTGGCCGACTGGTATGGCGTTGAGGCCCGGGCTCGCCTGGCCGCGGCCCATGCCCTGGCCCAGTCGTCGGCCCCGCTGCAGGCGGAGCCGGTGGCCGAGGCAGAGCAGGCGCCGCTGGTGCTGGTCGTCGACGATTCGCTGACGGTGCGCCGCGTGACGCAGCGCTTCCTGGAGCGCGTGGGCCTGCGCGTTATGTTGGCCAAGGACGGCCTGGACGCGATGGAGAAGCTGGCCGGCGACGAGCTGCCCGCGGTGGTGCTGTCTGACATCGAGATGCCTCGCATGGACGGCTTCGACCTGGTGCGCAACATGCGCGCCGACTCGCGGCTGGCCGGCCTGCCGGTGATCATGATCACCTCGCGCATCGCGCAGAAGCATCGGGACTACGCCGCCCAGCTCGGTGTGGACCACTATCTCGGCAAGCCCTATGACGAGGACTACTTGCTCGGCCTGATCCAGCAGTACACCCACCGGACCCAGGCGGCCTGAGCACCCGATGTCCCAGGTTGTCGATCACCTCGCCGAACTGACCGGATTCCGTGACCGCGACGTCATGGACGTCACGCTGGTCATGGCCCTGCGTGATCTGCTCGAGCCGGAGTCTGTGGCCATTTACCGCTGCGTCGGCGAGCCGGGCGAGGAGCGTTGGCTGACTCGCGCCCACCTGCGCGCGGGCGATGCCGTGGCGTCGGCTGACCCGCTTTGGGCCAAGCCCACGGCGCTGCCGCTGGCGACCACCCATCCGCTGCGCCTGGAGGCTATGCGCAGCCGCGCGGTGACCCAGGTGGTCCAGGGGGGACAGTGGTTGTACCTTTTCCCCATCGCGACCGAGCGCGACGTCATCGGCGTCATCGAGATCTTGTCCACGCGCCGCCTTGGCACAGGCGCGCAGCGAATGGTCAGCAGCGTGCTGCGGATCTATCACAACTTCCAGGGCCTGCTTGACTACTCCGAGCGCGACACGCTCACCGGCCTGCTGAATCGCAAGACCTTCGACGAGAGCTTCCTGAAGGTGCTGTCCGACATCCCGGCCAAGCACGAGGTCAAGTACGAGGCCGAGGACCGTCGCCACGAGACGGCCACCCCGCACTATGTGCTGGGCGTCATCGACATCGACCACTTCAAGTCCGTCAACGACCGCTTTGGCCACCTCATCGGCGACGAGGTGCTGCTGCTGCTTTCCCGCCTGATGCGCGGCTCTTTCCGCTTTCACGACCTGCTCTACCGCTTTGGCGGCGAGGAATTCGTCGTGCTGATGCGTTGCGACGAAGAGATCCACGCCGGCGATGCCTTTGAGCGCCTGCGCGTGAACACCGAGCGTTACGTCTTCCCGCAGGTCGGTCGCATCACGGTCAGCATCGGCTTCACCGAGGTACGCGCCGGGGATTCGCCGGCAGCGGCCTTCGAGCGAGCTGACAAGGCCGTCTATCACGCCAAGGCCCACGGCCGGAACCAGGTGCACAACTACGCAGCCCTGGTCGCCGGGGGCATCATCCAGGAAGCCACGCAGCTCAGCGACGTCGAGCTGTTCTGATCCGGCCCAGTTGGGCGGGTCTGCGCCAACGGTCGCTTCTCTCCTCGGGCGCCGCGGCCTGGTGTGGTTGGTTGCCCGCGATGACTGCTTGAGAAGCCCGCTGTGGCCATGCGACGTTGGGCGTGCACTGCGTACGTGATGAACACGAAGCGCCGGCTCGGGCGCTCTTGGCATGCCGACGGGTCACGGTCAGCTACGAGGAAGCCATGTGTTCTTGCGGCCTCCGTCCAGACTGGGGGGCGCGGCTATTGGGGCGTTCGTAGGCACTGCCGAGGAAGCACGGCGTCAACTTGCTGGCCTGCCAGCTCCGGTCCAATGCTTACAGTGCCACGCCTGAGGCGAAGGCAGCGGGCGCCAAAGCTCAGCACGGGACCTGGCGTCTATGCCAGCATCCTCAGCGTCACGCTGACCTGCGGCTGGCCGGCCGGCGCGGTGTCTAGACTTTGCGGCTCTTGACGACTGCGTAGCGCGCCAGCGTCTGCTCCCGGGCCGCCGCGTGGTCGACGATGGGGCGCGGATAGTCCACCCCCTGCATCGCGAGCGGCACCCGCTCCCAGGGGGCGTGGATGGCTTTGCCATCCAGGGCCGCCAACTCGGGGCAGTAGCGGCGGATGAAGAGCCCCTTGGCGTCGAATTTCTCGCTCTGCGCAGTGGGGTTGAAGACGCGGAAGTAAGGTTGGGCGTCGCAGCCGCTGCTGCTGGCCCATTGCCAGCCGCCGTTGTTGGCTGCCAGATCGAAGTCCAGCAACTGCCGCGCGAACCAGGCCTCGCCGCGGCGCCAGTCCAGCCCCAGGTCCTTGCTCAGGAAGCTGGCCGTCACCATGCGCAGGCGGTTGTGCATGTAGCCTGTCTGGCTGAGCTGGCGCATGGCCGCGTCCACCAGCGGGTAGCCGGTGCGTCCCTCGCACCAGGCCTGGAAGAGGGTGTCGGCCTGCGGGCCGGTGTCCCAGCGAATCGAGTCGTACTCGGGCCGGAACGAGGCCGTCATCGCGTGCGGGTGGTGGTGCATGACCTGGTGATAGAAATCGCGCCAGATCAGCTCAGACAGCCACACCTCGGCGCCATGGTCGCCGCCCTGCATGCGCTGGTGGGCGATCCGCGCCAGGCGGCGGATGGACACGGTGCCGAAGCGCAGGTGCACGCTCAGGTAGCTGGGGCCCTTGAGGGCCGGGAAGTCTCGTCTGGCGTCGTAGGCGTCGATGCGGGCCAGGAAGTCGTCCAGCAGCGTTTCGGCGCCTCGGCTCCCCTGGCCGACATGCCTCGTCAGGCCTGCTGGCTCGAAGCCGATGTCCCGCAAGGCCGGAACGCCGAGGGCCAGGTTGCTCTGCGCCAGCGCGCCCGCATGCCGCTCGACCGGGTAGCTGCTCAGATAGAACCCATCCACCTTGCGCAGCCAGGCGTTCTTGTAGGGCGTGAACACGCTGTAAGGCCCGCCGGTGGCCGTCATGACCTCGCGGCGTTCGAAGATGACATGGTCCTTGAAGCTGCGCAACTCGACGCTGAAGCTGCGCAGCCGCTCGGCCACGCGGGCGTCGCGTGCCAAGGCCTGCGGCTCGTCGTCGTGGTTGGTGAACACGGCCTGCACGCCCAGCTCTGCCGCCAGCCGGGGAATTTCGTCGGTGGCGCAGCCATGACGGACGATCAGCGCGCCGCCCAGTTGCCTCAGGTCCTCGTCCAGCACCCGCAGCGCGTCGAGGATGAACTCCACACGCCGGTCGGCCCGCGGCAGGGCGTCCAGGATGTCGCGGTCCAGCACGAAGGCGCAGAACACCTGCCTGGCACCCCGCAGAGCCCGATAGAGCGCGGCCTGGTCGTCCGCGCGCAGGTCGCGGCGGAACCAGACGAGGGCACGGTCGACGAGCTCGGCGGAGGGTTTCATACCCACAGAATAAAATGTCTTCATGCCCGCCGATCGGATCGTCCTGACCAACCAGTTCCTCATCGCCATGCCCGGCATGGCCGACGAGGCTTTTGCCGGGACGGTGGTCTACCTCTGCGAGCACAACGACAACGGAGCACTGGGCCTCGTCATCAACAAGCCCATCTCGTTGACGCTCGGCCATCTGTTCGAGAAGGTCGAGCTGAGCCCGCCGGCCGAGCCGCTGGCCGACAGCCCGGTCTTCTACGGCGGCCCCGTGCAGACCGACCGCGGCTTCGTACTGCACGAGCCGCTTGACGAGGAAGGCGGACACTACAACGCGACGCTGGCTGTGCCGGGCGGCCTGGAGATGACCACCAGCCGCGACGTGCTGGAGGCTCTGTCCAATGGCGCCGGCCCCAAGAAACTGCTCGTCACGCTGGGCTACAGCGGTTGGGCGGCTGGCCAGCTGGAAGAGGAAATCGGCCGCAACGGCTGGCTGACGGTGGACGCCTCGCCCGCCATCATCTTCGACACGCCGGTGGAGCAGCGCTACGAGAAGGCCCTGGGCTTGCTGGGCATCGATCCGCGCATGCTGAGCTCGGATGCCGGTCACGCATGAGGCCTGACGTGGCCTCCGCCGATCCCGCCCGACTCCAGTCCTTTCTTGCTTTTGACTTTGGCCTGCGCCGAATCGGCGTGGCCAGTGGCACGCGCCTGCTCGGCTCGGCGGAGCCGCGCGGCACCATCCAAGGTGGCGATTTCGACGCCATCGCTGCCCTCATCAAGACGTGGCAGCCTGACGCCCTCGTCATCGGCGTGCCCAGACACCCCGATGGAGCGCCGCATGAGATGACGGCCAAGGCGCGCAATTTCGGTCGCAGGCTGTCCGGCCGCTACCACCTTCCGGTCTTCGAGGTGGACGAGCGCTACACCAGCGTCGAAGCCGAGGCGGAAGGCGCCCATGATGTGGATGCCGCGGCCGCCGCACTGATCCTGGAACAGTTTTTTCGAGAACACCCATGAGTGAACTGCTGCTCGATGCCGAGGCCCTGTACCTCGAGCTGAAGAAAGGGGTGCAGCGCCTGCTGACATCCGACACCGCCCTTGTTGGCATCTGGAGCGGCGGTGCCTGGCTGGCCGAGCGCCTGGCAGCCGATCTTGGCGTCGCGGCGGGCACCATCTCAAGCGCGCTGCACCGCGACGACTTCGGCTCGCGCGGCCTGGCCAAGGCCGACCACACGACGCTGCCCTTCGACGTCAACGGCCGCGACATCCTGCTCATCGACGATGTGCTCTACACCGGCCGTACGACGCGCGCCGTCATCAACGAGTTGTTCGACTTCGGACGCCCGGCGCGCGTGCAGCTCGCCGTGCTGGTGGACCGCGGTGGCCGGGAGCTGCCCATCGAGCCGGCGTTCTCGGCGGCGCGCGTCACGCTGAAGGCTGACCAGAGCCTGCGCCTCGCCCGCGGCGAAGACCGACGATTCACGTTCGAGGTGAAGTGATGCTCAGCAAACGCA
The DNA here is from genome assembly GCF_036404855.1 of Roseateles sp. Lineage (GTDB taxonomy): Bacteria > Pseudomonadota > Gammaproteobacteria > Burkholderiales > Burkholderiaceae_C > Pelomonas. The sequence continues at coordinate 62,296 of NZ_DASWYS010000050.1, forward strand.
ACCCTCAACTGAACAAGCACGGCGAGCTCATCCACTTGCTGTCCGTCGAAGGCCTGCCGCGCGCGGTCATCGAGCAGATCCTGGACACGGCGGGCAGCTTCCTCTCTGTCAACGACCGTGAAGTCAAGAAGGTGCCGCTGCTGCGCGGCAAATCGGTGTTCAACCTGTTCTTCGAGAACAGCACTCGCACGCGCACCACCTTCGAGATCGCTGCCAAGCGGCTGTCCGCGGACGTCATCAATCTCGACATCGCACGCTCCTCCACCGCCAAGGGCGAGACGCTGCTGGATACGGTGGCCAACCTCAGTGCCATGCATGCCGACATGTTCGTGGTACGCCACAGCGAGAGCGGCGCACCCCACCTGATCGCCCAGCACTGCGCGCCGCATGTGCATGTGGTGAACGCCGGTGACGGCCGCCATGCACACCCGACTCAGGGCCTGCTGGACATGTACACGATCCGGCACTTCAAGAAGGACTTTCGCAACTTGACGGTCGCCATCGTCGGCGACATCGTCCACTCGCGCGTCGCACGCTCGGACATCCACGCACTGAACATCCTCGGCGTGCCCGAGATCCGCGCCGTCGGTCCGAAGACTCTCGTGCCTGGCGACCTGCGTGACATGGGCGTGCGTGTCTGCCACGACATGGCCGAGGGGGTGAAGGATGCCGATGTCGTCATCATGCTGCGTCTGCAGAACGAGCGCATGAACGGCGGCATGCTCCCCAGCAGCGGCGAGTTCTTCAAGCACTTCGGCCTGACGCCGGACAAGCTGGCGTTGGCCAAGCCCGATGCCATCGTCATGCATCCCGGGCCCATCAATCGCGGCGTGGAAATCGCGTCCCAAGTGGCGGACGGCAAGAGCAGCGTCATCCTTCCTCAAGTGACATTCGGCATCGCTGTCCGAATGGCTGTCATGGCCATCCTCGCAGGGAACGAAGCATGAAGATCCTCATCAAGGGCGGCCGGCTGATCGATCCGGCATCCAACCTCGACCGCGTCGGCGACGTCGCCATCGCCAACGGTCGCATCGTTCATCTCGGCGACGTCAGCGACTTTGGCGCCGAACGCACGGTGGACGCCACCGGCCTCATCGTCGCCCCTGGCCTGGTGGACCTTTGCGCCCGGCTGCGCGAGCCTGGTCACGAGCACGAGGGGCTGCTGGAAAGCGAACTCGCCGCAGCGGCTGCAGGCGGCGTGACCAGCCTCGTCTGTCCGCCCGACACCGACCCGGTACTGGACGAGCCTGGTCTGGTTGAGATGCTGAAGTTCCGCGCTCGCAAGCTCAGCCGCTGTCGCCTGTTCCCGCTGGGTGCGCTGACGCGTCAGCTGCAGGGTGCTGCGTTGACCGAGATGGCCGAGCTGACGGAGGCCGGTTGCATCGGTTTCTCACAGGCCGAGGTGCCCATCAAGGACACGCTGGTGCTCAGTCGCGCGCTGCAGTACGCGGCGACTTACGGCTATGCCGTCTGGCTTCGCCCGCAGGACTTCTACCTCGGCGGTGGCGTGGCCGCCAGCGGCGCGGTGGCCACGCGGCTGGGCTTGTCGGGCGTGCCGGTCAGTGCCGAGACGGTGGCGCTGCACACCATCTTCGAGCTGGTCCGCGCGACTGGCGCGCGCGTGCACCTGTGCCGCATCAGCAGCGCCGCGGGCGTCGAACTGGTGCGCGCGGCCAAGAAGGAAGGACTGCCCGTCACGGCGGACGTGTCCATCAACTCCCTGCACCTCAGCGATGTCGACATCGGCTACTTCGACTCGGCCATGCGCCTGACGCCACCGCTGCGCCAGGGCCGTGACCGCGACGCGCTGCGCGCCGGCCTCGCTGACGGCACCTTGGATGCCCTGGTGTCCGACCACATGCCCGTGACCAGTGACGAGAAGGCGGTACCCTTCGCCGAAGCCACGCCGGGCGCCACGGGCCTGGAGCTGCTGCTGAGCCTGGCCCTGCGCTGGGCAGGGGATGGCGGGCTGCCGCTGCAGCGCGCGCTGGCCGTCGTCACGGCCGAGCCCGTGCGCGTGCTTGGCAGCGCGTTGGGTTCGCTGTCGGCCAGCGCCGGCCGCCTGGTCGAGGGCGGCGTGGCCGATGTCTGCGTCTTCGACGCCAGCGCGAGCTGGGCCGTCGCACCCGAGGCACTGGCCAGCCAGGGCAAACACACCCCGTTCGCCTTCGCGTCCAGCGGCTTCGAGCTGCCAGCACGTGTACGCTGCACCCTGGTTGCGGGCCACATCGCTTTCGAAACCGAATGAGGGCCGTATGGCGCCTCGCGCGCCTCGCGCCCCATGTGCTGCACGGTCTGTGGATCGTGAGCCGGCACTTTGGCCGCATGACGCCTGCGCGGCGCCATGAGCGCATCCGGTGGTGGTCGATCAAGACGCTGCGACTCCTGGGCATCGAGCTCAAGGCTTCGGGGCAGGCGCTTCCGGCCGGACACTTGCTGGTGGCAAACCATGTGTCCTGGCTCGACATCGCCGGCATCCATGCGGTGCTGCCGCAAGCCCGTTTCGTGTCCAAGTCGGACGTGAAGCACTGGCCGCTGATTGGCACCCTGGTGGACGGCGCGGGCACGCTCTTCATCGAACGGGCCAGCAAACGAGATGCGCTGCGTGTCGTCCATCAGACGGCCGAAGCGCTGAAGAATGGTGATTGCGTGGCCGTCTTCCCCGAAGGCACGACCGGCGCCGGCCCGGAGCTGCTGCCCTTCCACGCCAACCTGCTGCAGGCCGCCATCACGACCGGCGCGCCCGTGCTGCCCGTCGTGCTGCGCTGGTACGAGCCCGGCGAGCGCTTCAGCGCTTCGGCGCGCTTCATCGGCGACATGACGCTGGCCGAGAGCCTGTGGCGCATCGCGTCCGCGCGGGGCCTAGGCATCGAGATCCAGGTGCTGCCCAGCGTGGCAACCGAGAACCTGGATCGGCGCGGGTTGGCCGCGGCGCTGAGAACGCTGATCGCGGCCAAGCTGGGCTGAGCCGCTGCGCCCGCCCTCAGCCCGCTGAGGGCGGAAGTGACGGCGTGGCACAGAGCGTTGATCGCGGACTGCTCTGCCCCTGCGTCAGCATCTGGCGGGCCGCCTCGCCGAGCAGCTTCAGCCCGGCCAAGCGCGTGGCGTCCAGGGGGTGCGCCGCCGTCAGGCGAAGGCATTGGTCGAAGCGCCCAGTCGGACTGAAGACGGCACCCGGCACGAAGGTGTAGCCGTGGGCCTGGGCCTGCGCGAGCAGATCCGAGGTTGCCAGGTTGCCTGGCAGCGTTACCCACAGCGTGTAGCCCGCCTCACCCGCCGAGACGCTGGTGCCCGGCGGGAAGTGCTGCTTCACCGCCCGGGTCCAGGCGGCCACCTGCTGGCGCAGGCGCAAGCGCAGCCGTCGCAGGTGGGTGTCGAATCCATTGCCCGACAGGAACTCGGCGAGCACGTCATCGGTCATGCGGGGAATCAGTTCGCCATGCACCGTTCGCGCCGCGCGCAGCCGCAGGCGGTGGCGTGCGCTGACAACGTAGCCCAGGCTGAAGCCAGGGCCGGTGATGCAGGCCAGGCTTGAGCAGTAGATCACCACGTCGTCGGCATCGAAGGACTTCAGCGGGCGCGCCCTCTCCGTGCCCCGATGCAGCGCCCCCATCAGGTCGAACTCGATGGCGGTGACGCGATGTGCCCTCAGCAGCTCGACCAGAGCCTGCTTCTGGGCGTCGCTCATTGGGCCGGCAGCCGTGGCGAGGAGGCCGAGGTCGATCACGCAGACGGTGGGCCGCGCCTGCACCAGGAACGCAGCCATCGCGGCGACCATGTCGCCCCCCGTCGAGGGAGCAGGCAGCTCCAGGGGGTGCAACCCCAAGGCAGTCACGACCTCCAACACCCTCAGCGAGCCCGGGGACGCCACGGCGACGCAGTCGCCGTCCTGGGTCAGCAGGCTCAGGCACAGCTGCAGGGACTCCCCGTCGCCGTGGGTCAGGACCACGTCTTCGGGATCGGCTCGCACACCCGTGCGACCCAGTCGCCCGGCAAGCTGCTCGCGCAGGGCCTGGCTGCCGAAGACGGAGCCTGCGGCCAGCGTGGCGACCTGGGTTCGCAGGCAGGCTGCCACCAGCTGTCGCAAGGCGGCCAGCGGCAGCAGCGCCGGTGGCAGGGCGAGATGGCCGAGCGACACCAGGCCGTCGCGTGTGGCTGCCTGCGCCATCAGGCGTTGGCGCCTTTCCTCCAGCTGTAGTGCAGGCGCCGAGCCCGGCGGCGCCTGCCTTGGCGGACTGTCTCCCGAGGTGAGCACGAAGAAGCCACGCCGGGGGCGGGACTCGATCCAGCCCGCGTCTTCCAGTCGGTGCAAAGCGTGGGTCACGGTGGCCAGGCTCATCCCGTGTGCGTCGCACAGGTCCCGGACCGAAGGCAGCCGGTCGCCGGGACGGTAGCGGCCTTCGCGCAGGGCCTGTGTCAGCAAATCGGCAAGCGCCAGGTAGAGATGCGGGCGGGACGTCACGGTCTTGGCGACGAGCGGAAGAGGGAGCGAACGATATCGGCAGTTGGCCCCGTTGGATGGATGCACGGACCCCCGACCGCCATCGATACAGCCGCCTGTATCGATGGCCAGGAGGTCGTGCTGGGTCTGCCGCAGTCGGAGTCCGATACCTAGAGTCCCGACGCCCGACACTCCCAGGACATCCTGAATGACTTCATTGGTGGACTCCCTGCGCCACTGCCCGCCCGCCGCGCGCCGGCTCCTGGCCGGCGAGATGGCCGGATTGCTGGCGACAGCCAGCACCCAGACCACCCTGGCTTGGTGGATCGCGCATTCGGGCGGGTCCGGGGATCTTGCGCGCCATGGCTTGGTGATCGCGGTTTGTGCGATGGCGGCGATGCCCCTCCTGTCGCCGATGGGGGATCGCTGGTCCAAGCGCCGGGTGGTTCAGGCGGCGCGCGGCCTGTTGTTGCTCGAGGCACTCGCGCTGGCCATGCTGGCGGGCATGGATGTCTACAGTTTGTCGACGCTTTGCTTCTGCGGCGCCTTGTCGGCAGTCGTGACCGCGGCGCTTGCGCCGACCCAGGCCAGCATGCTGCCTGAGTTGGTTGGCGTGGATCGTCTGCCTGACGCGATCCGGTTGCGCCGCGGGTGCCAGGCCATGGGTGGACTGGCAGGCCCGGCCGTGAGTGGCGCCTTGCTGGCGACGGACGGCATTGCGGCGGCCATGGTCGGGGCGTTGTTGTTGACGCTCGTCGCGGCAGCCGCAGCGATGTGGCTTGGCCCGCCCGGAGTTGCGCCAACCGCTGCCGCGGCGGGCGGATGGCTGGGCGACATGGGTGCTGGTTTGCGCGCCAAGTGGCGCGTTCCCGTCGACCGGTGGTGGACGCTGACGGGCGCCTTGATGATGGTGTTCTTCCTGCCGGCCACCGGCATGCTGCTGCCGCTGCGGCTGCAGGCCCTGGGCCTGTCCGGCGGCTGGCTCGGCGCGTGCAGTGCCTCGCTGTCGCTGGGCGTGATGGCCGGCATCGCGGGCCTCGCCGATGCGCTCATTCGCCGGCTGGGCCGTGTGCGCAGCATTGCGGTGGCGATCGGCGTCTGCGCAGGCGCCATGGCCGCAGCAGGAGCATGCGCCCAGCCTCTGGCGCTGCTTGGCTGCTATGTGCTGATGGGCATGTGCATGTCGGTCACCCAGCTCGTGGGCCAGACCCATCGCGCACTTGCGGTTCCGGAACACTTCCGGTCGCGCATGGCGGCTGCGCAACTGGCCCTGGCTCAGCTGGCGGCCAGCGTGGCGCCGGCGGTCGCGGGCGTCCTGCTGACGCTCTGGCGCGTCGAGGCGGTGTATCTCTGCATGGCGATGGGCTTCCTGGCCAGCGGCGCGTTGCTGCTTGCCGTGCCGGAGCTTCGGCCCTTCCTTCGGCTCGATCACGAGCAGGTGAGGAACTGGTACGGGCGGCAGTACCCGGAGGCCTTCGGGCCAAGGCAATGAGCCGCGGGCGTGCCATCGGGATGCCCCGATGGCCCGAGCAGATTTCGGGTGATGCTTGCCTATAATTTGCTAATTGGCAAAATAGCGAATCATGGACAAGGTGTTCAAGGCTTTGAGCGATCCGACGCGGCGGCGCGTCCTGCAGCTGCTGCGTGAGCGGGAGATGACGGCTGGCGAGCTGGCCGATTGCTTCGACCTGTCCAAGCCGACGCTGTCGGGCCACTTCGCCGTGCTGCGCGAGGCCGACCTCGTGAGTTCCGACCGTACCGGAACCACCATTACCTATCGGCTCAACGTGTCGACGCTGGAGGAAGCCCTGCTGGGCTTCGCAGAGGCTTTCGGCATCGGCGAGGCCAAGGCGAAATCGTCATCCCCACGCAAGGCAGGAGGCTCCCATGTTTGAACGTTATGGAACTCGCATCCAGGTCGCCCTGATCGCCGTCATGGCGCTGGCAGGCGCCTGGGCCTTCATGCAGCTGCCGGCGGGGACTCAGGTGCCGGTGCACTTCAACGCGCTGGGAGAGGCCGATGGCTGGGCCGCCGCAGGGCTGGGCCTCTTCATGCTGCCACTGCTGGCCTTGGGCCTGCTCGGCCTGCAATGGGTGCTGCCGCGGCTGGATCCGCGCGGCGAGAACCTTCGCAAGTCCGGCAAGGCGCTGGCGACGATCTGGCTTGCGGTCACGCTGCTGCTGGCGCTGGTGCAGGCCCAGGTCGTGGCGATGTCGCTCGGTCAGGCCGGCCCGGCGCCTCGTCTACCCATGCTGTTGATGGGAGGCCTGTTCGTCCTCATGGGCAATGTGCTGGGCAAGCTGCGCTCCAACTACACGGTGGGCATCCGCACGCCATGGACGCTGGCCAACGAGCGCGTCTGGGACCAGACCCACCGCTTCGCCGGCAAGGTGTTCGTCGTGGCCGGCCTGCTGCTGGTGGCGCTGTCGATGTCGCCGCTGCCGCCGCAGTGGCAGGCTGCGGCCATCTGCGGCACGGCACTGGCTGCCGCGGCGGTGTCGGTGCTCAAGTCCTACTGGCTGTGGCGCCGGCAGCAGGGTGGGGCCTGAGCGAGATCAGTTCATCCAGCGCAGCCCGGCCCGGGTGTCGCCGCGCGGACGGTATTCCAGGCCGACTGCGCCGTTCCAACCGCGTGCATCGAGCAGGGCCAGTTCGGCCGCGTACTCGCCCGCCTCGGGCTCATGACGGCCATCGACGCCGGCCACCTGCACATGCCCCAAAAGGTCCAGATCCAGCGCCCGGGCAAGGTGGCTGAGCGATTCGCCGCCTTCGGTGATGCGGCAGTGGTAGAGGTCCAGTTGCAGCTTCACGCGCGGCGAGTCCAGCGCGGCCAGCAGTGCCAGAGCATGGGACTGTCGATGCAGGAAGTAACCCGGCATGTCGCGGCGGTTGATGGGCTCGACGGTCAGCGTCAGCCCGGCTGGCGCCCGCGCCGCGGCCCAGGTGAGGTTGGCCAGCCACGTGGCGCGCGTGTCGGCATCGACTTCAGCAAGCCCTGACATGATGTGCATGACGGGCGCGCCGGCCTGCTGCGCCAGCTCGAAGCCGCGCAAGCAGTTCTCGCGGAACTCCGCCTCGCGCCCGGGCAGGGCGGCGAGGCCACGATCGCCCTGCGCCCAGTTGCCCGCGGGGGCATTGACGAGCGCGACGGGTAGGCCGCCCAGGCGAGCGAGCAGCGCCTCGCGGTTCTCCAGGTGGGCGAGCAGCAGTTCGACGCGGTAGAAGCCGTCGGTGCGCGCGGCGTCGATGCGATCAAGGTAGGCCAGCTCAGGGTAGAGCCAGTCCAGGTTGGCGGCGAAGCGGGGCGGGATCATTTGGATTCCGCCACCAGGGCCGGGTTCAGGCGCGGATCGTTGTACATCTTGAATTGCCGGTAGATCTTGAAATAGGCCCGGCCGGCGCGGGCGTCGGCCAGCAGTTCGTCAAAGCAGTTGCCCAGGTCTGCGCGCTGCTGCGTCAGCTGCTGCAGCCGCTCGCCGCAGAGCTGCCGATGCGCATCGTCGACGTCGGTGCGCAGCGTCTGCTCGCGCATCGCGGCGATCTTGAGGCCGAGGATGGAAATGCGGTCCAGCATGGCGCCGGCGGTCTCGCTGTTCAGCCGCACGCCGCCCCGTACGGTCGAGCGGGGCAGAGGGCTGGCAAGCGTCTGCGGGTCGACGAGGTGCAGCGCGCTGAGCAGGAACTCGTCGATCCGTTCGATGGCGTCGTTGCGAGCCTGGTTGTGGCGGTCGATGGCGCGCTTGTTGGCAACGATCTCGGCGTCTGCGGCCAGCGTGCGGCGCGCCAGATCCTCCTGGGCCCACAGGCAGCGGTTGTGGAAGTGGTTGGCGGCGATGCAGCCGGCAAGGTCCGTGGTCTCGGCGGCCACCGGGGGCTCGGCGAGTGCCTGATCGTGCGCGGCGGTGATGTCGGCGGAGGAAGGCAGGGAGATCATGGGGCGCGAGAATCTCACACCACTCTGAATGTTTGCTGATGATAGAAGCCCGGCCCTTGATTGTTCGCCTGCGCAATTTCGTCGGAGACACGGTGTTGAGCCTGCCGGCGCTGCGGCTGCTGCAAGGGCGGGGCTATCGCCTGGAGCTGGTGGGCAAGGGCTGGGCGCGAAGCTTGCTGGAGGCCGAGGGGTGGACAGTGCACGTCCGGCCCGATGGCCTGCGCGAACGTGTCGCGCAGTTGCGCGAGCTGCGGCGGCACCTTTTGGCCGAGGACCCGGGTTTCGATGCGCGCTCGAACACGCTGCTCCTGCCCTACGCCTTTTCGGCCGCGCTGGATGCGCGCCTGGCCGGGTTGCGGGCTGAAGGGCATGCAGGGGAAGGCCGCAGCTGGCTGCTGCGGCGCGCCCACCCGCGCCGCGAGGGCCAGCACACGCTGGAGGAATACTGGGAGCTGGCCTGCGACTTCCTCGGGATCTCGGCCGAGCCGCCGGAGAGCATCGGCAAGCAGGTCAGCGAGGCGCAGCGAGTGCAGGCACGGGCGCTGTTGGCCGCGCAGGGCATCGAGCCGGGCCGCTTCGTGCTGATCTGCCCGTTTGCCAACGGTCGCGTGGAGTTCCTGGAGCGCAGCTGGCCGGCTTTCCCGGATTTCGTGCGGCGCCTGCATGCTGCGGGGCGTCGGGTCGTCATCGTTCCGGGGCCGGCCGAGGTTCAGGGGGCCAGGGACCTGTACCCCGACGCCACCCGCCTTGATGGCGTGACGCTGGCGGTTTACAGCGCGCTGCTGCAGCTGGCCGGTGTCGTTGTCGCCAACGATACCGGGCCGGCCCACATGGCCGCGAGCGTGGGCGCGCGGCTGCTGAGCATCTGGGGGCCGGTCGACCCCGACCGCTGGGCGCCGTGGGGGTCCACGGTCACACTGCTGCGGCGCCAGCCCGGTTGGGTCGGTGTCGACGAGGTCCAGTCAGCCGTGGATCAGGCCTTGCCCTGGGCCGCGATGGCGGCGGCGGCCTTGGCGGCCGCTTCGGCGTCGCCCAGGTAGTAGCTCTTGATGGGCTTGAGGTTGGCGTCCAGCTCGTAGACCAGCGGGATGCCGTTGGGGATGTTGACACCGACGATGGCGTCGTCGGCGATGCCGTCCAGGTACTTCACCAGCGCGCGGATGCTGTTGCCGTGCGCGGCGATCACGACGCGCTGGCCGCTCTTGATCGTCGGTGCAACGGTGTCGTTCCAGAACGGCAACACGCGAGCCACGGTGTCCTTCAGGCATTCGGTCAGCGGCACGTCGCCGTCGGCCAGGCCGGCGTAGCGGCGGTCGCCGCGCTCGCTGCGCGGGTCCGTCGCTTCCAGCGCCGGCGGCGGCGTGTCGTAGCTGCGACGCCAGATCAGCACCTGTTCTTCGCCGTACTGCTTGGCCATGTCGGCCTTGTTCAGGCCCTGCAGCGCGCCGTAGTGACGCTCATTCAGGCGCCACGAATGGCGCACCGGCAACCAGGTGCGGTCCATCTGGTCCAGGCAGTGCCACAGCGTCCAGACGGCGCGCTTGAGCACCGACGTGTAGGCGATGTCGAAGTCGTAGCCTGCTTCCTTCAGCAGCCGGCCGGCCGTCTTGGCCTGCTCCACGCCGGTGGGCGTCAGGTCCACATCGGTCCAGCCGGTGAAGCGGTTTTCCAGGTTCCAGGTCGATTCGCCGTGGCGAATGAGGACGAGCTTGTACATGGGCGAGAGTCGCGCAGGTGGTGGGAAGCGGCGGATTATCCGACCCGGCGATAATCATCGGCTTCGTTGAATTACACGGGATGCTTGCTTGAACTTCCTGATCGAGAACTGGTTTTTGCTCGTCGCTGCCGTCGTGTCCGGCGGCATGCTGCTCTGGCCCATGCTGGTGTCGGGCTCGCGGGGCGCCGCCGTCGGCCCTGCCGAGGCGGTGCAGCTGATCAACCGTGAGAAGGGCGTGCTCATCGACGTCAGCGAGCCCGAGGAATTCGCCAAGGGCCATGCGGTCGGCGCGCGCAACATTCCCTTTGGCCAGATCGAGGGCCACAAGTCCCTGCCCAGCAACAAGGCCCTGCCGCTGGTGTTGGTGTGCCCGACCGGCGCACGCGCTGGGCGTGCTGCTGGCATGCTTCGCAAGCTGGGCTACGAAAAGGCCCGCGTGCTGGCAGGCGGCCTCAAGGCTTGGCGCGACGCCAATCTGCCGGTCGAAAAGTCCGCCTGAGCGGGCTTTCGCAAGGCTTCCGAGAGGATTGGTGAATGGCTTCCGTCAAGATGTACACAACCCTGGTCTGCCCCTTCTGCGTCCGCGCCAAGATGCTGCTGAAGCAGCGCGGCGTGAGCCAGATCGACGAGATCCGCGTCGACCTGAACCCGACCGAGCGCCAGGCCATGATGGACAAGACAGGCCGCCGCACGGTGCCGCAGATCTTCATCGGCGACACCCATGTCGGGGGGTGCGACGACCTGATCGCGCTGGATCAGCGGGGCGGGTTGGTGCCCTTGCTCCAGTCGGCTTGATTTCAAGCCCGGGCAAGCCCCGGGCGGCCTGTCACGGGCCGTCGCCCATAATCCGCATACCGCCCGCAGCATGCCGTCTGCGGGCTTTTGTTTGACGCTCCGCTAGAAAGAGTCCCATGGCCGACGAGATCCAAGCCGCCCCCGAGGGCACCCCGGTGTTCCAGATCCAACGCATGTACCTGAAGGATCTGTCGCTGGAGCAGCCCAACGCGCCCCACATCCTGCTGGAGCAGCAGCAGCCGCAGGTCGACATCAACCTGGCGTTGTCGGCCGAGAACGTCACCGATGGCATCTTCGAGGTCTGTGTGACGGCCACCGTCAACACCAAGGTCGGCGACAAGACGCTGTTCCTGGTTGAGGCCAAGCAGGCCGGCATCTTCGAGATCCGCAACGTGCCGCAGGATCAGGTTGAAGGCATCCTCGGCATCGTCTGCCCGCAAATGGTCTACCCCTATCTGCGCGCCATCGTCTCCGACGTCTGCACTCGCGCCGGCTTCCCGCCCGTGCTGTTGACCGAAGTCAATTTCCAGGCGATGTACGAAGCCCAGCAAGCCCAACGCGCTGCGCAGGGCGGCCAGGCGGTCAACTGACGCTCACGCGCCTCGTGACGACGCCCCGCCCCATGCGGGGCGTTTCACTTGGTGGACACTTCCACGCATGACGACGATGAAGATCAGCGTGCTCGGTGCCGGCGCCTGGGGCACGGCTCTGGCCATCCAGGCGGCCAACGCCGGCCACGAGGTGCGCCTGTGGGGGCGCGATGCTGCAGCCATCGATCGCATGCGCGGGAGCCGCCGCAATGCGACCTACCTGCCCGACAGCGAACTGCCTGCCGCGCTCGGCCTGACGGCCGACCGGGACGCTGCCATCGTCCACGCGAGCGAGGGGCTGACCATCGTCGCCACGCCGATGTCCGGCTTGCGCGAGACGCTGGCCGCGTTGCCGTCCTCGCATCGCGTGCTGTGGTTGTGCAAGGGCTTTGAGGCGGGCACGGGGCGGCTGGGGCACGAGATCGCACGCGAGTTGCAGCCGGCGATGCGCGTGGGTGTGTTGTCCGGTCCCAGCTTCGCGCAAGAGGTGGCCGCCGGCAGGCCCACGGCCCTTGTCGCGGCGAGCGAGGATGCCGGCCTGGGCCAGGCCGCCGTCGACGCCTTCCATGGCGACAGGCTACGCGTCTACACCTCCAGCGACCCCATTGGCGTCGAGGTCGGCGGCGCGGTCAAGAACGTCATGGCCATCGCGGTAGGTGTCTGCGACGGACTCTCCAGTGTGGCGCCGGATGCGCCTGGGCTGAACGCGCGCGCCGCGCTCATCACCCGCGGCCTGGCCGAGATGCTGCGCCTGGGGCAGGCGCTCGGTGCCCGGGCCGAGACCTTCATGGGCTTGTCGGGCTTGGGCGATCTGGTGCTGACGGCGACAGGTGATCTGTCGCGCAACCGCCGCGTCGGCCTGATGCTGGCGCAAGGCCTGGCCCTGCCGGAGATTCTGGCCAAGCTGGGTCACGTGGCCGAGGGGGTCTACAGTGCGCCGACCGTGCTCGCGCGGGCCCGTGAGGCTGGCATCGAGATGCCGATCACGGAGGCCATGGTGGCCTTGCTGGACGGTCACCTGCGCGTGACCGAAGCGGTCACCCGCCTGATGGGCCGGGACGCGCGGGCGGAGTAGGGCGGGCCGAGCGCCCCTTCAGGGCGCCTCCGAGGGGCTCCCTGGATGATGGGCTCGGGCCTCAGGCCCCGCCGGCATATCCGTTTTGTCGCCAGGCCTCGAAGACGGCGACGGCGACGCTGTTGCTCAAGTTGAGGCTGCGCTGGCCTTCGCGCATGGGCAGGCGCACGCGCTGCGCGACGGGGAAGCTCTCGCGCAGTGCCGGCGCCAGCCCGGCCGTCTCGCTGCCGAAGACCAGCCAGTCACCCGGCAGCCAGGCGATCTCGCCCAACGGCCGGCTGCCGCGCGTCGTGAAGGCGAACATGCGCTTCGCGTCGGGGGACTCGGCCGCAAGGAAAGCCGCCCAGTCGGCGTGGCGCCGCACGCGGGCGTACTCGTGATAGTCCAGGCCGGCGCGCTGAAGCAATCGATCCTCCATCGAGAATCCCAGGGGTTCTATCAGGTGCAGGCTGCAGCCGGTATTGGCCGAGAGCCGGATCACGTTGCCGGTGTTGGGGGGGATCTCCGGCTGGACGAGGACGATGTTGAACATGGGGTCGGGAGTATCCGCCGCCCTCATGCGTCCCCGGGCTCTGGCGTGCGCGCGACGACCCAAGCCTGAACGCTCATGACGCCGCCCTGCAACAGCACGCCGGCCAGCTCGAACAGCGTGGCGCCGCTGCTCATGACGTCGTCCAGCAGCGCGACGCGGGTGCCGCGCAGTCGGGTCGCATAGCGGGGCTCGATGGCGAAGACGCCGCGTACATTGGTTGCGCGCGCCTGCGGCTTGAGGCCGACCGGGGCGGGGGGGAGCCTCACACGCCGCAGCATCTCGGGCTTGCAGTTCAGGCCGCGCCGGCGTGCCAACGCGCGGGCCAGCTCGATCGACGGGTTGTAGCCTCGCTCGAGCAGGCGCTCGACTGACATTGGCACTGGCAACAGCCAGTCCGGCGCATCGACCTCGGCCGCAGTCAACGCCGTGTTCAGCCGCTCCAGCAGGCTCTCGCGCAGGCCCGGCGTCTGGCGGTACTTGAAGTGCTGCAGCAGGCCGTCCCAGGGGAATCGGTAATCGAGTGCGGCGATGGTGCGGTCCAGCGGCGGCGCCTCGCGCAGGCAGCGCCCGCATTGCGGCTGCGGTCGGCCCAGGAGCTCCGGCGGCAGACGGGCCGCGCAGGTCCAGCAGCGCGGGTGGGGGCGGGCATATAGTGCCAGGCAGCCTTCGCAGACAGTCTGATGGCTCCAGGCGCGGCAGACGGCGCACTGGCCGGCACAGCGCAGCAACACCTTCCCCATCTGTGCGGGCTTCGCGGCTGGCAACCTGCGCTCTGGCATCGCCTCAATATACTGAGCGGCCCATGAACGAGCCGGCGCCGACCCCTACTTCAAACAAGGGGCCGCGGCCCCAAGACCTCGACGCGGCCGCACTGCGCCGGCAAACCCGGCGCCTGGCCAAGGCCGACCAGCCGCCCTGGCTGCATGCCGAGGTGGCGGGGCGCATGGCCGAGCGTCTGGGCTACATCAAGCTCCGACCGGCCCGGGTGCTCGACGCGTCACCCGCACTGGGGGCCAGCGCTGAGCTGCTGCGGCTGGCCTATCCCGACGCCCAGATGCTGTGGCACGAGGCCGATGCCCTGCTGGCTGCGCGTGCCGCCCAGGCCCGCTCGCTGAACTGGTGGCGCAAGCTGCGTGGAGCGTCGATGGGTCAGCTCGAGGCGCTGCCCGCCCGGCCCGAGGTGGACCTACTCTGGTCCAACATGGCCTTGCATGGCTGCGTGGACCTGCCCGCGCTGCTGGATGCCTGGCAGGCCAGCATCTCGGTGGGCGGCTTCGTGATGTTCTCCTGCCTGGGGCCCGACAGCTTCGTCGAGCTGCGTGCGCTGTACGCACGCAACGGCTGGGGCCGGCCGGCGCCGGACTGGTGGGACATGCATGACATCGGCGACCTGGTGCTGAAGGCCGGCTTTGCCGACCCCGTCATGGACCAGCAGCGCCTGCGCCTGACTTGGGCCAGCCCCGAGAGCCTGCTGGGCGATCTGCGTGCGCTGGGGGGCAATCTTGCGCCGACGCGCTTTGCCGGCCTGCGCGGGCGCGGCTGGCGGCAACGGCTGCTGGCGGAGCTGGACACGCTGCGCGACGCCGAGGGGCGCTTGGTGCTGACGCTGGAACTGGTCTTCGGCCATGCCTTCAAGGCCGCGCCGCGGCTCTCGGTCGCGGCCGAGACCCATGTGTCGGTCGATGCGATGCGCGCCTCGCTGCGCAAGGGGCGCGGATCGGGCTGATTCGGGGCCTGGGGTGGGTGATTCCCCGGGGCTGGTGTGCCTCTGAGGCGGGATAGGCGTGGGCTAAACTCTTGCGCCGCATCAAGGACTGGGCACAAATCCAGTCCACCTCACGGAACTTGCGTCGCAAATCAGGCTATATGGCCGGATTGCAAGCCCCGCACCTCTAAGAACCAAGTGACAACCATGACGATGATGAACGCACGAGTGCAGAGCGCCTCACGCGCTTGGGGCCGTTGGGCCGCGGCGGCGATGGCCCTGGCAGCGGGCCCGGCCCTGGCGGTGAACGATCTCAAGGGTGGGCCCGGCGTCAATCAGCTCAATCTGCACGAGCCGGTGACCAACATCGCCCGTGACCAGATGTGGTTGCACAACTTCATGCTGATCATCTGCCTGGCGATTTTCATCGCGGTGTTCGGCGTGATGTTCTATTCCATCTTCAAGCACCGCAAGTCCAAGGGCGCGGTGTCCGCCAACTTCCACGAGAGCGTGGCCGTCGAGATTGCCTGGACGGTGGTGCCCTTCCTCATCGTCATCGGCATGGCTCTGCCGGCCACCAAGGTCGTCGTCGCGATGAAGGACACGACCAACGCCGACGTGACCATCAAGGCCACCGGCTACCAGTGGAAGTGGGGCTACGACTACCTGAAGGGCGAAGGCGAGGGCATTGGCTTCCTGGCCACCCTGGACACCGCACAGCGCGTGTCGTCCGATTCGGGCAAGCCCGAGGCTGTCGACAACTACCTGCTGAAGGTCGACAACCCGCTGGTCGTGCCGGTGGACAAGAAGGTCCGCATCATCACGACGGCCAACGACGTCATCCACGCCTGGATGGTGCCGGCCTTCGGCGTCAAGCAGGATGCCATCCCTGGCTTCGTGCGCGACACCTGGTTCAAGGCCGACAAGGTTGGCGACTACTACGGCCAGTGCGCAGAGCTGTGCGGCAAGGAACACGCCTACATGCCCATCCACGTCAAGGTCGTGTCTGCCGAGGACTACACCAAGTGGGTCGAGGGCAAGCAAAAGGAGATGGCCGCCAAGGCTGACGATCCGAGCAAGGTCTGGGAGCAGGCTGCCTTGATCGCCCGCGGCGAGAAGGTCTACGCCGCCAACTGCGCGGTCTGCCACAAGGCTGACGGCACCGGCGCCGGCCCCATCAAGCCGCTGGACAAGTCGCCTGTCGTGCTGGCTGAGAACCATCTGGAGCAGATCCAGGTCGTTCTGAACGGCCGCATGGACAAGGGCATGCCCGCCTGGAAGCAGCTGAGCGACACTGACATCGCCGCGCTGGTCACGTACACGAAGAACAGCTGGTCCAACAAGACGGGCCAGACGGTGCAGCCGGCCGAAGTGGTCGCCGCCCGCAAGTAAGTCCGAACGCCGAATCAGAGGAAATCACATGAGTGCAGTGCTCCCCCCCCACGGCGTTCACGGTGGCCATGCTGGCGACCACGCCCACGACGACCATCACGACCATCACGCCCCGACCGGCTGGCGTCGCTGGGTCTTCGCGACCAACCACAAGGACATCGGCACGCTGTATCTGCTGTTCAGCTTCACGATGCTGATGATCGGCGGCATCCTGGCGCTGTGCATCCGCGCCGAACTGTTCAAGCCGGGCCTTCAGTTCTTCAATCCGGAGCTGTTCAACCAGTTCACGACCATGCACGGTCTGATCATGGTGTTCGGCGCCATCATGCCGGCCTTCGTCGGTTTCGCGAACTGGATGATCCCGCTGCAGATCGGCGCCAGCGACATGGCCTTCGCGCGCATGAACAACTTCAGCTTCTGGCTGATGATCCCGGCCGCCATCATGCTGGTCGCGAGCTTCTTCATGCCCGGCGGCGCGCCCGCCGCCGGCTGGACACTCTACGCGCCGCTGACGCTGCAGATGGGGCCGTCCATGGACGCCGGCATCTTCGCGATGCACATCATGGGCGCCTCGTCCATCATGGGCTCCATCAACATCATCGTGACCATCCTCAACATGCGCGCCCCCGGCATGACGCTGATGAAGATGCCGATGTTCGCGTGGACCTGGCTGATCACGGCCTATCTGCTGATCGCCGTCATGCCCGTGCTGGCCGGTGCCATCACGATGACGCTGACCGACCGCCACTTCGGCACCGCCTTCTTCAACCCCGCAGGCGGCGGCGACCCGGTCATGTACCAGCACATCTTCTGGTTCTTCGGTCACCCCGAGGTCTACATCATGATCTTGCCGGCCTTCGGCATCGTCAGCCAGATCGTGCCGGCCTTCGCGCGCAAGCGCCTGTTCGGTTACGCCTCCATGGTGTACGCGACGGCCTCCATCGCCATCCTGTCGTTCATCGTCTGGGCCCACCACATGTTCGCCACCGGCATGCCGGTGACGGGCCAGCTGTTCTTCATGTACGCGACCATGCTGATCGCGGTGCCCACGGGCGTGAAGATCTTCAACTGGCTGGCCACGATGTGGCGCGGCTCCATGACCTTCGAGACGCCCATGCTGTGGGCAGTGGGCTTCATCTTCGTGTTCACGATGGGCGGCTTCACCGGCCTCATCTGTGCGATGGCCCCCATCGACATCCAGATCCAGGACACCTACTACGTCGTCGCCCACTTCCACTACGTGCTGGTGGCCGGCTCGCTGTACGCCCTGTTCGCGGGCGTCTACTACTGGGGTCCGAAGTGGACCGGCGTGATGTATTCGGAGACCCGCGGCAAGATCCACTTCTGGGGCTCGTTGATCTTCTTCAACGTCACCTTCTTCCCGATGCACTTCCTCGGCCTGGCCGGCATGCCGCGCCGCTATGCCGACTACCCGATGCAGTTCACCGATTTCAACCAGATCGCGTCCATCGGCGCCTTCGGTTTCGGTCTGATGCAGGTCTACTTCTTCCTCTTCGTCGTCGTCCCCATGATGCGCGGCAAGGGTGAGAAGGCTCCGCAGAAGCCGTGGGAAGCCGCCGAGGGCCTGGAGTGGGAAGTGCCGTCGCCGGCACCCTTCCATACCTTCGAAGAGCCGCCCAAGCTGGACGCTTCGGCCTCCAGGATCGTCGGTTGAGGAGCACAGCCGTGACGCCTGAGCAGCGCAAGAGCAACCGTCGGCTGGGCCTGATCTTGCTGACGGTGGCCCTGGCCTTCGGCTTCGGCTTCATTGCCAAGATGGTGCTGTTCGCCCACTGACATGCGCTTCCTCGCTGCGCTTCATCGAGACAATCGCCAGCTCCTCATGAAGCTGGCGCTCATCGTCGCGTTGATGTTCGGCTTCGGCTATGCGCTGGTGCCGCTCTACAAGGCGATCTGCGAGGCGCTGGGCATCAACGTGCTGTCGTTGTCCGAGCGCCAGACACTCCTTGCGACCAAGGGCATTGCCGACGGCAACGGTCAGGTCGACTACAACCGCGAGATCACGGTGGAGTTCGACACCAACGCGCGCGGCCCCTGGGACTTCAAGCCGGCGGTGCGCCACATGACGGTGCACCCGGGTGAACTGAGTCAGGTCATGTACGAGTTCCGCAACAAGCAGGACCGCACCATGGCTGCTCAGGCCATCCCGAGCTATGCGCCCATGCAGGCCAGCGCGCACTTCAACAAGCTGGAGTGCTTCTGCTTCAACGAGTACACGCTGAAGCCGGGCGAGACCAAGCAGTGGCCGGTCGTGTTCGTCATCGACCCCAAGCTGCCCAAGGACGTGAAGACCATCACTCTCTCCTACACCTTCTTCGAGGTGGCGGGCAAGGGCGGGGTCAAGCTTGGCGAAGCGCCCAAGGGTGCGGGAGCAGCGCTGTGAGCGAGGCCGGCAAGGATCTGAAAGAGGCAGTGGGCCGCAAGGGCTCGCCGCTGCAGACGATCTCGGCCGTGGCCTGGGGATTTTTCGGCGTGCGCCGGGGCAGGGACCGTGAGAACGACATGGCCAAGCTCAATCCGGTGCACGTCATCATCGCGGGCCTGATTGGCGCCGCCCTGTTTGTATTGATGCTGGTGCTGCTGATCCGCTGGGTCGTCGGCAGTGGCGTGGCGGCCTGAAGCGTGGCCGCAACAACGTTTAGAACGAGCGAGAACTAGGAGAACGATATGTCGGCAGCGACAACCCCGGGCAAGACCCCGTACTACTTCGTCCCCGCACCTTCGCGGCATCCGGTGATGGCCGCCATCGGCCTGTTCTTCGTCATCCTCGGCGCCGGCCAGTGGGTCAATGGCCACGGCTGGGGCATGTATTCACTGTTCGGCGGTCTGGTCCTGTGGGCCTTCGTGCTGCAGCAGTGGTTCCGGGAGGCCATCGGCGAGAGCGAGGGTGGTCTCTACAGCCAGCGCATCGACGTCTCGTTCCGCTGGAGCATGGGCTGGTTCATCTTTTCGGAGGTGATGTTCTTCGCCGCCTTCTTCGGCGCGCTGTTCTGGGCCCGCGTCTACTCGGTGCCCTCGCTGGGGAGCCTGGAGAACTCGCTGCTGTGGCCGGACTTCAAGGCCATCTGGCCTAGCACTGCCCCCGGCTTCACCGCCGCACCGGGTGGCACCGTCGAGGCTTTCAGCACCATCGGCCCCTGGCCGCTGCCGACGCTCAATACTGCGCTGCTGCTGACCTCGGGCGTGACGCTGACCATCGCCCATCACGCACTGATTGCCGGCAACCGCGCCCGCACCATCGGCTTCATGTGGCTGACCGTGCTGCTGGGCCTGGTGTTCCTGTTCGTGCAGGGCTTTGAGTACGCCCATGCCTACAAGGACCTGAACCTCAAGCTCAGCTCCGGCATCTTCGGCTCGACCTTCTTCATGCTGACCGGCTTCCACGGTTTCCACGTGTTCGTGGGCATGCTGATGCTGCTGTTCATCACCATCCGCCTGATGAAGGGCCACTTCACCGCGGACCGCCACTTCGGCTTCGAAGGCGCGGCCTGGTACTGGCACTTCGTCGACGTCGTCTGGCTGGGCCTGTACGTCGTCGTCTACTGGATGTGACGCGGTCGCATCCGCAAGACAAAAGCGCCGCAGTCGCGGCGCTTTTTTTTAGTCCACTCAGGACCGTACCGGCAGCCCCGTCGGCTGTATCCAGCCCAGCTTCCAGCCCAGCAGGATGATGAGGAACAGCGCCACCGAAAGTGCCACCCGCAGGGCCAGCGCGCGAGCCATGTTTGGACTGCGCCTGTTGTCGCCGCGGCCCTTGCGCAGCATGAAGAAGCCGGCTGCTGCCAGCGCGCCGAGGATGCCGATGAACGCGATCAGGAACACGAATTTCATGACGGCGAATTATCCGCCCGGGGTGTCGGCATGAACATCAGGCGCTGGCTGCTGCTGGCAGCCGTGGTGCTGGGCTCCGCGCTGACCGCACGCCTGGGGGTGTGGCAGCTTGACCGCGCGCAGCAGAAGCTGGCCCTGCAGGCCGCCGTCGAGGCCGAAGCGGCCCGCCCCGCCCTGGCCAACGCCGACCTGGGCGGTGTCGAACAACTGCACCGCAGCGTTGCGCTGCACGGCCAGTGGGTCGCCGAGCGCAGCGTCTGGCTGGACAACCGGCCCATGGACGGCCGCGCCGGCTTCTACGTCGTCACGCCGCTGCGCCTCACGGGGCGCGATGAAGCCGTTCTCGTGCAGCGAGGCTGGGTGCCACGCGATCCGTCCAACCGCAGCCACCTGCCACCGCTGGCCACGCCGGCCGGGGAGGTCGAGGTCGTCGGTCGGCTGGCCGCATCGCCATCGCGGCTTTACGAGCTGGGTGAGGGGGCGTCGGGTGCGATCCGGCAAAATCTCGATGCTGCGGCCCTGGCCGCCGAGTCCGGGCTCCGGCTGCTGCCGCTGACCGTCGTGCAAACCGCTGGCGCCGCGGACGATGGCCTGCTGCGCCATTGGCCAGCGCCGGATCTGGGCCTGCACAAACACTATGGCTATGCCTTCCAATGGTTCGCGCTCTGCGCGCTGATCCTGATCCTCTATGTCTGGTTCCAACTCATCCGCCCCCGGCTCCGCCGCCAGCAGCCCTGAACCGCTGAGCTTCGCGGTGCACAGCCTGCCCGACCCGCGCGCCATCGCCGGCAGCCCGAATCAGCGTGCCGGCCGCTGGAAGATGCTGATGGTGCTGGCCATCTGCGCGGCGCCGGTCATTGCGTCCTATTTCACCTTCTATGTCGTCAAGCCCAGCGGCTCCGCCTATGGCGAGCTGATGGCGCCCACGGTCGACATGCCGGCCGACCTGCCGCTGACCGACCTGCAGGGGCGCGCGGTGCCGGCCGACTCGCTGCGCGGCCAGTGGCTGCTGGCCGTCGTGCAGCCGGCCGACTGCGGACCCGCCTGCGAGCGCCAGCTCTACGTGCAGCGCCAGCTGCGCGAGATGCTCGGCAAGGAGCGCGCGCGCGTCGACAAGCTCTGGCTCATTCCGGACGATGGCACGCCACGCGAGAAGGTGCTGGAGGCCGTCGGCCAGAAGGGCGTCGAGGTCAACGTGCTGCACGTGCCCGCAGACCGACTCGCGGCCTGGCTGCGTCCGGCGCCCGGCAAGGCGCTCAGCGACCATTTCTACGTGGTCGACCCCATGGGTCGCTGGATGCTGCGCGCGCCCGCCGATCCCGATCCCAAGAAGTTCAAGGCCGATCTCGACAAGCTGCTGAAGGCCAGCGCCGGCTGGGACAAGCCGGGCCGCTGAGTTGGCGATGAACGAGCTGTTGCTTCCCCTCGGGCAGGTCGCCGCCATTGGCGGTGCCGTCGCGCTGGGCCCGCTGCTGTGGTGGCGCCAGCGCTCGCGTGCCGGTACGCCGGCCGCGCGGGTGCGCGCGCTGACGTTGCTGACCCTGTTCCTGACCTTCGACCTCATCGTCTTCGGCGCCTTCACGCGCCTGACCGATTCCGGCCTGGGCTGTCCCGACTGGCCCGGCTGCTACAGCGCGGCCAGCCCGGTCGGTGCCCGTCACCATATCGAGGCGGCGCAGACCGCGATGCCCACCGGCCCGGTCACCCACGGCAAGGCCTGGATCGAGATGGTCCATCGCTACCTGGCCAGCGGCGTGGGCCTGCTCATCCTGGTCATGACGGTGTTGGGATGGCGGCTCAAGCGCTCGGCCGGCGAGGCCGCACCGTCGGCCTGGCTGCCGACGCTGACCTTCGTCTGGGTCTGTGTCCAGGGTGCCTTCGGCGCGCTGACCGTCACGATGAAGTTGTTCCCGGCCATCGTCACGCTGCACCTGCTGTTCGGTCTTGGCCTGCTGATGCTGCTGGCCTGGCAGCATGAGGCCTACCGGCCGCGCCACATCGTCGTCCGGCCCGGGCTGCAGCTCGCGGTCGCCGCCGTCCTGGTGCTGACGCTGCTCCAGGTTGCCCTGGGCGGCTGGGTCAGCACCAACTACGCCGTGCTGGCGTGCGACGAGTTCCCGACCTGCCACGGCGGCCAGTGGTGGCCTCACCTCGACTTCGCCCAGGGCTTCCAGCTCTGGCGGGAGCTGGGGCAGCGCGCCGACGGCAGCTACCTCGGCTTCGAGGCGCTGGCGGCCATCCACATGGCCCACCGCCTCGGCGCGCTCTGCGTTTTCGTCGCCGTCATCGCGCTGGCGTGGGCGCTTCGCACGCCGGCGCCAGGCTGGGCCAAGGCCTTGCTCGCCGCTGCCGGCTGGCAACTGGCGTCCGGCCTGTCCAACGTCGTTCTCGACTGGCCCATCATCGCGGCCCTGGCCCACACCGCCGGCGCCGCCGTGCTGCTGGGCTTGCTCACCACCCTGCTCGCGCGCCTGCGGCGCGCCCACCCCTGACCATGGCCTCCACGTCCACCGCCAGTGCCATCGTGCACAGTCCGCGCTGGCAGCAGTTCTATCAGCTGACCAAGCCGCGCGTCGTCCAGCTCATCGTTTTTTGCGCTGCCATCGGCATGGCCCTGGCCGTGCCTGGCCTGCCCGACCTGGGCCAGGCCCTGACCATGCTCGCGGCCATCGCCGGCATCTGGCTGGTGGCCGGCGCGGCCGCGGCCTTCAACTGCCTCATCGAGGACGGCATCGATGCGCGCATGAAGCGCACCGCCTGGCGTGCCACTGCCAAGGGCGAACTGAGCCGTCCGCAGACGCTGGCCTTCTCGGCCCTGCTGTGCGGCATCGGCATGGCCATCCTCGGCCTCTACGTCAACCTGTTGACGATGTGGCTGACCTTCGCCACCTTCGTGGGCTATGCCGTCATCTACACCGTCGTGCTGAAGCCGATGACGCCGCAGAACATCGTCATCGGCGGCGCCTCCGGCGCCATGCCGCCCGTGTTGGGCTGGGCGGCGCTGCGCGGCGAGCTGGGCCCCGAGCCCTGGCTGCTGTGCCTCATCATCTTTCTGTGGACGCCGCCGCACTTCTGGGCGCTGGCGCTGTACCGGGCGGAGGACTATGCCCGCGCCGGCCTGCCCATGCTGCCCGTGACCCATGGCAACGACTACACGCGGCTGCAGATCCTGCTCTACACCTGGGTGTTGTTCGCGGCCACGCTGCTGCCCTTCCTGACGGGCATGAGCGGCTGGTTCTACCTGGCCAGCGCGCTGGTGCTGGGCCTGGGCTTCTGCGGCTATGCCTTCCGGCTGTGGCGCGCCTACTCGGAGATGCTGGCGCGGCGGACCTTCTGGTTCTCCATCTGGCACCTGTCGCTGCTGTTTGCGGCCCTCCTGATCGACCACTACATCGCATGAGCACTCGACGTTTCGCCTTGGCGGCCTTGGCCGCGCTGACCCTTGCCGCCTGCCAGAAGTCCGGCCCCGACAAGCCGGCCTTCAAGGGCATCGAGCTGACGGGCGCCGAGTACGCCCGGCAGCTCAACCTCACTGACCAGGATGGTCGCGCCCGGTCGCTGGCCGACTTCAAGGGCAAGGTGCTGGTGGTCTTCTTCGGGTACACGCAGTGCCCGGACGTCTGCCCGACCACCATGGCCGAGGTGGCGGAGGTCAAGCGTTCGTTGGGAGCCGACGGCGACAAGGTACAGGGCATCTTCGTGACCATCGACCCCGAGCGCGATACCGGTCAACTGCTGAAGGCCTACATGGCCAGCTTCGACCCCAGCTTCGTCGCGCTGCGCGGCAGCGCCGAGCAGACCCAGGCCGCCGCCAAGGAGTTCAAGGTCTTCTACGCCAAGGTGCCGGGCAAGACGCCCGAAACCTACACGATGGACCACACCGCCGCCAGCTTCATCTTCGACACCGAGGGCCGGGTGCGCGTCTACGCCCGTTATGGCTCGGGCGCGCAGGCACTGGCGGACGACATCAAGCTGCTGCTGGCCGAGAAGAAGAGCTGAGCGCCCGCATGGCACATCGCGACTCTTGCCGTGCAAGGCCGTGCGCCGCCTCGGCCGTGACCCTCGCCGGCCTGCTGGCTGCCGCCGTCCTCGGGCTGGCGGGCTGCGCCACCTCCGTGCCGGGCGATGCCCCGCCACAGCCGCAGGTGTCGCGCAGCGCGACCGGGCGTTCGCCGGTCACCATCCTGGTCTCCATCGACGGCTTTCGCGAGGACTATCTCCGACGCGGCGCCACGCCCACGCTTTCCCGACTTGCGGCGGGCGGCGTCACGGCGGTCATGCACCCGTCCTTTCCTTCCAAGACGTTTCCCAACCACTGGACGCTGGTGACCGGGCTGCGCCCGGACCGCCACGGCATCGTCGGCAACCGGATGGAGTCGCCCGAGCGCCGGGCCGTCTTCACGATGGCCACGGACGATCCCTGGTGGTGGAACGCTGCGCGCCCGGTGTGGGTGGATGCAGAGAAGGCCGGCATCCGCACCGCCGCGATGTTCTGGCCGGGCGCGAACGTGGCGATCAGCGGGACGTCTGCCGACACGGGGCGCCCGGGGCCTGCCGGCATGCGTCCCTCGGACTGGGTGCCCTACAACAAGGCCGTGAACGACACGCAGCGCGTGAACATGGTGCTGGACTGGCTGCGCAGGCCTGATGAGATCCGCCCCCATTTCGTGACCCTGTACTTCGACAAAGTCGACACGGCCGGGCACGACCATGGCCCCGACAGCGCGCAAAACCTCCAGGCGGTGGCCGAGGTCGACGCGGCGATTGGCGCGCTTGTGGCCGGATTGAAAGTGCTGGACCAGCCGGCGAATCTCGTCATCGTGGCGGACCACGGCATGGCGGCGACCAGCAGCAATCGCGTGATTGCGCTGGACGCGCTGGCTGATCCCGAGCGCTACCACCTCATCGAGACGGGACCCTTCGCCAGCGTCGCACCGCAGCCCGGGGCTGCCGACGAGGTGGAGCGGGCCCTTCTTGCCCCGCATGAGCACATGCAGTGCTGGCGCAAGGCCGACATCCCGGCACGGTTCCACTACGGTTCGAATCCGCGCGTTCCGCCCATTCTTTGCCTGGCCCAACCCGGCTGGCTGATCCAGGCCAGCGCGCCGCGCCAGCCCTTCGTGGGCGGCAACCACGGCTACGACAACATGGCGCCGGAGATGAACGCCCTGTTCATCGCCCACGGTCCCGTCTTCGCGGCGGGCCGGGTGCTGCCGGACTTCGACAATGTGGACATCTACCCGCTCCTGCGCCAGCTGATCGGGCTGCCGGCCGCTGCGGGCGTCGACGGCAATGGCGCCGCGCTCCAGGGGGCCTTCAGGCGGGGTGGCGCTTCTGGCGTGAACTGACCCGCCGCGGCGGTCTGGCACCGACCACGAACGAAAAAAGGGCCTGCAAGCAGGCCCTGTGGTCGGTGGCGGAGAAGCTCAGGCCGCTTCCGTCAGCGCCTTCTTCATCTTCTTCATCGCCGCGACTTCGATCTGGCGGATGCGTTCGGCCGACACGCCGTACTCGGCCGCCAGCTCGTGCAGCGTCATGCCGCCCGAGGCGTCGTCGTTCACCTTCAGCCAGCGCTCCTCGACGATGCGGCGGCTGCGCGGATCCAGCACCTCCAGCGCACGCTGGATGCCGTCGCCGGCCATGCTGTCACGGGAGCGGGCCTCGATGACGCGGGTCGGTTCATGGCTCTCGTCGGCCAGGTAGGCGATGGGGGCGAAGCTCTCGCCGTCGTCGTCGGTCTGCGGCTCCAGCGCCACGTCGCCGCCTGACAGGCGGGTTTCCATCTCCAGCACTTCCTCGCGCTTGACGTTGAGCTCTCGAGCCACATGGGCCACTTCGGCCTCGCTCAGCGTGTTGCGATGCGTCTGGCCGTCGGCCTGCTCGGCCTTGAGCTGGTGCTTCATCGAGCGCAGGTTGAAGAACAGCTTGCGTTGGGCCTTGGTCGTCGCGACCTTGACCATGCGCCAGTTCTTCAGGATGTACTCGTGGATCTCGGCCTTGATCCAGTGCATGGCATAGCTGACCAGGCGCACGCCCTGGTCCGGGTCGAAGCGCTTGACGGCCTTCATCAGGCCCACGTTGCCTTCCTGGATCAGGTCGCCCTGTGGCAGGCCGTAGCCGACGTACTGGCGGGAGATGGAAACGACCAGACGCAGGTGCGACAGCACCATGCGGCCGGCGGCCTCCAGATCGCCCTTGTCGCGCAGGCTGCGCGCGGCAGAGCTTTCCTCCTCCGCGGTCAGAAGCGGCAGGCGGTTGACGGCGGAGATGTAGGCGTCCAGATTGCCCAGCGAGGGCACCAGGGCCCAGGGGTCGCGGACGGCAATGGCAGAAGAGGCGGACATCGTCTTGATTCCTTCGGAGCCGCGGCTGGAAGTGCCGCGTCGAGGAAGATATTAGCACTCCAATTCATCGAGTGCTAAGCGCGACGGTGTCAGGGTTGAAAAGCAGTGTTGCCGCGGCTGAAACAGTTGGTACGCACTAACTTGTGCTGCGCCAGACGGTCTTTGAGGGGGCTGCTCCGGCGACGCCGGGGCGGTTGCCGCGGCCCGTACTCAGTCGACCAGCCCGAATTCCGGGCTGGTGATCATCGCCTCGATGTCGAGAAGGATCAGCATGCGTTCGCCGATCTTGCCCAGGCCGGTGATGAAGCGGGCGTCCATCGCGGCGGGCACCTCGGGGCGGGGCTTGATCTCCTCGGCGCCGAGCTCCAGCACGTCCGACACCGAGTCCACGACGATGCCCACCACCCGGCCGGCCACGTTCAGCACGACGACGACGGTGAAGGCGTTGTACTCACCGGCCTGACCGAGGCGCAGGCGCA
Organism: Roseateles sp.; assembly: GCF_036404855.1. Lineage (GTDB taxonomy): Bacteria > Pseudomonadota > Gammaproteobacteria > Burkholderiales > Burkholderiaceae_C > Pelomonas. The sequence goes on from NZ_DASWYS010000050.1 coordinate 89,153, forward strand.
GGTCCAGTATCGGGACGATCACGCCGCGCAGGTTGACGACGCCCTTGACGAAGGCGGGCGCATTGGCCACCCGCGTGGGTGGTTCGTAGGACCGGATCTCCTGCACGCGCAGGATGTCCATGCCGTACTCCTCTTCGCCGATGCGGAAGGTCAGGAACTGGCGGCCATCGGTGTGTGCCAAGGCCTGCACGGCCTGGGCACCGGTGCTGGGAACGAGGTCAGTGGAACTCATCGGGAGCGCGAGGTGTTGGAAAGCTGGGCTTCATTCTGCCCGCTCCGCATCGGCACCTGCTGCCAACAATTCATCGACCAGAGCCAGCACTTCGCGCACATCCAGCGGCTTGGTCAGATAGCGGCGGGCACCGGCCACGTGGGCTTCGGCAATCTGCTCCGGCTGGGCGTTGGCCGACACGACGACGATCGGCGGCAGCGGCCCGCCACGCTCGCGCAGCTGGCCGAGCAGCGTCAGGCCATCCCCGTCGGGCAGTTGCCAGTCCAGCAGCAGCAGGGCCGGCGGGTGCTCGCGCAGGGCCCGCAGGCCGGCTTCGACCGTGCCGGCCACTTCCAGCTCGATGCCGGGACGCTGCGCCAGAATGCCGCGCATGACTTCGGCGTTCAGCGGGTTGTCCTCGACGTAGAGCACGTGCCGCCTCGGCACGGCGCGGGGGTGGGCGGGTCCGTCGGGGGCCTCGTCCCTGGCCTGTGCCACCGTGGTACCTGCCGCGGCCAGCCTCAGCACGAAGCAGGCACCGGGACCTCCCTCGGGGGCGGCGGCCTCGACCCTCAGGCTGCCGCCCATCATCTCGGCCAGGCGCTGGCTGATGACGAGGCCGATGCCGGTGCCCGGCAGGCCGCTGTGTTCGCGGCCGAGGCGGTTGAAGGGCTGGAAAAGGGCGGCGCGCTGCTGGTCCGTCAGGCCCATGCCGGTGTCGCGCACGGCAATTTCGACCCAGCCCGGCTCCGGGGTCCCCGCCTCGATGTCGATGCGACCGCCAAGGCGGTTGTACTTGACCGCGTTGCTGAGCAGGTTGGTCAGGATCTGCGTGACCCGCGTCGGGTCGCCGAACAGGCTCACGGCGCCTGCGGTGATGCGCTGGTTGATGACCAGCCCGCGCTCCGTCGCCTGGCCCTGCACCAGGGCCAGCGCGCGGGCCAGCAGGGGGGGCAGATCCAGCGCCGCCATCTCCAGCCGCAGCGAGCCGGCCTCGATGCGTGACAGGTCCAACGTGTCGTTGATCATCTCCAGCAGGTGCCAGCCCGCCTGGGCGATCTGCTGGGCGCGCCCGCGCTGGCCCGGTGAGAGCGGTTCGCTGGCGTCCATCTGCATCAGTTGGGTGAAGCCGAGGATGGCGTTCATCGGCGTACGCAGCTCGTGGCTCATGCGCGACAGGAATTCATTCTTGGCCTGATTGGCGGCCTCA
>NZ_DASWYS010000051.1:0-44168 GCF_036404855.1 Roseateles sp.
TGTCGCCCTCCCACCCGAAACGCACGCCCAGGGCCTGACCTTTTGCAGGCTCCCCATGACATGGAATATCCCGGCAATCTCTTCGTCGTCGCCGCGCCCAGCGGCGCGGGCAAATCGAGCCTCGTCAAGGCCCTGCTGGAACTGGACGCCAAGCTGGCCGTCTCGATCTCCCACACCTCGCGCGCGCCGCGCGGCCAGGAGCAGCATGGCCGCGAGTACTGGTTCATCTCGCCAGACGAGTTCCGAGCCATGGCCGGGCGCAGCGAGTTCTTCGAGTGGGCCGAGGTGCACGGCAACCTCTATGGCACCTCACGCGCCGGCATCGAGGAGCGTTTGCAGCGGGGCGAGGACGTCGTGCTGGAGATCGACTACCAAGGCGCGCTGCAGATCAAGCAGCTCTTCCCCTATGCCGTGCTGATCTTCATCCTGCCGCCCAGTTGGGACGAGTTGCGCCTGCGCCTGAACCGGCGCGGCGACACCGAGCCCGAGGTCATCGCCAAGCGCATGAACAACGCGCGCATCGAGGTAGCCCAGGCCCGGCACTTCGATTTCGTGGTCGTGAATGCGGTGTTCGACACGGCCGTCTTCGACCTGAAAACCATCGTCCACGCGCAACGGCTAAAATACGCGGCTCAGCGCCGAAACCGCTCGGCCGTCTTTCAGGCGCTCGATCTGCCCTGATCGCGCACATCACAAGGAACACCATGGCCCGCATCACCGTCGAAGACTGCCTGACCAAGATCCCGAACCGCTTCCAGCTCGTGCTGGCTGCGACCTACCGCGCCCGCATGCTGAGCCAGGGTCACAGCCCGCGCATCGAGAGCAAGAACAAGCCCGGCGTGACCGCACTGCGCGAGATCGCTGCTGGCGAAGTCGGCGTCGAGATGCTGCGCAAGGTCCCGGTCTAAGCGACCAGACCTTCCCTGCTGACGGGCGCCACGCGGCGCCCGTTTGCATTTCGGGCCTCAACCCCGAGCCTCGGGCCGGCCCTGTGACATGCGCGGCAGCCCGGCCCGCAGACCAGCCAAGGTACTTCTTGAGCGAGGAGCGCCGACGACGGCATCGGATAAATTCGGGCCATATGGCCCAACGCTCTCTCACTGCCTGGTTCACGCTGCCCGGTCTGCGCCCGGCGGCTCCGCCGACGCCGGCGGAGGCAGCCTCCTTCGACGCGCTCGCCCCCAAGCTCGGCTATCTCAGCAAGGCCGAGGTCAAGCGCGTGCGCGAGGCCTACAAGTTCGCGGACGAAGCCCACCTGGGCCAGAAGCGCGCCACTGGCGAGCCCTACATCACCCACCCCATCGCCGTCGCCGGCATCTGCGCCGAATGGCGGCTGGATGCCCAGGCCCTGATGGCGGCGCTGATGCACGACGTCGTGGAGGACTGCGGTGTCTCCAAGACCGAGCTGATCGAGAAGTTCGACGCGACGACGGCCGACCTCGTGGACGGTCTGACCAAGCTGGACAAGCTGCAGTTCTCCACCAAGGAGGAATCGCAGGCAGAGTCCTTTCGCAAGATGCTGCTGGCGATGGCGCGCGACCTGCGCGTCATCCTCATCAAGCTCGCCGACCGCCTGCACAACATGCGCACCATGGGCGCCATGGCACCGCACAAGGCCCGCCGCATCGCTCGCGAGACCTTCGACATCTACGCCCCGATAGCGCACCGCCTGGGCCTGAACCAGACCTTCCGGGAGCTGCAGGACCTGTCCTTCCAGTACTTTCACCCCTGGCGTTACTCGGCCCTCAGCAAGGCGGTCGCCAAGGCCCGCGGCAACCGGCGCGACCTGGTGTCGCGCATCGAGGGTGAGATCCGTGCGGCCTTCGCCAAGGCCAGCCTGCGCGTCGAGGTGCAAGGGCGCGAGAAGACCGTCTATTCCATCTACAAGAAGATGCGTGAGAAGGGGGGGCTGTCCTTCGCCCAGGTCAGCGACATCTTCGGCTTTCGCATCCTGACGGAGGAGCCGCTGCAGTGCTACACCGCACTGGGCGTGCTGCACCAGCTCTACAAGCCGCAGGCAGGCCGCTTCAAGGACTACATCGCCACGCCCAAGGACAACGGCTACCAGTCCCTGCACACCACGCTGATGGGGCCGCTGGCCACGCCGCTGGAATTCCAGCTACGCACCGAAGGCATGCACCAGATCGCCGAGCAGGGCGTGGCCGCGCACTGGATCTACAAGAGTCGCGGCAAGCAGGCCTCGTCGCTGATTGCCCAGCAGGCCAACGCACGCTGGCTGCAGAGCCTCATCGACATCCAGGACGAGACACGGGACGCCAACGAGTTCCTGGAGCACGTCCGGATCGACCTGTTCCCGGACTCGATCTACGTCTTCACGCCCAAGTCCAAGATCATGGCCCTGCCCAAGGGTGCGACCCCGGTGGATTTCGCCTATGCCATCCACTCCGACGTCGGCGACCACTGCGTCGCCGCGCAGGTCAACGGCGAGGCCGTTCCGCTGCGCGCTGAGCTGAAGAGCGGCGACATCGTCGAGGTCATCACCGCCCCCGGCGCCAGCCCCAACCCGGCCTGGCTGAGCTTCGTCCGCACGGGCCGCGCCCGCTCCAAGATCCGCCACTACCTCAAGGACCTGGAGCAGGAGGAGTCGCGCGAACTGGGCGAGAAGATGCTGGCCCAGGCCATGCGCGGCGAGGGCCTTGCCCTGCCCAGCCTGGAGCTGGACGATCCGGCCGCGCCGATCTGGCACGAGCTGGCCACCTGGGCCGGCAGCGCCAACACCGAGCAGCTGCTCATCGACATCGGTGCCGGCCGCAAGATCGCCGCCATCATCGCCAAAAAGCTGGCCAGGCTGATGGCCGAGCAAGGCCAGAGACCCGACGCGCTGGCGCTGACGCTGGGCCGCTTCGCGGCGGCCCCCGTCGAGCAGCGCGGCATCACTATCGACGGCAGCGAAGGCGCCTCGATTCAATTGGCCAGTTGCTGCCGCCCCATCCCCGGCGACGAGGTGCGCGGCTACCTGGGCCGCGGAGAGGGCCTGGTCGTGCACACCTGCGAATGCGCGGTGGGCCGGCGTCTGTTCCAACGCGATCCCGAGCACTGGATCCCCGTCGAATGGGCCGAGGAACTGGCGCGCAGTTTCGAGGCCGGCATCGCACTGCTCATGAGCAACGGCAAGGGCGTGCTCGCCCAGGTCGCGCAGGCGGTGGCCCAGGCCGAAGCCGACATCACCCACATCTCGATGAGTGACGAGGCGCAACTGCGCGAGACGGCCGAGATGACACTGCTCATCGCCGTGCGCGATCGCCTGCATCTCGCCGAGGTGCTGCGGGTGCTGCGTCGCACCGCGCCGGTGCAACGCGTCTGGCGCGTCAAACCCTAGCGCCTTCGTCAGCGGACAGTCGCTCGGCCGATCACGGCCGTGATTGTTTCTGCGCGCATCCGCGGGTTAACCAGTGTTTCTGGGCCCGATATTTCTTTTCGGGATAGCAAACAGGCCAAAACGAATTTCTCCCGGTTACGGCGGCTGCTTAAGGTCGCGCCGCGGCTCGGGAAGGGGCTCCCAACCACCCCTTCCAGGCCATTGGCGACCGACCCACAACAAGCCCGGAATTCCACCGGAGCGCGGAGAGACACGTGAACAAGTTCAGCAAGCCGGCGGTGGCAACCGCCGTTTCCATGGCCCTGGCCCTGTGGGCCCAGCAGGCCGCGATGGCCCAGGACGGCCCCCCCGCCGCGACGCCCGAAGCGGCCAAGGCCGAGGGCCCCCAACCCGACGAGGCCAAGGCGGCCGCACGCAAGCCGGCCGCCCCTGTGCAGGAACTCGAGACCGTGCTGGTCATCGGCACGCGCAAATCCCAGCAATCCGCCATCGACCGCAAGAAGCGCGCTGCAACCACCCAGGATTCCATCGTCGCCGAGGACGTCGGCGCCTTCCCCGACCGCAACATCGGCGAAGCCATCTCCCGTGTTGCCGGCGTAGCACTGGACCGAGGCGACTTCGGCGAGGGCGTGAACGTCTCCATCCGCGGCAACGGCCCGGAACTGACCCGCGTCGAGATGGACGGCATGGCCGTGCGATCCGGCGCCGGCACCGACCTGCTGGGCGGCGGCGATGGCCGCGGCACGGAATTCCGCGAGTTGTCCTCCGACCTCATCAAGAGCGTCGACATCGTCAAGGGCTCCACAGCGGCCATGGTGGAGGGTTCGCTGGGCGGCGGCGTCATCATCACCACTCGCACCGGCCTGGACTTCGACAAGCCCTACTACTCGTTCAAGACGGAGCTCACCCGGAGCGATCTGAACAAGAAGACGACGCCCAACTTCAATCTCGTGGTGGCCGACAAGTTCCTGGACAAGCGCCTGGGCGTCATCGCCAACCTGAACCGGTCGTACTACAAGAACGAGCAGCACGGCATCGCGCAGGGCGGCAGCAACAGCTGGGAGGGCCTGTCGCGCTCGGCGGACTTCGACAACTCGCCCGAAAAGACCTTCACCTTCAACCCGTCGACGCTGTTCGGTGACACCATCAACACGCCGATCAACTCCGTCGCGCTGACCGGCGGCGGCGTCTTCAACTCAGCCACGCCAGTGGAGCTGCTGACCAAGTCGGCCTCCGCCCAGTCCAAGGCGGACTGCTTCACCCTGTTCCCGAATCTGACCCAGGCGCAGACCGACGCCATCAGCGGGACGACCAACCGCACGAATGCCTACACGGCACGCCAGAACGAGCAACTGACCTGCCTAAACCAGTGGAACGACTACTCTCCCTCGAAGACGGTCGGCTTCCGCTACACCGTCAAGAGCCAGGACGACAAACGCCGCGGCGGTGACATCCGCCTGGACTTCAAGGTCAACGACAAGCTCACTGTCTTCGGCAAGTTCGCGCGCAGCGAACGACATGTCGACGACACCGTCGGCTTCCTGGGGGTGGGCAGCACGCCGACCTTCAACGCAGCGGGCAGCTTCACCGACAACACCGCAGCCAATCAGCGCTCGCTGGCTAATGGCGTCAGCGGCTCCTTGCTGCCCAGCTACTCCTGGCGCGCCAGCAATGCACCGCTGGTCTACGGCACGACGACCAACATCCTGCCCGGCTACACGGTCGACGCCAAGCACCACCTGACAAGCTACACGACGGACGGCGGCATCCTCACGACCGACACCATCTTCAGCTCCATCGACACGACCAACAAGACGCTGACCGCGGGAGGCGAATACCGGGATGGCCGCTTCAGCGCCAACTTCATGGCCGGCTCGACCAAGTCGACGGCGCTGCGCTATGACCGCCGCGCGTCCTACAGCTACAACTACGGCAAGGCCACCTACTCGCTGCAGGACAACGGTCTGTGGGCGTTCACGCTGCCCGACGGCACGAACAACATCAACCAGTTCAACTATGCCGCCTACTCGACGCTGAACCCCGCGGTTCTGCAGGCCGCGACCTCTGCGTCCGCAACCCAGTTGGTGGGAACGCCGGCCTACTCGGCCGCCCAGCGTGCGCAATACACCAACAACTTGCTGCTGCAGGTCATCCGCTCGTTCGACAGCGAAAGCTCCGAACGCACCGCCAAGGCCGACTTCGCCTACAACCTCGTGGACAAGGTGCCCTTCCTGACCTCGCTGAAGGCAGGCTTCAACTTCCGCGACACCGGCGGCAAGACCTGGTCGGGCGCGGGGGGCACGCTGCAGGAGCCCGTCGGCACCTTTGGTGCGGCGGGCTTCAAGTACGGCGTCTACATGCCGCAGGTCAACACGCGCTGGAACGTCATCGGCTGCGAGAACACGGCCGGTTCTGTAGCCCCTGGCGGCCAGCCCTGCGCCTACGGCTACGTGCCCAACGGCAACGTGCTCAACGCCGGCATTGGCGGCACACCGGCCGGCACCACGACACTGACCCAGTCGCAGTACCAGCAACTGATCCAATCGACATTGACGCTGAATCCGGCGGCCCAGTTCTACGGCGGCTCCAAGGACCGCCCGGCCACGCTGCTCAACGGCTGGAACCAGATCGACATCGACAAGCTGTTCCAGCTGGCCGGCATCCCGGTGCGCTTGGACTGCTTCCGCCATTGCACGGCCACGGACGGCAAGGTCTACGACATGCCCTACTCCAGCTTCCGTGAGAAGTCCACGGCGGCGTACCTGATGGAGGAGTTCGAGATCCCGCTGTGGCGCGGCATGGAACTGGCCGGCAACGTAGGCGCTCGCGTCGTCAGGACCGAAGTGGAGGCGAGCGGCTTCATGGCCTTCCGCTCGATTCGAAAGAACCCGGACTGGCACCCCATCGACAATCCCAACGCCGTCTCAAGCTACGTGGTCAGCCAGAACACGGCGATCAAGGACAGCGCCACGGACGTGATGCCCTCGCTGAACCTGGCCCTCTGGCCGATCGAGGACAAGCTCGCGCTGCGCTACGCCATCGGCCGCACCGTCGCACGGCCTCCCATCTCCCGGCTGTTGCCCAGCGGCACCTGCACGATCAGCCAGGTCGTCGAGGAAACCGAGCCTGACGACCAGGGCAACTCGCCCAACCAGACCTGTTCGGGCACGATGGGCAACCCGGCGCTGAAGCCGCAGACCAACACCAACCAGAACCTGTCGCTGGAGTGGTATGCCAATCGCGACACCAGCATGTCGGTCAACGTCTTCCGCCAGCGCGGCCTGATCGGCGCACCCACCATCGGCGTGGTGCGCAACAACCAGCAGGTGTTCAAGAACAGCAACACGGTCGACCCGCAGACCGGGACGGCGCTGAAGGACTACGAGTTCTCGTACACCCAATGGGACAACGCCCCCCCGTCGACCCGCCGCGGCATCGAGTTTGGTGTGAAGACGGCGCTGACGTTTCTGCCGTCCGTCCTGCGCTACACGGGCATCGACGCCAACTACAGCCGCCTGCGATCCAGCCAGGGCATGCCGACGCTGGATCTGATCAGCGGCGACGTGCTGCCGGTGGTCAACGAGCCAAAGTACTCCTGGAACGCCTCGCTCTGGTATGACGACGGTGCCTTCCAGGCCCGCGTTGCGATGCAGGTCGTGGCCCCGCGCTACTACGTGTTCTCGCCGAACACAACCAGCAACCTGGGCGTGAACAACTATCCCTCGGTGGGCACCACCAGCTGGCGCACGGCCTACAACCCGGGCTACCCGCAATTCGGCAACAAGACCGCCTACGTCGACGCCAAGATGTCCTACCGCTTCAAGAACGGCTTGGAGATCTTCGCCGACGTGCGCAACCTGACGGGCGAACGCACGCAGAACTCGACAGGCGGCTATGAGGACTACGCCAACGGCATTCCGAATATCTACTCGGATGGCTACAACGGTCGCCGCTACACGATCGGCATGACGATCCGCAGCCCGCGCTAAGTCCGTACCGACAGGGAGAAACCCATGACCGGCTGCATCCGTCCTTTCTTCAACCGAAACTGGGCGGCGCAAGCCGGTCTGGCGCTCATCTGGGCCTTGCCACCCGCACATGCCCAGCAGGCCGCCAGTGCGCCTGCCGGGACATCCAACACGCTGGAGGCCGTCAAGGTGACGGGCCAGCGCAAGAACGGCGTCGACCCATCGGTGGTCACGGCCGCCAAGAGCAAGATCCTGTCGCGCAACTACGCCTCGTCCTGCGCCTTCATGAGCGGCTATTCCGCGGCCGAAGACGACGTCACGCTGGCCTACATGCGCGACTTCAACATGCTGGACAACCCGTCCAACGAGGCAGATCGCTTCAGCGACCTCAGCCCCGACGGGAACGCCAAGACCAACGACGTCGGCAGCGCCCTGGGCAACAGCACCGATACCGCTTCCGGCCTCGAGGCGCGGACTCCGGGCGTGGCGTGCTCGGGCGCTGACAGGCACTTCGCGGCCGGCCGCAATTGGATCGCCCGCAAGGACAAGTCGCTGGAGCAGGCCTTCGAGGCCTACGAGGCCGGCAACTACACCGAGGCGCGCACGCGGTTTGAGGAAGGCTGGCGCAAGCTCGGCTACGAAGAGGCGGCCATGATGCTGGGCCGCATCCACCTGCTGGGCTTGGGCACGCCGGCCAGCACCCCCAAGGCCATCGAATGGCTGCGCGAGGTCATCGACGCGCGCTACGACCCGGTCAGGGACCGCCTGAAGTTCGACCCGCAAATACCCGACAACATCAACACGCGCATCGAGGCGTCGCTGCTGCTGGCCCGCATCCACCTCACCGGCCAGGGCATCCAACGTGACCCCGTGCAGGCCTACAGATGGTGGAGCAAGGCGCTGGACTACGGGTTCGAGCCTGCCGGCACGCTGCTGGGCCAGGCTCACCTGAGCGGCATCGGCACCAAAGTCGACGTCAAGCCTGCGCTGGCCTACCTGGAGGCTGCCGGCGAAGCCGGCGACACGACGGCCCTCTACATGCTGGGCCAGCTCTATCGCCATCAATTGCCCAAGCAGCCGGCCGGCGTGCCCCTGGACCTCAACCGGGCCGGCGCCTACTTCGGTGCAGCCGCCAAGGCCGGTCATCTGCAAGCCACTTACGAGGCGGCCCGGATGATGGACCTGGGCGAAGGGACGGCCGCGCCGGCGCCCGAACGCGCCATCGTGCTCTACAAGGATGCCGCACTCAAGGGGCACCCCGACGCGCAGAACGCGCTGGCCACCTACTTCTACCGCGGCGAGGCAGTCGCCCAGAACTTCAACACGGCCCGCCAGCTTTTCCAGGCTGCGGCCCAGCGTCGCCAGCCGGACGCCATGTTCAACCTCGCCGTCATGCTGGCCCAGGGCCAGGGCGGAGCCAAGGACATGGCCGCCGCCTATGCCTGGTGCAGCCTCAGCAAGGGCCTGGGCCACGAGCAGGCCGCCGCCGCGCTGCCCGTGCTGGCCGCCCAGCTCACACCCGAGGAAAGAGCCCGCGCCGACGCGATGCTGAGGCCCACGCCGAAGAAGCCATCCTGAGCCTCGACACCGACGGCCCGGGCGGGTCGCCAGTCATCCGCCGGCCGGCGCCGGGTACGTGACCTCAACGACCTCGATCTTCTCCACGCCCACTGGCGTCACGAGGTTGAGCTCGTCGCCGACTCGTGCTTTCAGCAGCGTGCGCGCAATCGGCGAGACCCAGCTAACCTCACCGGCCAGGCTGTCGGCCTCGTCCAGTCCCAGGATGGTGATGGTCTTCTCCTCGCCTCTGGCGTTGGCATAGGTCACCGTCGCGCCGAAGTAGATCTGTTCGCTGCCGTGGTGGACGCTGGGATCAACGACCTCTGCGATGTCCAGCCGCTTGGTCAGGAAGCGCAGGCGACGGTCGATCTCGCGCAGCCGCTTCTTGCCGTAGAGGTAGTCGCCATTCTCCGAACGGTCGCCGTTCTTGGCAGCCCAGGACACCGTCTCCACCATCTTGGGCCGCTCCACGTCGATGAGCTGCATGAACTCCGCACGCAGCCGCGCGTAGCCTGCTGGCGTCATGTAGTTGCGCGTCCCGGCCGGCAGGCTCGGCAGCGAAGGGCCGTCGCCGTCGTCATCGTCGGCCGCGTCGGATTCCTTGGTGAAGGCCTTGTTCATGAGAGCATTGTCCAATGCAAGCCCCCTCCCCTGCCGGGCCGCTGACAGGCCTGCGCGTCATCGAAATGGCCGGCATCGGCCCCTGCCCGCTGGCCGGCATGCTGCTGGCCGATCACGGCGCGGACGTCCTCGTCATCGAGCGTCCGGGAGGCCAGGTGCTGGACACCGGCACCGCGCTGGAGCGCGGCAAACGGCGTTCCAGCCTGGATCTCAAGACGACCGAAGGTCTGGCCGAGGCGCGCCGGCTCATCTCGGGGGCGGACGCCCTCATCGAAGGCTTCCGCCCCGGCGTCATGGAACGCCTGGGCCTCGGCCCGGAGACCTTCGCCACCAGCCATCCCCGCCTCGTCTACGGTCGCGTGACGGGCTGGGGCCAGACCGGGCCACTGGCCCACGCGGCGGGGCACGACATCAACTACGTCGCGCTGACCGGGGTGCTGTCGGTAGCGGGTCGCGAGGGGGGCGTACCCAGCATTCCGGCCACGCTGATCGGCGACATGGGTGGCGGCGCGATGTTCCTTGCATTCGGGCTGATGGCGGCGCTGTGGGAAGCCCAGCGCAGTGGTCGCGGCCAAGTGGTGGACGCGGCCATGGTGGACGGCGTGGGCCTGATGTCGAGCCTGCTGCATTCGCTGCGCGCAGCGGGCCGCTGGAGCGACGCACCGTCACAGAATTTCTTCCTGCACAGCTCGCCCTTCTACGACTGCTTCGAATGCGCCGACGGCGGTCACGTGTCGCTGGGCGCGCTGGAACCGCAGTTCTATGCCGAACTGCTGCAACGCCTGGACCTCACCAACGTGGATCCCGCCACCCAACAGGACCACCGCCAATGGCCCGCACTGCGCGCCCAGGTGGCCGCGCGCATCCGTGAGAAAACCCGCGCCGAATGGACTGCCTTGCTGGAAGGCACGAATGTCTGCTTTGCGCCCGTGCTGACGCTGGCCGAGGCGCCGCTGCACCCCCATGCCCAGGCCCGGGGCAGCTTCACGAAGACCGACGCGGGCCACTGGCAGCCAGCCGCAGCGCCGCGGTTTTCCCGCGGCGGCTGAGAGGCTTCAGTTCACCCGGACTTTGTAGAGCAGCTTCGTGGTGCCCGCCAGGAAGTACAAGGTCTTGCCGGTGGTCAGCGCATCGGCAGCAGACACGTTACCCTCGACCGCGACAAAGGACTGGGTCTGCTGAGCATCCCAGCAATAGGTCTTGCCGCCAGCGCCGTAGAAGACGCGACCCGCCTCGTTGCCCAAGGGCCGGAAGCTGGCGCTCGTCGACAAGGTGCTGGTCCCGGTCGCCGTTGAAGCCTTGATGGAGAAGGAGTTCCCCGCCATGGCCTCCATCCATACCAGCACGCCATCCCTCAACGAGAAGTACGAGGCCAGGTTGGTCGTCACCACCGACACGGCGCCACCAGCGGCCGGTACCGACACGAGGGTGCCCTTGTCGCCGTCGTTCAGCGGACTCTGCATCCACGCCACCCGGGTGCCATCCGACGCGACATAGATGTCTTTGCGACTTCCGCTCGACAGGGTGACGGCGCTGCCCGTCGCCGCCGACCAGCGATAAACATCGAACGACTTGTACGCGTCACCCGAGTCCCCCCAATAGAACACGTTGAGCACCCCCCCGACCATCGCCATGTCGAAACGCAAATTGCCGACGGATGCGGCAGGGTCCGGCTTGATCTGTCTGTAGGTACCCGCGGCCACGTCATACAGCGTGAAGCTGAAAGCCCCGTTGGCCCAAAGGACGTAACCCGAACGCGCGATCGGGCTCTGTGGCGACTGGAACTGCGACCATGGATTGCCCGCGGCGAGGTCCTTGACGGAGCCGTCGCTGTCCCACTGATAGAGGCAGCCGTACGGGCACTTGCCGTCCGCGGTGTTCACGTAAATGCGCCCGTCGCTGATCAGCCCTTGCCCGCCTGGAACGTTGAGCCCACCGACCTGCAAGGTCAGGTCGGTGCCCACCGCCGTGTCGAGCAGATGCATGCTCTTGTCGCCGGCCATGTAGAGCACGCGATCACCCTCAACAGCCAGTAGTCGCGCATCCGCACCCAGCGACTTCACAGGCATGTACGCCAGTGCGGCGCTGGACGCCTTGATGATCTGCCGCTGCTCGGTCGTGGACACCCCAACGCTGTCGGTGGCCTTGACCGTCACCGTGTAAGCGCCAGGCGACAGCCCCGACACGTCGTAGCTGCCGCTGAAGGCCGGTCCCGTGCCCTGGATGATGGACAGGTCGCCCAGCCTGACGTCCACGGCGACGGCGCCGGCCCGGTCGGACGAGACCTGTCCCGACACGCTCAACTTGTCGTAGACGAAGCTGCCATCCAGCGGACCGTTGATCGTGAGCAGCGGCGTGTTGGCGACGGGCAGATTGACGCTCAACTCCTTGCTCAGGCCTTGGCCGTCCACCGCCACCACCTTCATGGTGTGTGCACCTGAACCCAGCGAGCGCCCGTCGACGATGAACTGGTAGTCGCGATAGGGTGGAGAGCAGCCGAAGCAGGCATTGGGGGCCGTCAGCGTGCCGAGCAACGCACCATCGACGCTGGCGGTGACGCTCGCGGTGCCGATCGGTGATTGGGCGAAGACTGTGACGGTGATCGCTCCCGATGTGCCCGAGACGTTGGCGGCCAAGGTCGTGAAGCTGGCATTCGCCACCGAGAGGTTGCGCTTCACGTCGACGGTACGGGTCCCGGCCAGCTGCAGGCGCGCCACCACCTGGCTCGTGCCGTTGGTGGCAGTGCCGGTGTCCCAGGCCACGCTGGCGCCGGTGCCGATCTGCTTCAGGTCGGCGTACCAGGTCACCTGCAGGCCTGCCACGGGGCCGGTAAGCGAGAGCGTGGTGGTGCCGGCCAGCGGCTCGGCCTTGTCGGCACTGATGCCGAGGCTGTCGACCCCCTGGGCCGTGACGGTCACGAGCGCCGGAGTGCTGCTCAGCCGGCCATCGCTGACGACGAGGCTGAGCACGTAGGCGCCTGCAACGTCGGGCACGAAGCTGGCCTTGTCCGTCGTGGACGTGGTCAGCGAGGCGGCGTTGACTGCGCTGCCCTCCGGCTTCGACGCCACGCTCCAGGCGTAGGTGATCGGATCGCCGTCGGCGTCTGCGCCGGTACCACTGACCTGGACGGTGGCACCTGCCAGCACCGTCTGAGCGGCCCCCACCGTGGCGGTGGGGGCGGTGTTGGGCCTGGTGGCTACGCCATCGCCGCCGCCGCCGCAAGCCGTCAGCGCAGTCATGACCAGAACGCCGGCAATCGCCCTGAAACCAATCCAATTCATAGGCATATACGCCCTCCCTCATGCGGCGCTATTTTGCAGGCCTGACTCACCAACTGCATGAACAAGCCACCGATGCACGTCGCTGGCGTGCAAGGAGCTGCACCGGCCAGAGAACGATGCATCGGTGGCGCCTCGTTGTGCAGATCGCCCCAGTGCTGGCATGGTCCCGTTCGCACGCCCGACCGAGCAGCCCCCCACTGCTCGCGTCGCGGCCGCAGGTTCACTTTCTGGAATACTGACCCTATCAACCCCTGGAGATCCATCCGATGAGCTCTCTTCGCGCCATCGTCACGGCAACCGATTTCTCGGCACATTCGAGGCATGCAGCGCAGCGGGCCGCCTTGCTGGCCCGGGCGACTGGTGCCGCCGTGACACTGGTGCACACGGTCGGCGGTTCGGCCCTGGAGGATCTGCGCCGCTGGCTCGCCGACGACAGCCAGGCCGCCAGCGCCATCGAGGCCGACGCAAGCACGCGCCTTCAGGAGCTGGCGGCGGAACTGGGGCAGGCCCAAGGCCTGAAAGTCGGCACCCACCTGAGCATCGGCCATCCGGTGGAACAGGTCACCCGACATGCGGACGACATCGATGCAGACCTGCTTGTCACCGGGACCCGCGGCGCCGGGTTCTTCCGCGGCGTGGTCGTCGGGTCCACCGCCGAGCGTATCGCCAAGCGCTCCGCGCGGCCGGTGCTGATGGTGCGCCAGCTGCCCCACGAACCCTACCGCCGCATCCTGGTGCCGGTGGACTTCTCCGACTGGAGCCTGGCCGCGATCCGGCAGGCACAACGGCTGGCTCCCCAGGCCACGCTCGTGTTGATGCATGCCGTGGAGGTGCCCTTCGAAGGCAAGATGCGTCTGGCCGGCGTGAGCGGTGACATCGTCACGCACTATCAGGACGCCGCGCGTCGCGAGGCGCAACAGCGGCTCAGCGCGCTGGCCGCCGAAGCCGGGTTGGGCGCCGACCGTGTGTGCCTGAGCACCCCCAGCGGCGGCGACCCCTGGATGTTGATCGTTCAGGAGGAGCAGGAACGCGACTGCGATCTCGTCGTCATCGGCCGCCAGGGCCGGCATGCACTGGACGAGTTCCTGCTCGGCAGCACCACGCGCATGGTCATTGCCGATGGCGCCGCTGACGTGCTGATCTCCTGCCGCCGTCCCGACTGATTCCGGCTTCCTGCGCCTTGCCGCGAGGGAGCGAAAGTAGACTCCGCGGCAATGTCGCTCCTCCTGCTTCTCTTTCTGCCCTTCATCGGCAGCGCCGTCGCCGCGCTGCTGCCGACCAACGCCCGCAATCTTGAATCACTGTGGGCCGCCGCCATTGCGCTGGTGGTGGCCCTTCAACTGGCCTCGCTATATCCGGACATCAATGCCGGCACGGTGATCTCCGAACGCCTCGCGTGGCTGCCCAGCTTGGGCATCGACGTCGTCGTGCGTCTGGACGGCTTCGCGTGGATGTTCGCGATGCTAGTGAGCGGTATGGGGTTGCTGGTCATCGTCTACGCCCGCTACTACTTGTCGGCCGACGACCCGGCCGCGCGCTTCTACTCGCTGCTGCTCGGTTTCATGGGCGCCATGCTGGGCGTGGTCGTGTCCGGCAACCTGGTGCAGCTGGTGGTGTTCTGGGAACTGACCAGCGTCTTCTCCTTCCTGCTGATCGGCTACTGGACGCACCGCAAGGACGCGCGCCGCGGCGCCCGCATGGCCTTCACCGTCACGGCCACGGGCGGGCTGGCGCTGCTGGCTGGCGTGCTGTTGCTGGGGCACATGGCCGGCAGCCTCGAGCTCGACGCCGTGCTGCGGGCGGGCGATGTGGTGCGCGCGCATCCGCTCTATCCACTGGCGCTGGGCTTGGTGCTGCTGGGCGCACTGACCAAAAGCGCACAGTTCCCCTTCCACTTCTGGCTGCCGCACGCGATGGCGGCGCCCACTCCGGTATCGGCCTACCTGCATTCGGCCACGATGGTGAAAGCCGGCGTGTTCCTGCTGGCGAGACTTTGGCCTGTGCTGTCCGGCACCGACGCCTGGTTCTGGATCGTCGGCGGGGCGGGGCTCGTCACGCTGCTGCTGTGCAGCTACGTGGCCATGTTCCAGAATGACCTCAAGGGGTTGCTCGCCTACTCCACGATCAGCCACCTGGGCCTGATCACGCTGCTGCTGGGACTGAACAGCCCGCTGGCCGCCGTCGCCGCGGTCTTCCACATGATGAACCACGCGACGTTCAAGGCCTCGCTGTTCATGTCGGTGGGCATCATCGACCACGAAACCGGCACGCGCGACATGCGTCGACTCGACGGCCTGTTCCGCTTCATGCCCATCACCGGCACGCTGGCGATGGTGGCCTGCGCAGCAATGGCCGGCGTGCCGCTGCTCAACGGCTTCCTGTCCAAGGAAATGTTCTTCGCCGAGACGGTGTTCGTCAGCGCCCATCCGGCCATCGAGTACGGCCTGCCGGCCGCCGCCACGCTGGCCGGCGTGTTCGCGGTGGTCTATTCGCTGCGCTTCGGCCACGACGTGTTCTTCGGCCCGCCGCCCACCGCATGCCCCCGCCGCCCGCACGAACCGACGCACTGGATGCGAGTGCCGGTGGAGCTGCTGGTGCTCGCCTGCGTCATCGTCGGCACGTTGCCCGCCTGGTCCATCGGTCCGGTGCTGGCGCTGGCCGCACAACCCGTGGTGGGTGGCACGCTGCCCGAGTACAGCCTGGCGGTCTGGCACGGCTTCAACACGCCGCTGTTGATGAGCGCAGTGGCAACCCTGGGTGGCCTGCTCGTCTACCTGCGTTTCGCTGAGAGCTTCAAGCGCCGCCAGGAGCGCAGCGCGCCGCTGCTGCAGGGTCTGGACGGCAAGCGCCTGTTCGAGACCGGCCTGGCCCGCATTTCGGCCGGCGCGCGCTGGCTGATCCGGTTGCTCGGCACCCGCCGACTGCAGCCGCAGCTGTTCGCGATGGTGGCGATCGCCGGCCTGGCGGGCCTGGGCTCGGCACTCATCGTGCCACTGACCTGGGGTGACCGTGCCCGCGTGCCGGCCACCCCCGAATTCGTGCTGCTGTGGGTGATCGCTGGCGCCTGCGCCATCGGCGCCGCCAAGCAGGCCAAGTTCCACCGCCTCGCGGCGCTGACGATGCTCAGCGTCGTCGGCCTGGCGCTGTGCATCACCTTCGCCTGGTTCTCGGCGCCGGACCTGGCGTTGACGCAGCTTGCGGTCGAGGTCGTCACGCTGGTGCTGTTCCTGCTGGGCCTGCGCTGGCTGCCCAGCCGCGTGGAGCAAGACGATCCGCGCACCGCCGCGCGCGGCGCGTGGCGCCGGGGCCGCGACCTCGTGCTGGCCGTGGCCATCGGCGTGGGCCTTGCGGCGCTGTCGTACGCGCTGTTGACTCGCCACGCCCCGCTGTCCATCTCGCCCTTCTTCCTGGAGAAGGCGCTGCCCGAGGGAGGTGGCACCAACGTGGTCAACGTGATGCTGGTCGATTTCCGCGCCTTCGACACGATGGGCGAGATCACCGTGCTTGGCATCGTCGGCCTGACCGTCTACGCGCTCCTGCGGCGCTTCCGCCCCGCGCAGGAGGCCATCGAACCGACGGCGCAGCAGCGCGCCCCCGTAGAGGCCACGGGCGAAGACCTGGTCGACCGCGATGGCGACGGCGATGCCCACCTGCCGCCCTATCTGGAGGTCCCGGCCGTGCTCGTGCGCCTGCTGCTGCCAGTGGCTGGATTGTTCGCCTTCCACCTCTTCATGCGCGGCCACAACGAGCCCGGCGGCGGCTTCGTCGCCGGCCTGGTGGTGGCCATCGCCTTCATCGCACAGTACATGGTCAGCGGCACGCGCTGGGTCGAAGCCCGCCTGCACCTCGTGCCGACGCGCTGGATCGCCACCGGCTTGCTGATTGCGCTGGCCACCGGCCTGGGCTCGCTGGCACTGGGCTATCCCTTCCTGACCACGCACACCGCTCACGTGACCTGGCCGCTGGTCGGCGAAGTGCACCTGCCCACGGCGGCCCTGTTCGACCTGGGCGTGTTCACCGTCGTCGTGGGCTCCACGCTGCTGCTGCTCATCGCTATCGCCCACCAGTCGCTGCGGGCTCACCGTCGCCGGGGGCTGGCGGCTGCCGAAGGGAGGGACGACTGATGGAAGGGGTGATCTCGATCGCCATTGGCGTGATGGCCAGCGCCGGCGTGTGGCTGGTTCTGCGACCGCGGACCTTCCAGGTGCTGATCGGCCTGGCCCTGTTGTCGTATGCCATCAACCTGTTCATCTTCAGCGTCGGCAGCCTGGCCGTCGACCGCGAGCCCATCGTGCAGCCGGGCCTGGCCGCCGACCTGGCGACCTACTCCGACCCGCTCCCGCAGTCACTGGTGCTGACGGCCATCGTCATCGGCTTCGCGACGACGGCACTGTTCCTCGTCGTGCTGCTGGCCCTGCGCGGCCTATCCGGCGGTGACCATGTTGACGGTCAGGAGGAGCGCCCATGACGGTGACACCCGACAAGCTGCTCGTCGCGCTGGTGCTGCTGCCGCTGGGCACGGCCGCAATGATGCTGCTGCTGGGCGATGGCCGGCGCGCGCTGAAGGCTGTGGCCAACGTGCTGTCGACGACGGCAGGCCTGGCCATCGCCGTGAGTCTGCTGCTGGGCGTGGCCGAACGCGACGCCCCGACGGCCTTCGCGATCTACCTGCCCGGCAACTGGTCCGTCCCCTTCGGCATCGTGCTGGTCGCGGACCGGCTGTCGGCGCTGATGGCGGTGCTGACCGGCTGCGTCGGCATGGCCGCGCTGCTGTACGCGCTGGCGCGCTGGCAGCACGCCGGTGTGTACTTCCACGTGCTGTTCCAGCTGCAGCTGATGGGGTTGTACGGCGCCTTCCTGACCGCCGACCTGTTCAACCTCTTCGTCTTCTTCGAGGTTTTGCTGGCTGCGAGCTACGGCCTGCTGCTGCACGGCGGCGGCGGAGCGCGGGTGCGCGCCGGGCTGCACTACATCGCCATCAACCTGGTCGCCTCGCTGCTATTTCTGATCGGCGTGGCTGTGCTCTACGGCGTCACCGGCACGCTGAACATGGCGGACATCGCGCAGAAGCTGCCCCTGGTGCCTGTGAGCGACCGCGGCCTGCTGCACGCTGGCGCCGCCATCCTCGCCATCGCCTTCCTGGCCAAGGCCGGGCTGTGGCCGCTGAACTTCTGGCTGCCGCCCGCCTATGCCGCGGCCAGCGCGCCTGCCGCGGCCGTGTTCGCCATCCTGACCAAGGTGGGCGTCTATGCAGTGCTGCGGCTGTGGACGCTGTGCTTCCCAGGTGACGCGGAAGCCGCCGCATCCGCCGGCTTCGGTAGCGGCGTGCTGGTCTGGGGCGGCATCATCACGCTGGCCTTCGGGGCGCTGGGCATGCTGGCCTCGCAGCAGTTGGCCAGGCTGGCAGGGTATGCGGTCATCACGTCTTCCGGCACGCTGATCGCGGCCATCGGTTTCGACGCGCCGGCCCTCAGCGCCGCCGCCATCTTCTACTTGGCCAGCTCCACGCTGGCGGGCTGCGCGCTGTTCCTGCTGGTAGAGCTGCTGGAGCGGGCGCGCCAGGTCGAGGTCGGCCCGCAGCAGATGGACGACGGCAACGATGCGCTGCCGTTCTTCCTCGACGCCGAGCCCCCCGCCGGCACCAACCTCGACGACAACGAGGAGGCGCTGATCGGCCGCGCGATCCCCGCGGCGTTGGCCTTCCTGGGCGTGGCCTTCATGATCAGCGCGCTGGTGACGGCCGGGCTGCCGCCACTGTCCGGCTTCGTGGCCAAGCTGGCGATGCTGTCGGCGCTCCTGGACATGAGCCGACCGGCCGCGTGGACCCTGTTCGCGCTGCTGATCCTGTCCGGCCTGTTCGGCGCCATCGCGCTGATGCGCGTGGGCGTGCGGCACTTCTGGACTTCGCAGGATCGCCCTGCGCCACGCCTGCGCGTGATCGAGACCCTGCCGATCGCCGGTCTGCTGGCGGCCTCGGTGGCCCTGGTGCTTCAGGCCGAGTCCGGCCTTGACTATGCCCGCGCCGCGGCCAACTCTCTGCACGAGCACCGGCTCTACATCGACGCCGTGATGGGCGTCCGCCCCATCGTGCGTGACGTGGAGGCCACGCCATGAAGCGCCTGTTGCCATCGCCCTGGCTGTCGCTGGGCCTGCTGGGCGGCTGGTTGCTGCTGACGCGCACCTTCAGCCTTGGCCAGTTGCTGCTGGGCGTGCTCGTCGCGGTGGTGATGCCGCTGCTCATGGCCCCGCTGCGCCCCCGCCCTGGTCCGCTGCGCCACTGGGGGGTGCTGGCCCGGCTGATCCTGCGTGTCGGCGGGCACGTCGTGCGGTCGGCGCTGATCGTTGCGGCCGGCGTGCTGCGCGCCAAGAAACGCCCGCCGCACGGCAGCTTCGTCACCGTGCCGCTGGATCTGCGCGACGAACATGGGTTGGCCGCCCTGGCGATGATTACCGCGGTCATCCCGGGCACCGTCTGGTCGGAACTCGCGCCCGACCGCAGCGCGCTGCTGATCCATGTGTTCGACCTCGACGACGAGGCCGCCTTCATCCACCACTTCAAGGCCGACTACGAGTGGCCGCTGAAGGAGATCTTCGAATGAGCGCCGTGCTGACGCTGGCCATCACTGCCACACTGATCCTGTATACCACCGCCATGGGCATCGCCCTGGTGCGCCTGTTCCGCGGCCCCTCCGCGCAGGACCGCGTGATGGCGATGGACTTCGTCTACGTGGTGGGCATGCTCGTGATGCTGGTGCTGGCCATCCGCTACGACAGCGAGATGTATTTCGAAGGCGCGCTGCTGATGGTGCTGTTCGGCTTCGTCGGCTCGGTGGCGATGGCCAAGTTCCTGCTGCGCGGCGAGGTGATCTGACATGCCCGTATTGGCTGACATCCTGGTGGCCGTCCTGCTGGTGGGCAGTGGCCTTGTCGTGCTCGTGGCCGCGCTGGGGCTGTGGCGGCTGCCCGACTTCTTCCTGCGCATGCATGCGCCGGCGCTGGCCTCCACGCTCGCAGCCTGGCTGGTCACCTTCGCTTCCATCGTCCACTTCAGCACCCGGGGCGCCGGCCTCGCCCTGCATGTGTGGCTGATCATCATCGTGCTGTCGATCACGGCGCCGGTGACGACCATCGTGCTGGCCCGGGCCGCACTGTTTCGCCGCCGCCAGGCGGGTGACGCGCTGCCCGCGCCGCTGCAGCCGCGCCCGTGAGTGGCGCGCTCACGCGGGCCAGGCGGGCTGTCCGAAGGCGCTGACCAGGAATTCGATCATCACGCGGACCTTGGGCGACAGGAACTTGCGGGTCGGGTAGACCGCGTAGACACCCAACTCGACCGAACGCCAGCCGGGCATGACCTCCACCAGCGTGCCGGCCATGAGATCCGGGCCGACGAGGAAGGTCGGTTGCAGCACGATCCCCTGATGGCGCAGCGCGGCGACACGACAGGTGTCGCCGTTGTTGGTCCTGAGGCGCGGGGTCACCTTGACCGTGGCGGCGCCCTCAGGGCCGGAGAACTCCCATTGGTCGCCCATGGAGAACAGGCTGTAGGTCAGCACGTCGTGGGAGGCCAGCTCGGACGGGTGACTCGGCCTGCCCCGCATGTGCAGGTACTCCGGTGACGCACATAGCACCAGCCGCGTGGAAGTCAGTGGCCGACTGACCAGCGACGATGTGGGCAGGCGGCCAATGCGCACCGCCATGTCGAATCCCTCCTCCACCAGGTCAACCACCCGGTCGGCCAGCGTCACGTCGAGCATGACGCGGGGATGCCTGGCCATGAACTCGGGCCACAGCGGCGCCAAGTGAAGGAGGCCGAAGGAGAACGGCGCATTGATGCGCAACAGTCCACTGGCCTCGCCGCTGTGCGACGAAACCTCCGCTTCGGCCTCATCGAGACCGCCCAGCAGTTCGCGGCAACGCACGTTGAAGACCTCGCCCTCGGGCGTCAGAGACAGCTTGCGAGTCGTGCGATGCAGCAGCCGCACGCCCAGCCGCGCCTCCAGCTCGGCAACGTAGCGGGACACCGCCGCCTTCGAGACCTCCAGAGCGTCGGCCGCTTTCACGAAGCTGCCGGCGTCGACCACGGCGGCGAAGGCCTTCATTTCAAGGAACTTGTCCATCCAAGCATATTGTCTTATTTTTCGAGACAGTAAAGCCAATGAAGCGCTATTTATCTCTATTCACGACATTCCTAAAGTTCACTTATCGCAGCACTCCCGCTGTACGAACCCAAGGAAACAGACATGAAGATCACAGTCATCGGTGCCGGCAACATGGGATCGGCGTTCGTGGCCCAGCTCACCCGTGCTGGCCATCAGGTCAGCGTGACGGCGCGTGACGGCGACAAGGCCGCCCGTGTCGCGGCAGCCCACCCTGGCGCCCGCGCCGTGCCGTCCGCCGGCGCCGCAGCCGGGGCAGACGCCGTCATCCTGGCGACGGGCTATGCCGACGCCGTGAGCGCCCTGCAGGCCCTTGGCGATCTGAAGGGGCAGGTGCTCATCGACATCACCAACCCGCTCACCGCGGACTACATGGGCCTGACCCTCGGCCACGACACGTCGGCGGCCGAAGAAATCGCCAAGGCCGTCCCGGGCGTCGAACTCGTCAAGGCCTTCAACACCGTGTTCGCGCAAGTGCTTGCCGAAGGCGCCGACTTCGGCAACGGCCAGCAGGCCAGCGTGTTTGTCGCCAGCGACAGCGAGCGCGCCAAGCAGACAGCCCGCGCCATCGCCGAAAGCATCGGCTTCGGGGTGATTGACGCCGGAGGCCTTCGCAATGCACGCTACCTCGAGCCGCTGGCCGGCTTGAACATCTATCTGGGCTACGGCGCGGGCCTGGGCACGGCCATCGCGCCGACGTGGATCCGCAAGTCCTGAACCTTCCGCCACCCAAACCTTCCAGGAGACCCTCATGAGCAACCGTCTACTCGACCGCGTCCTCTCCACCGACGCTGGCTGGAGCCCGCTGGCCCTGCGAATCCCCGTCGGCATCATCTTCGTGGCGCACGGCGCGCAGAAGCTTTTCGGCGCCTTCGGCGGTTACGGCCTGGAAGGCACGGGCCAGTTCTTCGCCTCACTGGGCCTGACGCCAGGCTATCTGATGGCCTTGCTGGCAGGCAGCGCCGAATTCTTCGGCGGCCTGGCGCTGCTGGCCGGGCTGCTGGTGAGGCCTGCCGCTGCGGCGCTGGCGTTCTCGATGATCGTGGCCATCTTCTCGGTCCACATCAGCCATGGTCTGTTCATGGACAAGAACGGCTACGAGTACGCGTTGGCACTGCTGGCGGCTTCTGTCTCGCTGCTGATCAGCGGCGCAGGCCGGTTGTCGGCCGACGCGGTGATCGCCGGACGGACACGCTGAGCCCCTCGCAACGCCGCCCTGGAGTCCCGCATCATGAGCCGTCTGCCCAGCGTGTTCGTCTCGCACGGCGCGCCGACCTTCGCCGTCGAGCCCGGCATCGCGGGGCCGCGCCTGGGCGCACTCGGGCGGGCACTGCCGCGGCCAAGGGCGGTCCTCGTCGTGTCGCCGCACTGGATGACAACATCTCCACGCGTGGGCATGGCGCTGCGGCCGCAGACGATCCACGACTTCGGTGGATTTCCCCCTGCCCTGTATGACATCGACTATCCCGTCGACGGCCATCCCGAGCTGGCGCGGCGCGCACTGGACCTGCTGGGGGATGCCGGATGGGCGCCGCAGGCCGACGAGCGACGCGGCCTGGACCATGGCACGTGGGTGCCGCTGCTGCACTTGTATCCGTCCGCCGACGTGCCCGTGTTGCAGGTGTCGCTGCCGTCGCGGCTGGATGCGGACGGGGCCTGGGCCTTGGGCGCAGCGCTGGCACCGCTGGCGGACGAAGGCGTGCTGATCATCGGCTCCGGCAGCCTGACGCACAACCTGTCCGAGTTCCGCTCAGGCACCGATGGCGACCAAGCCTATGTCGTCGAGTTCGCAGCATGGGTGCGGGAGGCAGTCGTCCAGGGCGACGGCGCACGCCTGCGTCGGACCTTGCTGGACGCACCGCACGCGCGCCGCGCGCACCCGTCCGCCGAGCACTTTTGGCCCTTGCTGGTGGCAGCGGGCGCGGCCGATGCCTCTCAATCGACCGCTGTCATCAAAGGCGGCATCACCCATGGCGTGCTGGTAATGGACTCCTTCGTATTCGGCCCTCCCCCGTCGTCAGGCAACGGCCTGGCCTGACCGAGAAAGAACCGTGAAAACCCAAGCCCTGATTGTGCAAAGCCCAGCCGTGCCGAAGCAGCTCGTGCTGCTGTTCCACGGCGTCGGCTCCAGCGCGCAGAACATGGCTCCGCTGGGCCACGCGCTGGCGCCACACATGCCCGAAGCGCTCATCGTCAGCGTGCAGGCGCCCGAGGCCGCCGGGCCCGGCTGGCAATGGTTCTCCGTGCAGGGCATCACCGAGGCCAGTCGGCCGGCGCGCGTCGCGGCGGCCATGCCAGGCTTCGTGCATGCCGTGCGGCAATGGCAGCAGGCAGTCGCCGTCGAGCCTGCGCACACGACACTGATCGGCTTCTCCCAGGGCGCGATCATGGCCCTGGAATGCACCCAGCTCGATGCCACGCTCGCCGGTCGGGTGATCGCACTGTCAGGCCGCTTCGCACACCCTCCACACCTTGCCCGCGAGGGACAGAGGATCCACCTCATCCATGGCGACGCCGACGCGGTGATGCCGCTGCGCGGTGCGGTCGATGCATTGGCCCAGCTGCAGTCGCTGGGGGCCACCGCCACGCTGGATCGCCTGCCTGGGCTGGGACACGGGTTCGACGCGCGCGTGGTCGACGCCATCGCGCGAAGGCTGAAGGATGCCAGTGCCCCCCAGGATCGCAGCCCCGCCGAACTCACGGCCGACTTTGCGGCCGTCGCCGGCCTCGCCTCGGCCGAGGGTCTGCACATGGCCGACCGGACCACGCTGCTGCACATCGGCGATGAGCAGCTCGTCCTGATCAGCGGGCAGGGCCAGCAGATTGAGACCACGCATCACCTCGACCTCGGCGCGGCACGCATGGCCAGAGACTTCTTCCGTCA
The DNA here is from genome assembly GCF_036404855.1 of Roseateles sp. GTDB lineage: Bacteria > Pseudomonadota > Gammaproteobacteria > Burkholderiales > Burkholderiaceae_C > Pelomonas. The sequence goes on from NZ_DASWYS010000051.1 coordinate 23,811, forward strand.
TGACCCGCCGACCGCGCACGAGATCGAGCAAGCCATTGACTTCACCGAAGACCAGATCATGCGACTGGGCCCACGGCAAGACGCCGGCAGGCTCTGGAGCCTGTCCGCGAACCTGCGCCCCTGGGCCGAGGTATCGGGCTCGACGATGTCCGTGGAGACCATTGAACTTTGGTTCGAACGCCTGGCACTGGCCGCCCAAGGTCGAGCCGACGCCCTGGACGGTTTGCCAAGGGGGTCCAAGGCGGCCGCGACACTGCTCGTGCTGCGTGAGTTCATGCATCACCGCGGCCATCCATCCCTCACGGTCGCGCAGGCGCGGCAGGCGCTTGCGGCCGGATCTGCATCGGCGTAGAAGGGATCCCCACGCCTTCAAACAGCCCGGAGCACGCCATGGCCACCTATCAAGTCGGGTATTTCGTCGGCAGCCTGTCCTCGACGTCGATCAACCGCCTGCTGGCGCAGGCCCTGGTGAAGCTGGCCCCGCCCGAACTGGTGCTGCGCGAGATCCCGATCAGGGACCTGCCGCTCTACAGCCAGGACTATGACGCCGACTATCCGCCGGTGGCCCTCGCCTTCAAGCAGGCCATCGCGGAGGTGGATGCGGTGCTCTTCGTGACGCCGGAGTTCAATCGCTCGATTCCCGGCGGCCTGAAGAACGCCATCGACTGGGCCAGCCGTCCCTGGGGCAAGAACTCATTCGCGCAGAAGCCTTCGGGCGTCATCGGCACGTCGCCGGGCGCCATCGGTACGGCAGTGGCGCAGCAAAGCCTGCGCGGCGTGCTGTGCTTCTGCAACTCGCCGCTGATGAACCAGGTCGAGGCCTACATCCAGTTCAAGCCCGGCCTCATCACCGCCGACGGCGAAGTCACCGACGAAGCCACGAGGCAGTTCCTACAGAAGTACATGGCCGAGTTGCATGCCTTCATCGTGCGCGTTCTGACCGTGCTGCCACGCAAGGCCTGACTCCACCGGTCCACGCGGCCCGTCGGCAGGGGCGCTCCGTCGGGCAACACGCCTCCGAACCCTCATCCTCAGCCGGCGCCCGATGGATCCATCAGGCGCACCCTTGCCGGTCGCCACGATCTTGCCGCGAGTCGACAGACCGAACGTTTGGCGTGCCCCTCGCGTCATTTGGCCACGACCGATCGGGGCGCCGGGCCTGCCTGCGGTGCAGGCTGGACAAGTTGCGCGGTCGCTGAAGTCAGCATCACGATCATCAGAACAACTGTCTTGGCCCCGTTGATGAACTCCTTCGCAATGCCATTGAGCTCCTTCAACACCTTCTAGATGGCCGCGAGGCGCACCTGGAAGGTGGACTTTGCGGGGGACGAGATCATGCCGCGCGCCTCGGGCTGACTGCCTCAGCCGGGGTGGCATGGCAGTTGCAGATGGCCAAGTGCCTCAACAAAGCCCAGACCCGCGCCGGCAATGCTCACGACGTGAACGCTTTCGCAAGCCTTTGATTCAAATGGGAATCTCGCGCCCACCCCAGCCCGCATCTGAACTGACACCATCTGCCTCGGCTCAGCCGGCCATGGCAGAAGATGGCAGTCGCCGCCGACGCCCACGCCATGTCCACCGAGTTCATCCCGACACCACAGGTCCAAACGCTTGTCTCTTACCTGGAGCACGAGGCCCAACCGATGATCGTGCTGGACCCGGACTACGGCATCCTTGCGGCCAACACGGCCTACCAGCGCCAGTACGGCACCGCGGACAGGCCCTACCTGGGCCACAAGTGCTTCCGCGTCTCTCACCACTACGACGTGCCATGCGACCAGTCGGGGGAGCATTGCCCGATGCGACGGGCCTTCGAGCTCAAGGGGCCGGATCGCGTGCTTCACATCCACCACACGCCGCGCGGCCCTGAACATGTCGATGTCGAGTTGCGTCCCATCCTCGACGCCGACCGCAAGGTGGTGGCGTATGTGGAGCGCCTGACGACGGTAAAGCATGCGTCCGCTCGCGCCAGCCAGGCTGGGCTGGTGGGCCGCTCGCCGGCCTTCAACGCGGCGCTGGAGTCCGTCCAGCGGGTGGCCCGCTCGCAGCTGCCCGTGCTGCTTCAGGGCGAATCCGGCACCGGCAAGGAGTTGTTCGCCCGCGCCGTACATGAGGCCAGCGACCGGCACGATGGCCCGTTCGTCGTCGTCGACTGTTCAGGCTTGCCGGAGACGCTGTTCGAGAGCGAACTCTTCGGCCACGAGAAAGGTGCTTTCACCGGCGCCTTGAATCGCAAACCCGGCTTGGTCGAGACGGCGGCTGGCGGCACGCTGTTCCTCGACGAGATCGGAGACGTGCCGCTGGGCATGCAGGTCAAGCTGCTGCGGCTGATTGAATCCGGCACGTTCCGGCGTGTCGGCGCCACCGAAACCCAGCAAGCCGACTTCCGCCTCGTCGCCGCCACCCACAAGCCTCTGCAACAGATGGCGGCGGACGACAGCTTCCGGCAGGACCTTTACTACCGCATCGCAGCGTTCCCGATCTACCTGCCACCGCTGCGTGAGCGCGCCGGCGACATCCCACTGCTCATCGACTCGTTCCTGCAGCGAGGCAGAAAAACCGTGCCCACCGTAGTCATCCAGCCTGCAGCGATGGCGCGACTGCTGGCCCACAACTGGCCCGGCAACATCCGCGAACTGCGCAACGTCCTGGAGCGCGCCCGGCTGTTCGCCGATGACAGCATCGTGCGGCCCGAGCACCTGCCGCAATGGCTGCATGCCCGCCCACATCCACTGCCGCCCGCGGCACCCGCAGCGGTCCCCAGCCCCCCACCTCCCGCGCCAGCGCGTGACCTGGATGCGCAGATCCGGCGCCTGGTGCGAGACGGCCACCTCAGCCGCCGCGAGATGGCAGACAGCCTCGGTCTCAGCGAGCGCACCTTCTATCGACGTCTCAAGGCGGTGGGCCTGGTTTGAGTCCCGCAACTGCCCGCCTGGTTGTCGTCATCGGCACCAGGGGCTGCAGGTGCAGGCCGTCTATCGACCAGGACCTGGCCGCGACAAAGACCTGCCGCGCGTCGAGGCGGTGCTCCCCGAGCGACTGGGTGGCGCCAGCCATGGAAGCCGAGCTCCCGTGCCCCCAGCGACTGCTGGTGACGTTGGTCCGAGGCCGGGATGGCAGCGTTGCTGCGGTCGCAGCCTGTCGACCGTTTCCCGAGGACGTTGAAGCCTTGCCGCGCGTGCTCTAGCGCCTCAGGGCCCCATCCACCCAGGCACCGAGCTGTGCGGCCGTCATGGCCCCGCCTTGGCGCGCCACCTCTCGACCGCCAACGAACAAGACCGTCGTCGGAATGCTGCGGATTTGCAGGGCGGCACTGCTCTGTGGCGCGGCATCACTGTCCACCTTCACGAGGCGCAGGTCCGGGCGGGCCGCTGCGAGTTGCGCGAAATGCGGTGCATAGGACCGGCAGGGGCCGCACCAGGCCGCCCAGAAGTCCACCAGCACAGGCGCTTCCGTGCCTTGCAGGTACGCACCGAGATCGGCGTCGCCGAGGGCTACCGGCTGACGAGGCGCAACGGAATGGCCGCAACGGCCGCAACTCGGGTCGTCGGCCAGTCGGTCATCGGGAACGCGGTTGCGAGTACCGCAATGGGGACAGACGAGCAGCATGGGAGGCTCCAAGAGGGACTGACGGTGCATATCGGGTGACGTGCTCGAAGTTAAAGGGGCCGCCCGGGGCTGCCCCACCACTGCCAGACCCCCTGCCATTCACGCCATGGCAGTCCGGACTGCCAGTCCCCCACAGCGTGGCAGTGGCGGACTGACAGTCTGAAACATCAACGGCGACAGCAGGTTAGTTCCGCGCGGCACCCGTCGGCGCAGCTGGCACGGTTCTTGGAATGACCCGGGCATGCCTCGCGATGAACACCGCCTCGTCCGCCACCTGGCCTGGGTGCTCGTCATCAAGCTGCTGGCGCTCGGCGGGCTCTGGTGGGTCTTCGTGCGAGACCAGCGGATCAGCACCGATGCCACCGCCGCCGCCCAGCACCTCGCTGCCCCTGCCCCTGCCCCTCACCAAGGAGAACCCCGGTGATCACGGAACATGTCGTCGACCTGTCGCGTCTGCAGTTCGCAGCCACGGCGATGTACCACTTCCTCTTCGTGCCCCTTACGCTGGGGATGGTGTGGCTGCTGGTCATCATGGAGACCGTCTATGTGATGACTGGCAAGACGGTGTGGAAGGACATGACCCGCTTCTGGGGCAAGCTCTTCGGCATCAACTTCGCGCTGGGCGTGACGACCGGCATCACGCTCGAGTTCCAGTTCGGCACGAACTGGGCCTACTACTCCCACTACGTCGGCGACATCTTCGGTGCGCCGCTCGCGATCGAGGGCCTGATGGCCTTCTTCCTGGAGTCGACCTTCATCGGCCTGTTCTTCTTCGGCTGGGATCGGCTGACCCGTCCGCAGCACTTGCTGGTCACCACCTTGATGGCGATCGGCACCAACCTGTCGGCACTGTGGATCCTGATTGCCAACGGCTGGATGCAGAACCCGGTGGGTGCCGAGTTCAGCTACCAGACGATGCGCATGGAAATGACCGACTTCTGGGCCGTGGTCTTCAATCCGGACGCCCAGGCCAAGTTCGTGCACACGGTGTCGGCAGGCTATGTGACAGGGGCGATGTTCGTGCTGTCCATCAGCAGCTGGTACCTTCTCAAGAAGCGGGATGTGGAGTTCGCCAGGCGGAGCTTTCGTGTGGCGTCGGCCTTCGGCCTGGCCAGCGTGCTGAGCGTCATCGTGCTGGGCGACGAGTCCGGCTACACGGTCGGCGAAGCCCAGCAGACCAAGATGGCCGCCATTGAGGCCATGTGGGAGACCGAGCCTGCTCCCGCCAGCTTCAACATGATCGCCTGGCCCAACGAATCGGCGCAGAAGAACGACTGGTCGGTGGAAGTCCCCTACTTGATGGGTGTCATCGGCACTCGCAGTCTCAGCAAGGAGATCCCGGGCATCCGCGACATCAAGGCCAAGAACCGCGAACGGATCGAGCGCGGGGTCCATGCCGTCATGGCGCTCGAGGCACTGCGCAAACACCGAGACGATGCCGCCTCGCTGGCCACTTTCGAGCAGTACAAGGCCGATCTCGGTTTCGGGCTGCTTTTGAAGAAATACGTCGTCGACGTCCGTCAGGCGACGCCCGAGATCATCGATCGCGCCGTCAATGACACCGTGCCGCGAGTTGCCCCGATGTTCTGGAGCTTCCGGATCATGGTGGGACTGGGCGTACTCATGCTGGCGCTGTTCGGGCTGTCGTTCTGGACCACGCTGAATGGCACCTGCACCTGCCGGCCCTGGCTGCTGAAGTGGGCGCTGTGGATGTTGCCTGCACCCTGGCTGGCCTGCGAACTGGGCTGGTTCGTTGCAGAGTATGGCCGCCAGCCATGGACGATCTACGGCGTGCTGCCGACGCACCTGAGCGTCTCGACGATCAGCGCCGCAAGCCTGTACGGCTCGCTGGCCGGCTTCGTGGGCTTCTACACCTTGCTGCTGATCGTGGAGGTCTACCTGATGGTCAAGTTCGCGCGCCAGGGCCCGGGCAGCCTGGGCACCGGCCGCTACCAGTTCGAACCCGCCCACTCCTGAGGAGACCCCCATGCTCGACTACGCCACCCTGAAGATCATCTGGTGGGCCCTCGTCGGCGTGCTGCTCGTCGGCTTCGCCATCATGGACGGCCATGACATGGGCGTCGGCACCCTGCTGCCCTTTGCCGGCCGCAGCGACGAGGAGCGCCGCGTCGTCATCAACACCGTCGGCCCGCACTGGGACGGCAACCAGGTCTGGTTCATCACGGCAGGCGGGGCCATCTTCGCGGCGTGGCCCCTGGTGTACGCCACGGCGTTCAGCGGCTTCTACTGGGCCCTGCTCGCCGTGCTGTGGGCCCTGTTCTTCCGGCCTGTCGGCTTCGACTACCGCAGCAAGATTCACGATGCCCGCTGGCGCAGCACCTGGGACTGGGGGCTGTTCATCGGGGGCGCGGTCCCGCCCCTGATCTTCGGCGTCGCCTTCGGCAATCTGCTCCAGGGTGTGCCCTTCCAGTTCGACGACTATCTCGTGAGCACCTACACGGGCAGCTTCTGGCAACTGCTCAACCCGTTCGCACTCCTGGCCGGTGTGGTCAGCAGCGCCATGATCACGATGCACGGCGGCGCTTACCTGGCGCACCGCACGGAAGGCGTGATCCAGTCTCGTGCGGTCTCTGGCGCGCAGGGCGCAGCGGCACTGACGGTGCTGGCCTTCGTCACGGCAGGCCTTTGGCTGCGATTCGGAGGCATCGATGGATTTGCCCTGGCCCAGTCCCCCGCGCCGAATGGTCTGCCAGACCCGCTGGCCAAGGTCGTGGTGCGCAGTGCGGACGGATGGTGGAGCAACTACCGGCACGTGCCGGCCCTGTGGGCCCTGCCAATGCTCGGTGTGTTGGGTGCCGCGGGGGCGGCCGCGCTGGTCGGCGCGCGGCGCACACTGTCGGCCTTCATCGCGTCATCACTGTCCATGCTGGGCATCATCGGAACAGCCGGGGCGGCGATGTTCCCGTTCATCATGCCCTCCTCCAGCATGCCGAGCGCCAGCCTCACCGTCTGGGACAGCGTCTCTAGCCCCATGACGCTCACCCTCATGCTGGGCGCCACGGTGATCTTCATGCCGCTGATCGTGCTCTACACGGGCTGGGCCTACCGCGTGATGCGCGGCAAGGTCACTGTCGAGCACATCCGCGCCAACGAACACACCGCCTACTGAAAGGAACTGCCATGTGGTACTTCGCCTGGATTCTCGGTGTCGGCTTCGCCGTACTGCTGGCCGTGATGAACGCGATGTGGGGCGAGATGGCCGAGGAGCGGCGCACCTCGCATCGGCAAGATGAGACCGCATGAACACGATGACGCCGTCGCGTCTTCACTGGCCCAGTCTCACGGCGGGCCTGGTGCTGATGTTGGCCGGGACGGCCTACCCCCTTGTCTTCGCGCACGCCGATGGGCGAGCCGACCACGGACTGGCCTTGCTGCTCTTCTGGGCGATGAGCGCCGGCTTCGTGCGCGGCGTGGGATTCATCCCGCGGCGCCGTGCCTTGCGGCTGCTGCTGTCAGGCTGGGCGTGTCTGGCGGCCCTTGCGTGGGGCGCCCTGAGCCTGGCCATCAGGACGTTCTGACCGGGCAATAGTGATTGGCGGGCGTCTCGCCGCGCCGGTAGGCCGATTCCTCGGCGTCAGTCGCTCGGCGCACCGAACGCAGTTGTGCGCGCGTGCCGTGGAGTGCGGCCAGCTCCGCTGTCATCAGGACCGTCGGGTCCTGGTCCCCGCGCAGGGCGCGGTACCAGCAGCGGGCACGGCCATCGAAGAGGTACTCGACAACCCAGAGCGTCGAAGTCTTAAAAAACTCAGCCATGGGTTGTCGCCTGTCGCCTTCAGCGCTGCCTGCCCTCGCGCGCTTCGTCCTCGTGCATGTGCCGCACGAAGTAGCGCACGTAGAACGCGCCAATGCCTAGCATGATGGCAAAGACGGCCAAGCTCAGCAGCCCGGCGTCGCTGGAGAAGATGTCCTTGAAGGCAGTCACGGTGCACTCCTTGTGCAGTTGGCGTGAAGATGATTTCAGAGGGATTGGCAGCCCAGCGCCTTGACCTGCCGCAAGACCTATTTTGATGTCGTCGCTACGCTGCTTCAGGCATCGCAAATGCACGATGGAATCCGTTCCGACACCCTCAGACACCCCCTGTGACGCACTCGATCGCGCAGCCCCTTTGCTTCGCGTTCTGGGCAACGCCGACCGCTTGCATCTGCTGGCGGCGCTGGCGGATGAAGAGCTCTGCGTGAGCCAGCTAGCAGAGCGGCTGTACATCCAGCAGCCGACGCTGTCGCAGCAACTCACCGTGCTTCGAAACAATCAGTTTGTTTTGACGCGCCGGGAGGGCAAGCGCGTGTTCTACCGTTTGGCCCCACGGCTCGTGCCGCAACTTGCGCTGGTCCTGGCGTTGGCCCGTGCGGTGTGATCAGCCCGCCGGCCGGGACGCCTTCTTTTCAGGAAGGTGCTGCGCTGCGCTCCATCTGCTGTCCGGTGCTGCCGTAGACCGAGTCGTCGGCAGTGTTGTAGCAAACGCAGAAGCCGCGCGACTCGCGCATGACCAGTCCTTGCTGCGTTAGTGCCGCCAGCTGCCGATGAATGTTCGCGGACGTGAAGCTGCAGGCCTGGGCAATCTCACCGACATTGCGCCTGGAAGGGCGCAACAGGTTGAGGATCTGCAGGCGCGTGGGCTCGGACAGCGCCCGGAAGTCGGCAGCCCCCTGCTGACGGGCTTCGCCGGTCAGGTCCTGCATGGCAACGCAAGGGCGGAGATCGACGTGCCCCGCACGCTTCCATTGGCGCCATATTCCAACCAATGCTCACATTTCCACTTGCCTATTTAACTACTTGGCTAAATCATATATAGTCATTTACGAGTGGCAACAACCCGCAGTTCACATGTCCCGCAGGTTGCAAAGCACGTCGCTTGATCCTCGACGACCCGATCTTCTCTGGTCTGGCCAGCTCGTTGATCCTCGACGTCTTCGTCAGGACGATCCCGACTACCGTGGTCATTCCGCTGCTCTGTTTCGTGCCCTATCGCCATTCATCGCTTAACGACACAAGGAGTGCTTCATGAGTTCCTGGCAGATCGTCCGGCTTGTCGCCGGCAGCTTCATCCTCATCTCGCTGCTGCTGGGGGTGCCGGGCAGCCCGATCTTCGTCAATACGTGGTGGCTGGCCTTAACGACTTTTGTCGGCGCCAACTTGCTGCAGAGCGCGATCACACGCTGGTGCCCGTTGGAGATCATCCTGCGCAAAGTGGGCGTCAAGGGTGGGTGCTGAGACGCTCGGGGCCCTGCGACGCTGGCTGCAGCGTCGCGGCGCGTCGTCTCCAGCGCCGGTTGAGCGCACTGCCGTCGCTTAGCTTCCCGGCGATGGACCGGCTTTGATCGATGTGCGTACCGCCCGGGAGCACCGCAGTGGAACGCTGACGGGCGCCATCAACGTTCCGCTGAGTCAGCTCGACACCTGGTTGCTGGCGGCGATCCCAGATCGCGCTCGACCGATCCAGCTCTTCTGCGCAAGCGGCGCCCGCTCTGAAGCGGCATGCCGCCTGCTGCGCCACCTCGGCTACCAGGATGCTCACAATGCAGGCGGCCTGCTCGCCGCGTCAGCCCGTTTGAACTTGCCCATCGCACCGCCATGAACCATCCGGCCTCGACACCGTGGGATGCCCGCTTCTCGACGCCGGACTACGTCTTTGGCACCGAGCCGAACCATTGGCTCGCCGCGCATGCCAACCTTTGGAAGCCAGGTGATCGTGTGCTGTGCGTGGCTGATGGCGAAGGACGCAACAGCGTCTGGCTGGCCAAGCACGAGCTGAAGGTCGATGCCTTTGATGTGTCGGCTGTCGGTTTGGACAAGGCGCGCCAACTCGCCAAGCAAGCCGGCGTGGAGGTCCGGTACGAACAGGCGAGCAGCGATGACTATCACTGGCCCCTGGAGCAACTGGATGGCGTCGCGGCCATCTTCGTGCAGTTCGCCGACCCCGACATGCGACTGCGCATGTTCGATCAGATGAAGCGCGCACTGAAGCCGGGAGGCACGCTGGTGCTGCAGGGCTACACGCCGGCTCAGTTGGCATTCGGCACGGGTGGGCCGCGTGAGTTGTCGCATCTCTACACGCAGGCCATGCTCGAAGCACACTTCAGCGACATGGACATCCTGGCGCTGGACAGTTATGAGCGCGAGCTCAACGAAGGGCCCGGACACCGTGGCCCGTCAGCTTTGATCGGCCTGGTGGCCAGGCGCCGCTGAACCGGGCCACCGCCGCCCCGGGTGTCAGCGGGAAATCATGAAGGTCGACTTCTCTCGCACGATGGCGGGCGCTTCGCTGCCCGTCGGCACCCGTTCGACATTGAACTGAGTCTCGCGGGCGTAGTGCGTCGACGCGTCGGCGGATTCGACGGGGCTCTGGCGTGTTGTTGGGGCTGCCATGGGGCGGCTCGCCTGACAGCCCAGCACTGCCGCATGCGTGGCAAGAGGCTTGCCAGCCGCGGCGGCCGCGAATCACTGATTGGCTGGTGCCTGCTTCGTGGATGGCTTGGGCACCGCCGCCCATCCCGCTGGTCGACCTTGCCGACTGCCGGACTGCCGTAGGCAGTAGAAGTGGCAGCGCGTGAACGTCGAAACTGGCAATACCGGGCTACTGCCGCCGTCAGCCTGGATGGAGTCCGAGTGCACGACATACGCCACACCTTCACATAGCGGCTGCGGGCAATCGGGGGCGAAGAAGGGCCGGGAGGCCGGGGCACGGATCAATGGACAGAAGTCAGCGCTACGCTGACCGTCCCATTGAGCATCGGGTGCAGGCGGGCAATCAGGCCAACGCGACGCGCCGCCCCGATCGGGCTGATGTAGGTGAAAAGGCCAGGGTGTCGCGAGATGCACGCAGGCATCACGCACATAGGAAAACGGGTTAGCGCCTTTCGGTGCTAACCCGTTGATTCTCTTCTTATTGTTGGTGCGGCTGGCAGGATTCGAACCCACGACCCCTTGGTTCGTAGCCAAGTACTCTATCCAACTGAGCTACAGCCGCTGAAGCCTCACAGTATAGCCAGATTTTTTGGTCCTCGGCAAGAGTTGGCCAGTTTTTTTCAAAAAAGTTCGCCGAGCCGCTCGAGCGGTGCTCAAGGCAGGCGCGCCGCGGCTTCGAAGCAGCGGGCGCGGCGCTGGTCATCACCTTCTTGTTCGGCGAGCGCAGCCAGCACCACCCAGCTGCGCCGGCGCGACGCGCTGGGCATGCTGACGTCATCGGCCACCGCCTCGAGCATCAGGCGGGCCTTGCCCCAGAGCTGACGTTCGGCCAAAGCATGTCCCAGCGCGAACGCCAGGCCCCGCTCGCGCGGGAAGCGCGACTGAGCCGATTCCAGGCGCTGCAGCCAATCGGGCCCACAGCCGGCCAGCACCGGCACGAGGGCGTGGGCCAGGGCCGCACGATCGTCAGGCTGCAGCTCGGCAAGGTCGTCGAAGAAGGGCCGCAGCCAGCCACGGCCGTCGTCGGGCGCGCCGAGCTGCCCGGCGCACTGCGCGGCTCGCGCGGCGACGAGGGGGTCACGTCGGTCGGCCGGATCGAGCTGCTGCCAGACAGCGCGCAATTGGTCGACGTCCCGTGCGCCGTCCAGGGCCTCGAAGGCGAGAGATCGCAGCAAGCTCTGGGCCGCCGCCTTGGAAAAGGCCTGGTGCTTGGCGAGCAGGCGTGCCGTGCGCAGCGCGTCCAGCGGCTGACGGGCCAGGCGCGAAGCCTGAAGCCGCAGCCGCAACGCCTGGGTGCGACGAGCGACGCCGGGTGCCAGTTCACCCAGCACGCTCAGGGCGCGCGTTGCGTCGCGGTCATCCAGGGCCCATTCGGCAGCCAGCAGGCGTGCGCCGTCCTCCTGGGCTCGCGCACCGCCGGCACGATGAGCCAGCTCGAGGGCACGACTGAGCTGCTCGTCGCGGTGGCGCCGGTCCTGCAGCCGATGCGCGCTTGCCGCGGCCAGCAAATGGGCCAGCGCCATGAAGGACTGGTCGGTCGCCAGTTCGGGCGTCGCGGCCTGGATGTTGAGCGCCTTCTGTGCGGCCTTCTGTGCGCGACTGAAGCGGGCGCCGAAAAGCTCCACGAGCGCCTCGCGCAAAGCCATCTGGGCGCTGCGTTCACGCTGGGCAAGGCGCCATTCGCGGGCACGCCTAGGCAGTGTAGTCAGCGCCTCGATGGCCTGGATGGCCGTGACGAGGGCGAAGCAGCCCGCGACGAGCAGCAGCAGAAAGAGATTGAGCGAGATGTCAACCCGCCAGCCGCTCCAGTAGAAGCTGGCTAGCCCATCGTTGGCACCGAGGGTCAGCGCCGCGACGACGGCGACGACGAAGAGCAGAACCAGCCAGATGACGAGACGCATGGTCGGCGCCTCCTCACCGACCGGCCGCGGCGGCGGTCAGCGCAGCCAGCGTGTCGTCGGGGCGCGGCACGCTGACCTGGCGCGCCTGGCCGGCGACCTGGCGCAGCAGCTCGGTCACGCTGGCCACCTTGCGCGAGCGCGTGTCGAAGTAGCGGTTCAGCATCTCCTGGCTGTCGCGCAGGTCGGCCTGGGCCGTGTCGAACTGGCGACTCAGGAGGGCCAGGCGCGCGTTGAGCAGGCGCAGCTTGAGGTTCTCGCGCAGGAAGAAGCTCTGGTCGGGCGAGATCAATGCCGCTTCAGGGTGGTCGATGCGGGTGACGCGCAGCAGCGTGCGCGCCTCGCCCCAGACCAGGCCGGTCCAGGTGGAAAGCTGTTGCGTGGCCTGCCACCACCACAGGGCCAGCTTGCCGTCCGCGGCTGCCGCAGTCTGCTCGCGCTGCAGTTTCAGGGCGCGCTCGCGTTCCCGCGCTGCCTCGGCGTTGCGCTCGTCGCGCGGGCGCGGCGCAGCCTCACTGCCGGACATCAGCGGCAACTCGTCCGCCATGCGCACGACCTCATCGAGCTTGATGGTCAGCGTGGACACATCGACGACCGCCACCGCCTTGACACGGTCCAGGTCCCGGGCGACAGCGCGGCGCACGCCTTCCATGCGCGGCTGCTTGTACCGCAGCAGGCGCTCATCAGCCTGCTTGAGCGCCGCCACCAGCGGCTCGGCGCTGCCGGTGATCTGGGTCTGCTGCAAGGCCACACGCAAAGCCGCCTCGATGTCGCCGACCACGTTCTCGTCCCGCGAGCGCGACATGGACTGGATCAGGTCCTCGAGCTGACCTCGCTGCAAGGCCACCTCGGCGAGGCGGGCCTCCAGCAGAGAAACCTTGGCGGCGGTGTCACGTACCAGTTCGCCCGACTGTTTGGCGGCCAGGCGCGCCTCGGTGGCCTGGGCCTGGCTGGCTTCCTGGCGGCGCACCAGTTCCTGTTCCAGCGACTGCTGGCGCGACAGGCTCTGCCAGGCCAACACCACGCACAGCAGCACGGCGATGCCCAGCAGCGCCAGCAGCCAAGGCAGCCAGGCCGGCAGGACGGATACGGAAGGGGGTGGCGGGGCAGCGGGCTCGGCCGCGGCAACGACAGGGGGATTCAGCTCAGGCTCACTCACGGTGCGTCAGATTCTGTCAGAGGCCTTTCAGGGCCTGAGTGACCGCTTCGGGGGCCGGTCGCGCCAAAACCACAGGCCCCAAACCAGCGGCGCGGGCCGCCTCGGCGATTCGGGCATGGGTGGCGATGGCACGCTGGCCGGTCAGTGCCAGGCCTTGGGCCTGCAGATGACCGACGGCCTCGGCACTGCTGAACAACCATACGAAGCGAAGGGGATCGGCTCGCACCGCGTCCAGCAAGGCCTGCTCGGCAGCGCTGAAATGCGGGCGGGCGCGGTGGTAGACGGTGACGGCTTCGACGTGGGCGCCCGCGGCCATCAGCCGCTCGGCCAGCCATTCACGGCCACCGTCGCCGCGCAGCAGCAACACACGCGCCCCAGCCCAGTCGCGGCGCGGCGCCAGTTGCTCCCACAGGTGCTCGGAATCGAGCGCCGCGGCGTCCACGGCAGGCTGGACGATCTGCCGCGCCGGAATGCCGTGGGTTGCCAGGGCCTGGGCGCTGCCGGGACCGACGCAGGCCGCCAGCGTGTGCGCGGGCCAGGTCGAACCCTGGCCGTGCGCGAAGAACTGCTCGACCGCATTGGGACTGACGAAGACAGCCAGGTCCACTGCCGACAGTGCGGCCCAGGCCGCGGTCACCGGCGCGGCATCGCGGGCCGGCAAGATCTCGATGAGGGGCAAGGCAGCCGCCTCCACGCCCAGCTCGGCCAGGCGCGCCAGCCAGGCTGCGCATTGCGGCCGCGGGCGGGTGACGAGCAGCGTGGGCGCCGTCATCCCGGGAGGTACGAGCCGGCGCCGAGTTCGCGCAGCCGGGCAGCGGCTTGCTGCCCCAGCGACCGAGCTGTATCGACATCGGCCACGTCGGCGGCGACACTGGCGCGCAGCAGGGGCGAGGCGTGCAGCTCGGCGTGGCCCAGCGCGGCGTCCAGGCACAGCGTGCCGCGCTGCCAGTGCGCATGGGCCGCGAGCGGCAGGCTGCAACTGCCGCCCAGCGCGCGCGACACGGCGCGCTCGGCCTCGCAGGCCATCAGCGTCGGCGCGTGGACCAGCTTCGCCAGCGCCTCGGCCAGCGCCGCATCGTCGGCGCGGATCTCGATGCCCAGAGCGCCCTGCCCTGCGCAAGGCAGCATCTGGTCGACCTGGAACAGTGCGCGCACGCGCGCGGCAAGGCCCAGGCGTTTGAGGCCCGCGGCGGCGAGCACGATGGCGTGGTAGCCCCCTTCGTCAAGCTTGCGCAGCCGCGTGTCGAGGTTGCCGCGCAGCGGCTCGACGCGCAGGTCAGGGCGCAGGCTCAGCAACTGGGTCACGCGGCGCAGGCTGGAGCTGCCGACGACGGCACCCTCAGGCAGCTCCGCCAGCGAGGCGTAGTCGTTGGAAACGAAGGCGTCGCGTGGATCTTCCCGCTCCAACACTGCGGCGAGGGCGAATCCATCGGGCAGCTCCATCGGCACATCCTTGAGCGAATGCACGGCGAGCTGGGCGCGACCTTCGGCGAGCGCGGCTTCGAGCTCCTTGACGAATAGTCCCTTGCCGCCGATCTTGGACAGCGTGCGGTCGAGGATCTGGTCGCCGCGTGTGGTCATACCCAGCAGCGCGGCCTGGATGCCGAGTTCGCCAGCGAGCCGGGCCTGCACATGCTCGGCCTGCCACAGCGCCAGGCGACTCTCGCGCGTGGCGATGGTGATGGAAGAGGTCATGCCCTGATTATCGAGGGCATGAAGGCGCGCCCTCAGGGTCGACGGCTTTTGAAGAATGCGTTCACCGTCAGACGCCCCAGCCCGGTCTGGTAGCCGGCCTTTCCGGCAGCCCACCGGATGTCGCCGGAGTGGAAGACGCCGCCGTCGTAGAAGATGGCTCGGTTCCACTTTGCGGGCACGCGGCCGATGACCTCGAAGTAGCGGTTGCTGTCGGTCATGTAGCCGGGCGCAATGCCGTATTTGTCGCCGAATGCGCTGGGATCCAGCGTGTTGGCGTCGCGCAGGAACTGCTGCGTGTCGGCGTCGGACATCAGCGAGCGAAAGAACACCGTGCCGCCGAGCTGCTCGTCCTTGAACAGGTAGTGGACACAGGCAGCGACCCTCTCGTCGAGGTCCAGGCCCGAATCGTCTCGATGACAGATGCGCTGGCGGCCGTCGAGCGTGGCGGGATCCTGCACGACGCGCGCGAAGCGCCCGAACATGCCAAGCGGGGTACCGAGATGCATCGCGGCGTCAAAACGTCGGCGAAAGAAGCCGTCCAGCTCGGCGGCCATGCTGTCCGGCAGCGCGAGCTGCGGGCCAGGATAGGGGTGCCCAGGCAGCGCTCGAAACTGCCCGCCCAGGGACTGCGCGAGCGCGACGAGTGCGTCCGGGTCCTGCACGAAATCATCGACAACGTAGGCCTGAGCCCCGTCAGCCAGCGGCATGACCTCCAGTCGGGCATCGGGGTTGACGCGCAGCGTGGGACCAGCTGGCTTGAGCGGGGGCAGATCGAGCCTCGGAGCAGGACTGAACTGATCGATGAACTGCTGGTGCTTGGGCAGCTTCATCAGCGTGCGCACCACGTCCTTGCGAATGTCGCCGAGGAAGTCGGCGAGATGCCGGTCGTCCATGTTGCGCGCGATAGGGTGGTGGCTGGCCGGCACGATGCCCTGGCCCATCAGGACCTGCACCCAGGAGTTTTCCGCGAACAGCTCGCCCGGGCGCAGCATGATGCGCGCCGAGTCGCGGAAGTGCTGAATGCGGTGCTTGAGCAGCGGCGGCACCTCCATCGCACGGCAATCGCGCCAGAAAGGCGAATCGTCGCGGTCCGTGACGTGATAGTGCAGGATGATGAAGTCGCGGATGACGTCGATGGCCTCCCGTGTCTGCAGGTTGTACTCGTCGATGTCGCTCTGGCGGATGCCATCGGTCGGGAACAGCTCGACCAGGCGGCTCATGCCCTTCTGGATGAGGTGAATGCTGGTGGACTCCAGCGGCTCCAAGAAGCCGCTGGACAGGCCGATCGCGACACAGTTCTTCTTCCAGACCTGCTCCCGCTGGCCAGGCGTGAACCGGATGACGCGCGGCTCGCGCAGCACCTCCCCCTCGATGTTGGCGAGCAGGGCCTGCTTGGCGTCCTCGTCGCTGATGTGCCGGCTGCTGAACACCACGCCGTTGCCGACGCGGTGCTGCAGCGGGATGCGCCACTGCCAGCCCCAGGGATGGGCGATGGAGCGGGTATAGGGCACAGGCTCGCCGACGCGCGTCGTTTGTACGGCCAGCGCGCTGTCGCAGGGCAGCCAGTGCGACCAGCTCTCGTAAGGCACGCCCAGCGTCTCACCCAGCAGCAGCGAGCGCATGCCGGTGCAGTCGATGAAGAAGTCCCCCTCGATCAGGGGTCCGCCGGCAAGTTGCAGACCTGTGATGTAGCCGCTTACTGCATCGGTGTGCACCTGGGCGATCTTGCCCTCGATGCGTCGCACCCCCATGGATTCGGCCAGACGACGCAAGTACTGGCCGTACAGCGTGGCGTCGAAGTGATAGGCGTAGTTGATGCCGTTGTCAGGCAGCAGCGCGAAGCGGTTGTCCATCGCCGCTCGCAGCTCCAGGCAATAGTCGCCGTAGTTGCTCGCCAGGCCGCGCTTGCGAGCCTCCAGCCAGAAGTGGTGGAAGCCAGCAGTCCAGTGGCCCCGGCCCGTCTTGCCGAAGGAGTGGAAGTAGTGCTCGCCGACGTTGCGCCAGTTCTCGAAGCTGATGCCGAGCTTGAACGTGGCCTGCGTGGCCTGGATGAACTCCTTCTCCTCCAGATCCAGGATCTCGTGCATGAAGTGCAACGTCGGAATGGTGGCTTCGCCGACGCCCACCGTGCCGATTTCCTCGGACTCCACCAGGCTGAAGTCGAACTGTTTGCCGAGGCATTTGGACAGTCCGGCGGCCACCATCCAGCCGGCCGTGCCGCCGCCAGCGATGACGATGCGTCGAATGGGTGGAGAAGCAAGAGTCATGGCGTGCGAAGCTTCATCGGTTGAGTCGGTTGCGGAGTGCCGCGCGCAGCTGGCGTGCACTGTCGTCATTCATCGGCGCGAGAACACCCCGTGCCGCCGGCGGGATGTGGCCCGCCGTTTGCTCGTCAGCGTCGAAGACGTAGTGGTCGAACAGCACTCGCCAAGCATCGCGCTGTGCTGGCGGCAGGTCGCGCAGCGACAGCAGCGCCATCATCAGCGTGTTCAGCGGCGTGTCCATGAAGGCGGGCGACTGCCGCCACCAGAAATTGACGAGCGCATTGATGGGCTCCAGCGACTCCACGCCGTGCCACCACTGGCTGGGAATGAAGAGCGCGTCGCCGGGCAGCAACTCGAAGGACTGGGCTTGCGCCAGCGCCCGCGCGTAACGCGGGAAGCGCTGGTGATCAGGCCGAGCCACGTCGACGAGGCTGACCGGCTGGCCGGCGGGTGTCAGGTCAAGGGGACCGACATACAGGTTGGCAACCTGGTCGGGCGGAAACAGCGTGAAGCGCCGTCGGCCAGCCACGACGCAGGCGACGTTGTCCGGGAGGTCGAAATGCGTGGCCACCTGCATACGGTTGCCCAGCCACAGGCTCACGTGCGGGTGCTGGCCGGCAAGGGCGGACAGGTCGTTGTGCAGGCGCAGGCCGGGGAAGGCGCTGTCGACTTCGGTCGATCCCAGATAGAGGGCGTCGGACGTGCCGGCCAGAAGCTCGTCCAGCAGTGCGCCGAAGGTCCTGACCTCGCTGTGGAAATTGAAGCCGGTGAAATCGTCGTTGTAGAAGAAGCGCCCACCGATCTCCGGCCCGCCGCGCCACAAGTTCAGCCGCGTGCCGGCGCCGAAGCCTCGCAAGTAGTCACACAGCGCCGTGTCGGAGCGCTGTGCGGCCTGCACCAGTGGCCAGTGCCCCACCAGGCCGCGCAGCAGCACGGGCTGGGTGGACTGGAGCACCTCGGCCGGGATGTGCCCCAGGTCCTCGGCGCCGACGCTTCGCTTCGACATGGGGCTCAGGCGGCTTCGCGGGCGAGGTGGCGCTTGATCAGCGCCGTGAAGTTGGACAGAGAGGCGATCGCCATGTATATGGGCTGCAGGTAATCCGCCTGATGCAGCATGCCCACCACGTCGGCGTCCAGCGCGGCCAGGCGTTCCTCGTGGATGACATAGAAGCCCAGCAACTGGCCGTGCGAGCCGTCCGGGCGCTCGACGTCCAGCACAAAGGACTCGAGCAGGTCGTGCGCTCGCAGCGTCTGGATGAAGTCCGGCGTGGCCTGCAAGCCCTCATGCAGCGCGCGCAGCACGGAATTGGCGTGCTCAGTCAGGTCGGTCGTGCCGCCCTGAGGCAGGAAGATGGCCTCCCCCTCTGCCCCCTGGCTGATGCGCTTGCTGGACAGGTCGACCATCATGCGCAGTTCGTCCTCCGCCACACCGATGGAGAACGGAAGGCGCTGCACGGACAGCGGCAGGTAGTCGGCGTCCCACCCGTCGCCGGTCAGGAACAGGTTCTGCCCCTCCTGCAGTCCAAACAGCGCGACCGGCACGAAGCCGCCGCTGCCATCGGGCTGGAAGACGATGGGGTAATGCGCCTGGACCTTGCGGAACTCGTCCGGCGTGACGGGCGCTGACATGAAGTCGTCCCCCCATTGCGCGCCGCGCCGGGTGATGACGCGCAGGTCCTTGTGCTGGATGTTGTTGAGCAGTTGCAGCATGGAGTTCGGTCTGAGAGAGTCACGCGGCCGGCGGCATGCCGTGCGCGTGGATATGTTGAATCAGGTCGCGGTGCCGGGGCAGGCCGCCCAGGAGGCGCCGCGTGAGGGTGGTCACGTCCTTCATGCAGGACTGCGCGGCGGCCAGCCTGTCGGCGCGCAACGGCCGCAGCGCAGGTTCGAACTGCATGCCGTAGAGCACGTACTGGTAGCTGGCAGCCGGGAAGACTTCCTCGACACGATAGAAGTCGTTGCGTGACGGCGCCCGGCGCGCCCACAGCTGGAGCAGCTCGCGCAGCGACTCGGGCTGGCTGGCGGCATTGCGGTGATCGCGCCAGTAGTCGGCGTCGTCTCGTCGGCTCAGCACGTAATGCAGCTTCAGAAAGTCGATGACGCGCGACCAGCGGTAGGCGAAGGCCTCGTTGAAGCGCTTGGCGACCAGGTCCATGTCGGAGCGGCTGGCCGGCATCTCGTCGCGGATGAATGCGGCCGACAGCTCGACCAGGGCCAGCGCCGAGGCTTCCAACGGCTCGATGAAGCCCGCCGCCAGCCCTACGGCGACGCAGTTGCGATGCCAGAACTGCTCACGGTAGCCAGGGCTGAAGCGCAGGCGCCGCGGCGCCATGTCGCCCGGCTCGATCCCGTTGCGGTCGAGATGGGCCATCAGCGCGCGCTCGGCCGCCGCGTCATCGGTGTGGCCACTGGAGTAGACGAAACCGAGGCCGCGCCGCGTGGGCAACCCGATGTCCCAGGTCCATCCCTCGGCATGCGCAGTGGCAATGGTCGCCGAGGCCAACGGCGCGTGCGCCTGCGGGTGTGGCACCTGCACGGCCAGCGCGCTGTCGTTGAAGAGCACGCCCCGCTCGGAGCGCAGGGCGACTCCATAGTGCTGTCCGATCAGCAGACTGGCCAGCCCGGAGCAGTCGATGAAGAGGTCGCCTTCGATGTCGCCGTGACTGCGGGTCGCCAGCGCGGCGATGTCGCCGTTCTCGCGCGAGCGAACGGCGGTGAAATGGTCGACGACGTGCCGGACACCCAGTCGCGTCGTCGCATGCCGCTGCAGCAGGCGGCCTAGCTTCACGGCGTCGAAGTGGTATCCATAGTTCATGACGCCGCCGAAGTCGGGCGTCGTGGTCTGCTTGGGCGCGAGATGCGCGTCGCACAGTTGGGCTTGCGGGCCCACGCTGGCGGCAAAGGGCTGTTCACGGGCGCCCTGCAGCCATGCGGCCGCGAACTCCGTATCGCCAGGGCCATGCGGCAGCGTGAAGGGGTGGTAGTAACGGTCATCGGCGCCACCACCGTGCAGCCAGCCGTCGAAGCGCGAGCCTTGCTTGAAGGCCGCGTCGCATTCACGAACGAGGTCGACCTCGCTGAGGCCGATGCGGTGCAGCGTGGCGCGCATCGTGGGCCAGGTCCCCTCGCCCACGCCGATGGACGGCACGTCGGGCGATTCGATCAGCGTGACTTGCATCGCGTCGGGGCCGCTGCCCCCCAGTTCGGCGGCCAGGGTCGCGGCCGTCAGCCAGCCGGCCGAGCCGCCGCCCAACACCACGAGTCGTCGCACAACGGTCGTCACCTCGGATTTCATGCCAGACAAGT
>NZ_DASWYS010000052.1:0-11617 GCF_036404855.1 Roseateles sp.
TCGAAACGGAGCGTAGAACTTCAGCACAGTACGCTGTCTGGCAATCTCGTTCGCCGAACCAAGAAGCCCTTGCGTTCGATCCGCGAACACATCCAACGCGCAGGGAAAGTCATGTTGCGTCCCTCGCCTCGGTGAACCGAAAAGAATCTCCGTAGACTGGGATGAGTTCGAAAATCCCCAGAGGCGATGATGCCGACTGCAGAGGCTGAACAGGGTCTCGCCCGTCAACCAAGGAAGAACCGCAGAATTGAATGGCAGAAGCTCCATGGCCATAGCAGCTCAGGTCGACGATCCGTCGCCAGGGAGGGGCATGGGAGCAAGAGCCATGCGCGCGCCCTATGTTCCTATGGATCTCATCCCATATCAAGGAGGTCGCAGCGCGAGTTGTTGAGCATCGGCCGCTCGAGACTGGGTGCAGCCACCTGCGCTTCGAGGCCGAAAGGCCGTAGTTGACCAAAACGGGTCGTCAGTAACACCAAACAGACCGCTGAAAAATTGGTCACAACGCCGCGAAACAACCCCTGATTTCGTGCTCGAACGAACGGAGAAACCTCTCGCGATTCGTCCGAGCAGTGCACTGCCGTGCAGTGTTTCAAAACGTTAGACTGGTGGTGAACGGCGCATCAAGTCGCCGCTGCAAGGGAATTCCATCAAATCAAGCGATCAGGGGGATGACTTGATCTCATTTTTGCATACGGCCGACTGGCAGATCGGTCGAGTGTTCGCGCAGTTTGAGACCGACGACGCGGCCGCTCTATTTGAGGCACGATTCGCTGCCGTGGAGCGCCTGGCCAGTATCGCGGCCGATAGAGGCGTGGACGCAGTGCTGGTCGCTGGCGACGTGTTTGACGCCCAGACGGTGGCCGAGAAGACTATTCGGCGGCTGTTCAACGCCATGCAAGGCTTTACCGGGACCTGGGTCCTGATCCCGGGTAATCACGATGCTGCGCTGGCGGAGTCGGTGTGGAACCGGGCACATCGCTTGGGGGCAATCCCCGACAACGTCATCGTGTGCCTAGAGCCAAGGCCCTTTGTGGTGGCAGGCAAGTTCACATTGCTGCCGGCACCGCTGACCCAGCGCCATACCTATGCCGACCTCACCGAATGGTTCGCGACGCACGTTCCATCGGACGACCTGCCGCGAGTCGGTCTGGCGCACGGCAGTGTGCAGGGCATCCTACCCGCAGACGTGGACTCGACCAATCCGATCGCGGCGGGCCGGGCGCAGAGCGCGGGACTGGCTTACCTGGGGCTAGGAGACTGGCACGGCACCAAGCAGGTGGATAGCAAGACCTGGTACGCCGGCACGCCGGAATCGGACCGCTTTAAAGCCAACGAGTCGGGTCAGGCACTGCTCGTGGCCATAGAGTCGACGTCACTCGAGCCTATTGTCACAGCGGTACCCACCGGAAAATTCAACTGGCGTCAGCTCGAGCAGCATATGGCCGTCGATTCAGACGTCGACGAAGTGGTGCAAGCGTTAGACGGAGTGAGTGGCAATGATGTCCTTCACTTGCGCCTGTCCGGCACCTGCAATCTGGCGGGACACCGCAAGCTGACGGCCGCGCTCGGGGCGGCGCGCGCCAAGGCGCGGGCCATCCTGTGGAACGCTGAGGCGCTCAGGCTCGAGCCAACCGAGGAAGATATTCAAACGCTGCGTGCCGACGGCTTTGTGGGCGAGGCCCTGCAGGAGCTGCGCGAGCAGCAAGCCAGCGCAGAGCCCGAACTGGCGCGTGACGCGCTGCTAGCGCTGGCGCGGATCCTGGACGACCAAGCACCAGCGAAAGGAGCCTGCGCATGAAGCTCAAGCGGGTGCGAATCGAGAATTTCAAGCGCTTTCGGGCCCCGCTGGAGTTGTGCGACTTCGCTGACGGACTGAACCTGTTCGTCGCCCCGAACGAGTCGGGGAAGTCCACCGTAGCCGAAGCCATCCGGGCCGCGTTTTTCGAGCGGCACAAGTCGAGCGCGATCAGTGGCTTGCGTCCGTGGAGCGACAGCTCCGCCACGCCGTCTGTGGAGATCGCTTTCGCACTCGGCGGGAAACCCGCTCGGCTGAGCAAGGCGTTTCTGGGCAAGAAGCGATGCCAGCTCATCATCGATGGCAAGACGCTGGAAGGAGCAGAGGCCGAGGATCACCTGGGAGAGCTGCTGGGCTTCAGCTTCGCCGGAAAGGGCGCCAGCTCGCCCGAGCACATGGGTATCCCCGGGTTGCTCTGGATTAAGCAGGGCACGTCGCATGAAATTGCCAAGGTCGTCGGGTTCGCAAGCGATCATCTGCGCAACGCGATGGGGGACTCCCTTGGCGAACTCGCGGCCACAAGCGGCGATGAGGTCATCAAGGCGGTTGAGACCGAGCGCAATCAGCTGCTGACGCCGTCCACCGAGGCACCGCGCGGTGCATACGGGGAAGCGATCAAGCGCCGCACAGCGCTGCTCGAAGAGCTGCAGTTATTGCGCGTGGAGATTAACGCGTACCGAATCGCCGTGGACCGGCTGGCGGCATTGCGTCTTGATCATGGGCAAGACGGCGAGGCTCGGCCCTGGCTGACCCTGCGCGCGCAACTTGAGCAAGCGCAGGTCAAGCTGGCCGACGCGTTGGGGCTTGCCCAGCGGAGGACCGCGCAAGAGTTGCTGCTCAAGCAGGCTTCGGCGCAGGTTGACGCCCAGCGCCAACAACTGCAGCTCATGGCACGCGACGACGACGCGGTGAAGCTGCGCGAGGAGAAGCTGGAGGCGGCGCAGGACAAGCTGGCGCAGGCCAACGGTCAGCTCCAGGCCTGGGAGCCGCGCCATGCGCAGGCTGAACACGCGAGCATGAGGGCGCGCGACCGACTGGCAGCGGCGCGCCAAGTGGCGACCTGGCAGGCCCAGGAGAAGGCGGTGACCGAGCTCGCGGCCCAAGTACAAGCCCTGAGCCGGAGTCACCGCCAAGCGCAGCTCAAGCAGGAAGAGCTAACAAGCTTGCAGGCCGAGACGCTGTCGCTCGCCATGCCCGGCGCGGAGCTCAAGCGCCTGCGCGAAGTCACGGAGAGCCTGCGCACCGCGCAGGCTCGGTTGGATGCGGTATCAACCGCGCTGGAGTTCCGCCTCCAGCCCAGCGCGAAGGTGCAGGTCGCCGGTGTCCAGGTGAATGCCACCGACCGCCTCACCGTGGTGGAGCGCACGGGCATCGACATTGAGGGGGTGGGGCGCATCACGGTGCTGCCGGGCGGTGAGGGCCTTCAAAGCCTGATTGCGGATCGTGATCAACAGCGCAAAGTCCTGGCGGAGCTGCTCCAGCGCCTGGGTGTGGCGAACTTGGCGGCTGCGGAAGAGCGTGAGCGCCAGCACGTGCAGCGCGCGGCGGAGGCCAAGGCGGCGAAATCCGTCTTGGAGGCCCACGCTCCGAAGGGGGTGGCCGCCTTGGCGGTGGACATAGCGGCGCTGTCGACCAAGCTGACGGAGGCGAAGCAAGCACTGCAGAACTTGACGGAACCTGTCGGGGCTGAAACTGCCGGCGTATCCGTGTCGCAAGCGGAATCGGATGAATCCACGGCGAAGGTCATACTGGAAGATGCGACGTCCCAGCTGAACGACTCCAAGCTCGCGGTGAGCGAAGCGATGGCCCTGCTCAGCGTCGCGAGCGAAGAGCTGGCAGCGGCCCAGGCGACACTGGCCGACCCACTTCGCGCCAAAAGGAAAGCGGACGCCAGCCATGCCCTGACCGATGCCCTTGCGAACGAGACCACGGCGCGGGCAGGTGTGGAAGCACTCGCCGAGCAACTGCGCACGCTCAACGTTGCACTTCTGCAGCAGGACGTCGAGCGGTTTGAGCGGAGCGCCAAGCAGCTTGAGAGCGCGTACGCCCAACGCGGGAGCGACATCATCCGGTTGGAGGCGGACCTGGAGGCCAAGGGCGCCTTGGGGCTGGAAGAGGCCGCCGCGGACAAACAGCGCGAGCTCGACCACATGGAGAGACGGTGCACCGAGCTCGAACGCCGGGCCAAGGCGCTGAGCCATCTTCTCAAGCTGCTCACAGAGAAGCGCGCCGCGCTGGCACGACGCCTGCGCGCGCCACTTCAGCGACACCTGAACCACTACCTACAGATCCTGTTCCCGGGCGCGGGCATCGAGGTGAGTGATGACCTATCACCGGGACGCATCACCCGAGTCGGCACCAACGGCGCGGAGACCGGTGATTTCGAGGAACTCAGCGTCGGGGCACGGGAGCAGATGGGTGTCGTCGCGCGGCTGGCCTACGCGGACCTTCTGCAAGAGGCTGGCAAGCCCACGTTGCTCATCCTAGACGACGCCCTGGTTCACACCGACAAAGATCGACTGGGCCAGATGAAGCGGGTGCTCTACGACGCCGCTCAAAGACATCAGATCCTGGTGTTTAGCTGCCACCCGCACGCCTGGCAGGACCTTGGCGTTGCCGCACGCGAGCTATCTCATGCGCCTGGCTACGGCGGCGGCGAACCCTCTACGCCGTGAGGCCGACCGCCGTTGAGCATCACCCGAGGATAGACAGTGAAAGACCGCAGCGCGATCGCGACGATCAAAGGCTACTTCTACCAGTTCGACCAGACGATCGTGAGTCTGCTCGAGGCGTCCCCTCATGGCAGCGTGACGGTCGAAGGCGTGGAGGACATAGACCTGGATGATCCGGGTGAGAGCGCCTTCGTGCAGTGCAAGTACTACGAAGGCACGGAGTACAACCACTCGGTGATTAAGGACGCGGTCGTGCACATGCTGCGGCATTTCCATGCCGCGGGCTGCTCCAGAGACCAAATGTTCCGGTACCGGCTTCACGGCTATTACCAAAGCGGGCAGCACAAGCTCACGCTTCCCCTGACGGGCGACTTCGTGAAGGAACACTTTCTTACCTTCACGAAGGAAAAGAAGGTCCACAAAGTGCACGAAGAACTGGTGCTCACCGACGAACAGCTGGCCGACTTTCTCGCGCTGCTGGACATCAACGTGAGCGCGCCGTCCTATGACGCTCAGAAGGAGACGTTGATCAAACTGATGGTGCGCGAGATCTCCGGGTGCAACAGCGATGATGCGCGGATCTTCTTCTATCCGATGGCGATCAACGTCGTTCAGGGACTCGCAATCGAAGCGGACGTGGCGCAGCGAAAGGTAACCAAGGCGCAGTTCTTGAAGGCAATCAACCGCAAGGAGGTGGTCTTCAACGCCTGGCTGAGGGATTACATGGGGCGCGAGTACTTCGCGAGGATGGTCCGTCGAAAGTACTTCTCTCATCGCACGACTAAGCTGCCCCAGGCTTCGAGATTCTTCGTGATCGAGATGGGCGAAGAGTTCGAAGTGGCCAAGGCCAGTCGCATGCTCGCCGGGCTTGGGCGGAAGTTCTCGCACACGGAGCATATGCGGACGCCTGCTACCGATCGGTTTTGCCCCTACGTGCTGCTGCGAGGCCTGACGCCCGAACAGTTGGTTGAGCTCAAGGAGAGCCTTTGGAGGCAGGGCGTGGCCTTCATTGACGGCTATCCCTTCCACGGTTCGGCTTTCTCACCCGAGATGCTGGCGGAGCGCCCCACCAAAGAAAGACTCTGGACGCTCAAATTCGTCCCCGATGAGCACGAGCTAGCGCCGACCATGGCTGCCTGCAAAGGCTCGCTCGTCGAGGTCTACGACTTTCACCAAGGCTCGCCGTTGGACTCAGCCCTCCTGCCCAAGGGCACAGGGCTCCATTCGATCAAGAGTGACAGTGCCTATCTGCTTCAGGAGGTCATGCAGGCATGAACGATTCCAATGACATCAAGGCCGAAGTGATTGCTGTCTTCCCGGACAAGGTGAAGATCTCGGTTGGCAACATCTCGGCATTCGCAAACGATAAGAGCCTCAAGGTGGGCTCATATCTGCGCATCACCGATATCGAAGAATGCGCGCTCATCGCGATCATCGAGAACTTCTGCATCGAAGTAACTGCCAGCGGCGAGCGTCGTCACCTCATCGAGGCCTTGCCGCTGGGAATCATCGCTGACGGCAAGTTCATTCGTGGCGGCGATACGCTGACCATCCCTCCCACTGGCGTGGCGCCGGCGACGGACGAAGACATCAAGAAAATCTTCGAGGATTCGATTGAGCCGGCAAAGAAGTTCGCATTCAGCGCGCTGGTGTCCAACGAGAAGATCTCCGTCCCCGTCGACGGGGACCGGTTCTTCAACAAGCATCTTGCCGTCGTGGGTTCCACTGGCGCGGGCAAGTCGCACACCATCGCCAAGATCATCCAGACCGCAGTGCGCGCGAAAGACGGCGATTACTCGCTGAACAACTCCCACGTCGTCATCTTCGACATCCACTCCGAGTACCGGACGGCATTCCCCGACGCGAACTTCCTGGATGCCAGCACACTGACCTTGCCTTACTGGCTGCTCAACAGCGAAGAACTGGAGGAGGTGCTTCTGGATACGGGCGAGCGCGACAACTACAACCAATCGGCAGTGTTTCGCCATTTGGTCACGGAGAACAAGAAGCGCCACAACAAGTGCGCGAAGAACGTCTTCTACGACAGTCCTCTCAAGTTCGACATCCATGAAGTGCTGAACGCGCTGTACAACATCAAGAACGAAACCGTGAACTCGAAGAACGAGGCGCGGTACATGGTGAACGACGGCAGCTACGCGTTGCTGACTGAGGGCAAGACTGATAGTGGCCATGGGCTGCTGCTCACGGCGGATCAGCGCTTGGATCTTTACTTTTCTAAGCGACTCGATTTTCATCCGACCAAGTCGCAAAGCATCACGGGCGGGAGCTACGCTGACAAGACACTGGACAAGTTCTTCACGCGGTTCGAGGGCAAGGTCGAGCAGGACCGCCTGCAGTTCCTCTTCGGTCCGGCTGCGGATACAGCCACGCTGGAAGGTACTCTGATGAGCCTGATCGGCTACGGCGATACGAAGTCCAACGTCACGATCGTCGACTTGAGCGGCGTTCCGTTTGAGGTCCTGAGCATCACCGTGTCACTGATCTCGCGGATCCTTTTCGAATATGGATATCACTACAAAGTGATGCGCACGGCGGCGAAAGAGCAGTTCAATACCGACGCGCCGCTCCTGCTCGTTTATGAGGAGGCTCACAAGTACGTGCCCAACAGCGACCTGGTACGTTTTCGCGCTTCCAAGCTCTCGATCGAGCGCATTGCAAAGGAAGGGCGCAAGTACGGCGTCACGCTGCTTCTGTCGAGTCAGCGGCCGTCAGAAATCTCCGAGACGATCTTCTCCCAGTGCAGCAATTTCCTGGCGATGCGCTTGACCAACCCGAGCGACCAGAGTTACGTCGCCCGCCTGTTGCCTGACACCCTCGGTAACCTGTGCGACAAGTTGCCGACCCTGGGTGCAGGCGAGGCGCTTCTGATCGGTGAGTCGGTGGTGATGCCATCGTTGGTCCAGGTGCAGCGCTGCGATCCTCCACCCTCGTCGACAGATATTCCGTACTACCAGCTCTGGAAGGAAGAGTGGAAGCAACTCAACTTCGAGGGGATCAAAAAGTCGTGGCTCAAGGAATAGGGGAGGCGAGGCTAACCGCCTTAACACGGCCAGACGGGTCAGCACCGGTTGCCGCGTCCAATGGTGGCTTCGCGCCAACAGCGTGAGTACGCGGGCCGAATGTGACCGGCGACACCCGCTGCGAAGCCGAAGACTAATCCGCGCGGTCCAGCCCCAGGTTGTCGACCTGCCGCCCGAGGATCTGTTCATACTGGCGAGTCCCCAAGTGCGGCGATTCGTTCATGCAGCAGGGCAAGAGAGCGCCTTCTGTTTCAACCCGGCCAATTTGATCCAGGATTGCACGGCCTCTCGGGTGGCTGGAGTGACTTCGAACTGAATAGGCCGCAAGGCGCGGGCAGGTTGAAATTGCAGGCCGCTTTAGGCTTTCGCCCATTCAAGGTCTCGGATTGCGAAGCCAACAGCATGAATGGCGAGCTCGGCGTCCTCTTCCATGATGGGTCGATAACCATTTTGGCGCTGCGCATTGCTCTTGTTCCGGCTGTGCAGCTTCGCGCACACCTTGCCCAGGTGACCCACGCAGATTCGCTCATAGGGTGCACCCTCTATAGTCGCAGAGACTTGCGCAAGCTCCCTGCCAATGATCGTGTCGGGCGAGCCACTCTGAGCAAGCCATGAGGAGAGAATCGCCTGCATGGCATCGCGGCAGTTGTCAACGACAGAGCCAGGTGACTCCTTGAAGGCGGAGTCGAGGACGCGCGCGATTGCCTGAGCGACCGCAGGTCGGAGCTGCTCGTCGATCTTGTTGAGGTCGAGCTCAGGCAGGATGCTGAATGCTGACAACGCTTTAAGCGTCACCATCACGGCGCCGCTGTATAGCGCCTCCGTTTGCACGACGCGCCACGCTGACGCTGCGCGCGACGACCCTAGCGCCAAAACCGAACCTTGGCCCTGGTTCGGCCGCTGTAGGATTTCGAAGCAAGACGTATAGAC
Organism: Roseateles sp.; assembly: GCF_036404855.1. Taxonomy (GTDB): domain Bacteria; phylum Pseudomonadota; class Gammaproteobacteria; order Burkholderiales; family Burkholderiaceae_C; genus Pelomonas. The sequence continues at coordinate 8,442 of NZ_DASWYS010000052.1, forward strand.
GAACAGCGACTTGTAGGTTGCTTTGTCGTAGCCTGGAATCAAGCCGCGGTCATGGGGGTGGGCGGAAACGATAAGCCTCGAAGGCTGAGCACCGCTGGTTTGCTGATAGAGGCGGCCTCTGCGCGTTCGGCTTACCGGGTCATACGAATCCTCTCGGAACACGAGACCAAAAGCCTCCGAAGGACTCGGGAGCGCCTTCCAATCGTCTGCAGTATCGATGAACTTCGCATGCGTCACCGTTGGCATCGGCATGGCGGGAATGTCGGGGTTCCCCGTGCCTTCAAAGACCAGTCCTGTGTGTTGCTCAATTCCTAAATGCATGCCCGACCCCTATAGCGCAAGCTCTCAGCAGTATGCTGCCATTGGCTAGCATTTGGACGACAGCTCTTACGCCAAGACCGTGAGTTCAACGTGTAGACGCGCCTAGCGGCAGTCGCTGCACAGCTCCCCAACTGAAGAACTGTCAATGACTGAACTCAGGTTGATGGCCATGTCAGCGTCGCTGCCGTAGTTTTCGACTTTATTGTTTTGTTTTCGACTCTATTTCGCTGTTTTCGACTTTATTTGTCAGAAACACGATGCGCGATCCGCAGCGCCTCACTCCACCGTCACGCTCTTCGCCAGGTTCCTCGGCTTGTCGACGTCCGTGCCCTTGGCCAGCGCCGTGTGGTACGCCAGCAGCTGCAGCGGCACCACGTGCAGGATGGGCGAGAGCGCGCCATAGTGCTCGGGCATGCGGATGACGTGAATACCTTCGCTGCTGGCGATGCGCGTGTCGGCGTCGGCCAGCACGTAGAGCACGCCGCCACGCGCGCGCACCTCCTGCATGTTGCTCTTGAGCTTCTCCAGCAAGGTGTCGTTGGGCGCCACGGTCACCACCGGCATGGCCGCGGTCACCAGGGCCAGCGGGCCGTGCTTGAGTTCGCCGGCCGGGTAGGCCTCGGCGTGGATGTAGCTGATCTCCTTCAGCTTGAGTGCCCCCTCCAGCGCGATGGGGTAGTGCAGGCCGCGGCCCAGGAACAGCGCGTTGTCCATGCGCGCGAAGTCCTCGGCCCAGCTGATGACCTGCGGCTCCAGCGCCAGCACGGCCTGCAGGGCCACCGGCAGGTGGCGCATGCGCTTCAGGTGCTCGGCCTCGTCCGCCTCGCTCAGGTGGCCACGCACCTGCGCCAGGGCCAGCGTCAGCAGGAACAGGCCCGCGAGCTGGGTGGTGAAGGCCTTGGGCGAGGCCACGCCGATCTCGACGCCCGCGCGCGTGATGTAGGCCAGCTTGCACTCGCGCACCATGGCACTGGTGGACACGTTGCAGATGGTCAGCGTCTCCTGCATGCCCAGGCTTTGCGCGTGGCGCAGCGCGGCCAGGGTGTCGGCGGTCTCGCCGCTCTGGCTGATGGTGACGACCAGGGTGCGCGCATCGGGCACGCTGGTGCGGTAGCGGTACTCGCTGGCCACCTCCACCTGCGTGGGGATCTTGGCGATCGACTCCAGCCAGTACTTGGCGGTGCAGCCGCTGTAGTAGCTGGTGCCGCAGGCCAGGATCAGCACGCGGTCCACGTTCTTGAACACGCGGTGCGCGCCGTCGCCGAACAGCTCGGGCGTGACGCCGGCCACGCCTTCCAGCGTGTCGGCGATGGCGCGCGGTTGCTCGAAGATTTCCTTCTGCATGTAGTGGCGGTAGGGGCCCAACTCGGCCGCGCCGCTGTGCGCCTGCACGGTGCGCACGGGGCGCTGCGTGGCGTCGAGCGAGCGGCCCCCGGCGTCGGTGACCCAGTAGCGGCCCATCTGCAGGTCCACCAGGTCGCCCTCTTCCAGGTAAACGATCTGGTCCGTCACGCCGGCGAGCGCCATGGCGTCGCTGGCCAGGAAGTGTTCGCCGCCGCTCGCGCCCACGCCCAGCACCAGCGGAGAGCCCGCGCGCGCGCCCACCACGCGGTGCGGCTCGTCCTTGTGGAACACGGCCAGCGCGTAGGCGCCGTGCAGCTGCGCCACGGCCGCGGCCAGCGCGGCGAACACGTCGCCGTCGTAGAGCGAGTCGATCAGGTGGGCGATGACCTCGGTGTCGGTCTGGCTCTCGAACACGTAGCCCTTGGCCTGCAGCGCGGCGCGCAGCTCGTCGTGGTTTTCGATGATGCCGTTGTGCACCAGCGCCACGCGCCCGGCCGCGCCGCCGTTCGTGCCACTGGGAGCGCCCGGGCCATGGCTGAAGTGCGGGTGCGCGTTGTGCACCGCCGGCGCGCCGTGCGTGGCCCAGCGCGTGTGGGCGATGCCGGTGCCGCTGGCGATGCGCTCGCTCTGCACCTGCTGGGCAAGTTCGGCCACGCGCGCCGTGCTGCGCGCGCGCCTGAGGCCGTCGTTGTGCACGGCCACGCCGCAGGAGTCATAACCCCGGTATTCCAGCCGCTGCAGGCCCTGAACCAGCACCGGCACGATGTCGCGCCCCGAAACCCCCGCCACGATGCCGCACATGTGATCGCTCCTGAACAAGAAAGTGGGCGAATGCTAGTGAGCCTTGCGTGAAATGAATGGTCAAAATTCACACAAGGATGACCATTTTTATCTCAATTGTCATTGAAAGACGTTTTATTCCATCGACAATCGAATAATGGAACATTTGGATATAGACGCCATCGACCTGCGGCTGCTGGAGCTGCTGCAGGAGGACGCCTCCCTGAGCAACCAGGCCCTGGCCGAGCGCGCCCACCTCAGCCCGCCCACCTGCCTGCGCCGCGTCAAGCGCCTGCGCGAGCGCGGGCTGATCGCGCGCGAAGTGGCCCTGCTCGACGCCGACCGCCTCGCCCCGCTGCTGGGCCACGGCCTCACCGTGGTGGTGGAGCTGAGCCTGGAGCGCCAGAGCGCCGAGGCGCTGGACGCCTTCGAGGCCCGTGCCGTGGCCGAGCCGCGCGTGCAGCAGTGCTACCGCGTGAGCCCCGGACCCGACTTCGTGCTGATCGTGCGCTGCGCCGACATGCCCGACTACCTGTCCCTCACGCAACGCCTGTTCACGGGCGACGCGAACGTGCGAAATGTCAAAGGCTTCTTCAGCACGCGTTGCGCCAAGTTCAAACCCAGCCTGCCGCTCAGCCGCCCCCTCTGACCGAACGGCTTAAACAGCGCCTTGGGGGCATTGCAAAACGCACACTTCCTCAGTCGTGGGGAGAGACGGGATTGACGGCCCC
>NZ_DASWYS010000053.1:0-3753 GCF_036404855.1 Roseateles sp.
GTGCCACTGGCCGCCGCCGTCGCCGCACCAGCGGCCTGGGCGGTACGGCGGATGAAGGGCCGCAGGTCGACCTCGGGCAGCACCTTCTGCGCAATCAGCCAGCGGTTGGTCTCGTGATAGGCCTCACTGATGAGCTGGGCAAATTCCTCATGCAGCTCGTGATGCAGCAACTGCCAGATGTTGGCGTCCAGCCCGATGCGGTGCCAGGCGTCCAGTGCGATGCGCGCGACGACGTGGGCGCGCAGAAGATCCAGAGGGTCCAGATCGTCGTGGGTTTCCAGAGCCTGCATGCGGGTGCGCAGGTCGGTGACCTCCCAGCTGGCGCGGTCCATCATCACCAGGGCCAGGCGAGAACTGGTGATCTCGCGCTCGATGGTCGAGTCGTCGACCAGGCTCATCTTGACCGACTGGACCGGCGCCGTCGGCTCGTGCTCCCGAGCGTTGTCTGACACGCCGTGCATGGCCGCATGACGCAGCGCTGCAACGACGGCCATCTGCCAGTTGGGCCCGGACTTCTGCCAGGCCTGCACGGCATCCCGCCGTGCCATGGTGACAGCGTGCGGCGCGCCCTGGGAGAGCAGGTGACTGGCGCTCTGGCCCACCGCGGCGACCAGCGGCGTCATACCGCGCACCAGGGCTTCGAGATAGACGCGCCGAGCCTGGGTGGCCAGAGCCTGGTTTCGGGCGGCGGTCATGGAGCGTGAGACGGAATCAGCGGCGATTTGGAGTTCGCTTCACTCTACACGACGGCCCCGGAATTCGGGTCGCTCGGATCGTCGCGGTTGACGGGGGCCTTGATCAGGTCCTCGCGCTTCACACCCAGCCACATCGCCAGCGCCGCTGCCACGAAGACCGAAGAGTAGATGCCGAACAGGATGCCGATGGTCAGCGCCACGGCGAAGTAGTGCAGCGTGGGGCCACCGAACAGCAGCATGGACAGCACCACCAATTGCGTGGAGCCGTGGGTGATGATGGTGCGGCTCATCGTCGACGTGATCGCGTGGTCGATCACCTCGTGGGTGTTGAGCTTGCGGTACTTGCGGAAGGCCTCGCGCACTCGGTCGAAGATGACCACCGATTCGTTCACCGAGTAGCCCAGCACCGCCAGCACCGCCGCCAGCACCGCCAGCGAGAACTCCCACTGGAAGAAGGCGAAGAAGCCAAGGATGATGACCACGTCGTGCAGGTTGGCGATGACGCCGGCCACGCCGAATTTCCACTCGAAGCGAATGGCCAGGTAGATGACGATGCCCAGCACCGTGAACGCCAGCGCCTTGGCGGCGTCCCAGGCCAGCTCCTCGCCGACGGCCGGGCCGACGACCTCGGAGCGCGACAGCTTGATGGGCTCCGCGCCATCGGCCTTGGCACAGATCTGCTTGTCGACCTGCTCACCCAGGTCCGTGACCTGTTGGTGGTGGCTGACCGCGCCGGACTCGGACTTGCACAGTGCGGCGAAGACCTTGTCGACAACCTCGGTCTGCTTCTCGCCTGGGCGAACCGGCAGGCGGATCATGACGTCGCGCGACGAGCCGAAGTTCTGCACCTGCACCTCGCCGTAGCCCATCTGCTCGACGGTGTGACGGGTCTTGGCGACGTCAGCCGCCTGCGGGTAGGCCACCTCGATGACCGTGCCACCCGTGAACTCGATGGAGAAGTGCAGGCCGCGCGTGACCAAGAAGAACACGGCCACGGCGAATGTGATGAAGGACACCACGTTGAAGATCAACGCGTGCTTCATGAACGGGATGTCCCGTTTGATGCGGAAGAGTTCCATGACGGGTATTCCTTAGGCCGCGGTCGACTCGGTGGCGTCGGGGGTGGGCTTCCACACCTGGCCGATGGACAGGGACTTGAGCTTCTTCTGGCGACCGTACCAGAGGTTCACGAGGCCGCGCGAGAACACGACGGACGAGAACATTGAGGTCAGGATGCCCAGGCAGTGCACGACGGCGAAGCCCTTGATGGGGCCGGAGCCGAACACCAGCAGCGCAAGGCCGGCAATCAGCGTCGTCACGTTGGAGTCCAGAATGGTCGCGAAGGCGCGCTCGTAGCCGGCATGAATGGCAGCCTGCGCCGTGGCACCGGCGCGCAATTCCTCGCGGATGCGCTCGTTGATCAGCACGTTGGCGTCGATGGCCATGCCCAGTGCCAGCGCCATGGCCGCGATGCCTGGCAGGCTCAGCGTGGCCTGCATCATCGACAGGATGGCCATCAGCAGCAGCAGATTGAAGCCCAGCGCAAGCGACGAGAACAGGCCGAACAGCATGTAGTAGATACACATGAATGCGGCCACGGCAACGAAGCCCCAGGTGACGCTGGCGATACCCTTCTCGATGTTGTCCTTGCCAAGGCTCGGGCCGATGGTGCGCTCTTCGATGATGTCCATGGGCGCGGCCAGCGAGCCGGCGCGCAGCAGCAGGGCCGTGTCGGCGGCTTCCTGCGTCGTCATGGCGCCGGTGATCTGGAAGCGGCTGCCCAGTTCCGAGTTGATGCGCGGCGCGGTGACGACCTCGCCCTTGCCCTTCTCGAACAGCAGGATCGCCATGCGCTTGCCGACGTTCTCGCGCGAGACCTCCTTCATGATGCGGGTGCCCTTGGCATCCACGGTCAGGTGCACGGCCGGGTTGTGGTTCTCGTCGAAGCCAGGCTGGGCGTCGTTCAGGTTGTCGCCGGTCAGGATGACCTGGCGCTTGACGATGATGGGGCCGAAGCCGCGGTCGATAAAGCGCTCGGTACCGAACGGCACCGGACCAGTGCCGGCCAGCGCGGCCTGGGCCTCGGCGCTGTCGTCCACCATCCGCAGCTCCAACGTCGCCGTGCGACCGATGATGTCTTTGGCCTTGGCGGTGTCCTGCACGCCGGGCAACTGAACCACGACGCGGTCCAGGCCCTGCTGCTGGATGACGGGCTCGGCGACACCCAGTTCGTTGACGCGGTTATGCAGCGTCGTGATGTTCTGCTTGAGGGCCGCCTCCTGGACTGCGACCTGGGCCTGGGGCGACAGGTTGCCGGTCAGTTGCAGATTGCTGCCATCGCCCAGAGGCGTCCAGGTAACTTCCGGGATCTGGGCCCGCAGCAGGCCCAGCGCAGCCGTGCGCTGCTCGCCATCGCGGAAGGCGATCTGCACCGTGTTGCCTTCGCGGTTGATGCCGGCGTGGCGGACGTTCTTCTCGCGCAGCATGCTGCGCACGTCGCCGGTCAGCGCCTCGGCCTTCTTCGTCAGCGCCGCCTTCATGTCGACCTGCATCAGGAAGTGCACGCCGCCGCGCAGGTCCAGGCCCAGGTACATGGGGTTGGCATGCAACGCCGTCAGCCACTGCGGCGAACGCGACAGCAGGTTCAGCGCGACGATGTAAGTCGGCTCGGCCGGGTCGGCGTTCAGCGCCTTGTTGATGGCGTCCTTGGCCTTCAGCTGCGTGTCGGTGTCACCGAAGCGTGCCTTGATCGAACTGCCGTCGAACTGCACGTAGTCCGCCTGGACACCCGCCTCCTTCAACGTGGACTCGATGCGGGCCTGCAGCGCAGGGTCGACCTTGACGGTGACCTTGGCGCTGGACACCTGCACGGCAGGCGCCTCGCCAAACAGGTTGGGCAGCGTGTAGAGCGTGCCAATCAGCAGCGCGACGAGCAGGAGCGCGTACTTCCAGAGCGGATAGCGGTTCATGAGGGACTTTCTTGTCAGCACCCGGACGGCAAGGCCCGGCAGGTGGGCGCGTCGAGACTTACTTCAAGCTGCCCTTAGGGAGAACCTGG
>NZ_DASWYS010000054.1:0-20903 GCF_036404855.1 Roseateles sp.
CGGGGCTGCCGCGGCGCGCCGCGCCGCCGCCGCCGGCCGCGATGCCCGCGGTCTATGGTGCGCCGCCCCCCATGTCGGCCTCGGCACCGGTCCGGAACGAGGAACAGCAGCGCTGAGGCGCGTCAGGCGCCCAGCGTCGGCAGGTTGACGCCGAAGTCGGGTCGCGCTGCGACGCGGGCTTCGGCCACTTCATGCAGATCGGTCAGCAGCGCGGCCGCCGCTCGGATCATGGGCCAGGCCAGGGCCGCGCCGGTGCCGTCGGCACTGTCCATGCCCAGTTCCAGCAGGGCTGACGCATGGAAGAGCGCCAGGGCCTCGTCCAGTCCGCGATGCACATGACTGCGGCAAAACACGGCGTAGTCGGTGACCGGGGCGCAAATCAGCGAGGCGAGCTTGAGGGCCGCGCAGGCGGCGATGCCGTCGACGATGATGAGGCTGCGTTTGCTGGCCGCCACCAGCATGGCGCCAACCATGACGGCGATCTCATGGCCGCCGAAGGCGGCGAGCACGTCCATCGGTTCCTTGGCGTCGCGGTGGCGAGCCAGGGCGCCGTGCAGGACGTCGAGCAGATGGACGAGGTCATCCTGGCGCATGGTGGGGCCGGAGACGACGAAATCGCGCACCGGCTGGTCGGACAGCCGGGCCAGTACCAGGGCAGCGCACTCCGGCGAGCCCTGACCCATCGCCGCGCAGGCCAGCACGTTGCCGGGCAGGTTGTCGGCGATTTCCATGCCGACGCGCACGCCGGCGTGAGCCTGGTCCAGGCTCATCGCGTGGGCGGTGCGCGCGTTGCGGGTGCCATGGGAGACCTTGCGGGCCAACAGCCGGGCATGTGGCGGCAAGTTCTCGGCGACGCCGCAGTCGACAACAGTCAGGTGCAGGCCTTGCAGCCGCGAGAACACGGAGACGGGCAACTGGGCGTGCAGGGCCATCTGCACCAGATCCCGGGTCGGGCGGCCCCACTGGGCGCCGACGCCGTCGACGACGATGCCGTGGTCCGCTGCGAACAAACCGATCACCGGATCGCGGAAACGCGGGGTCAGGCTGTTTTGCACGAGACCGAGGCGCACGGCCAGGGGTTCCAGTTCGCCGAGCCCGCCAGCAATCGCGGAGCGGCGGTCGACGCGGTCGCGCAGGGCCTTTTCCAGCTCCGGGTTGGCGGTGGGGGAGATCAGCGACTGTTGGGCGACGGTCATGGTGCAGGCGTTGTCAGACCCCGCATTTCAACTCAACCCAAGAACAAGCGGTAGACCGGATTGGTGGTTTCATCCTCGAACGGATAGTTCAGGCTGTCGAGGAACTCGCGCAGGGCACCGGCGTCGCCCCGGGGCACCTGGATGCCGACGAGGATGCGGCCGTAGTCCGCGCCCTGGTTGCGATAGTGGAAGAGGCTGATGTTCCAGTCCGGGTGCATGCTGGACAGAAAGCGCATCAGCGCGCCGGGCCGTTCCGGGAAGACGAAACGGTAGAGCCGCTCGTGGCGCGCCAGCTCGCTGCGCCCACCCACCATGTGGCGGATGTGCTGCTTTGCCATCTCGTTGTCGGTCAGGTCCAGCGTATCGAAGCCGGCCTTGGTGAAGGTGCGGGCCAGCCGGGCGGCCTCGTCGGGCTTGGAGATGGCGATGCCTACGAAGATGTGGGCGACCTTGGCATCGGCGATGCGGTAGTTGAACTCGGTGACGCTGCGCGGCCCGAGCAGCTCGCAGAAGCGCTTGAAGCTGCCGCGTGCCTCCGGGATGGTGACCGCGAACAGGGCTTCGCGCTGCTCACCGACCTCGGCGCGCTCGGCGACGAATCGCAGGCGGTCGAAGTTCATGTTGGCGCCGCAGGTGATGGCCATCAGGGTCTCGCCCTTGGCGCCCGTGCGGGCCACGTACTGCTTGACGGCGGCGACGCTCATGGCGCCCGAGGGCTCAAGGATGGAGCGCGTGTCCTCGAAGACGTCCTTGATGGCCGCGCAGACGGCGTCGGTGTCAACGACGATGAAGTCATCCACCAGCTCGCGGGCAATGCGGAAGGTTTCCTCACCGACCAGCTTCACGGCCGTGCCGTCGGCGAACAGTCCGACGTCGTTGAGCGTCACACGCTTGCCAGCCCTGACCGAGCGCAGCATCGCGTCGGAGTCGGTCGTCTGTACGCCAATGACCTTGATCTCCGGCCGCAGGGCCTTCACGTAGGCGGCAATGCCGGAGATCAGGCCCCCGCCGCCGATCGCGACGAAGATGGCGTCGATGGGGCCGGGGTGCTGGCGCAACATCTCCATCGCGATGGTGCCCTGGCCGGCGATGACGTCAGGGTCGTCGAAGGGATGGACGAAGGTGAGGTGCTGGTCGAGTTCCAGTTCCTTGGCGTGCCCGTAAGCATCCGTGAAGCTCTCGCCGAAGAGCACCACCTCACCGCCCAGCGCCCTGACGGCGTCGACCTTGACCTGGGGTGTGGTCACCGGCATCACGATGACGGCGCGGCAGCCGAGCTTTTTCGCCGACAGTGCCACCCCCTGGGCGTGGTTGCCCGCCGAGGCGCAGATGACGCCGGCGGCGCGCTGCTCGGCCGAGAGGTGGGCCATCTTGTTGTAGGCACCGCGCAGCTTGAAGCTAAAGACGTCCTGCTCGTCCTCTCGCTTGAGCCAGACCTTGTTGGCCAGGCGTTTGGACAGCTTGGGCGCTGCGCTGAGCGTGGTCTCCCGGGCGACTTCGTAGACCCGGGCGTTCAGAATGCGTTGCAGGTAGCTGCTGCCGGGCGGCAGCATCGCAGGCACCCGGGGCGTCGCCTCCGAGGCGGACGGGCGGCGGCGGCGCGAGGGGGCGCTCATCGGATCTCCATGCAGTCTTGTTGCAGCGCCGCATGATAGGGGAGACCCCTTATGGCATGCCGTAGCCTGCCTTCGGCGAAAAAAAACCCGAGCTCTTTCAAGCTCGGGTTGAATCCACCATGGAGGCGGTGGAGGAGACAATCGGTGCGAAAACGTTTTCGCTTGGGTGGCAGTTTAGCGCCGAGTTATGCTGCGCTGCAATATTTTTCGTGAACGAATTGGAGCTTTGACTCTAGATGACCATGGAATGCACCGTCAGTTGGCTGGGCCCAGAGGGCCCGAGTGGCATGAGCTTCGTGGCCGAGACGGGCAGCGGCCATGTGTTGTCCATGGATGGTGCGCCCGATGGGGGCGGCCGCAATCTGGCGCCGAGGCCCATGGAGACGGTCTTGGCCGGTACCGGCGGCTGCACGGCCTATGACGTCGTGCTCATCCTCAAACGCGGGCGCCATGACGTGCGCGGCTGCAAGGTCGTCCTGAAGGCCGAGCGTGCGACCAGCGATCCCAAGGTGTTCACGGCCATCCACTTCCATTTCGTGGTGACCGGCACCGCGCTCAAGCCGGAAATTGTCGAGCGGGCGGTCGCGCTGTCCCACGAAAAATACTGCTCGGCCACGGCCATGCTGGCCAAGACCTCGGCCATCAGCACCTCGTTCGAGATCGCCGAAGCCTGATCAGATGCGGTGCGCCACGGTCGTCATGACCTTGGCCGCCGTGCGCATCAGCTCGGGAATGGGCGCTGGCAGTGGCCGCGCCCCGGCGGCGGCGGCGGCATCCGCGTGCTCGGCTTCCTCGCGCCGCATCTGGTCGACGATGGCGCGGGACGCGGCATCCGCCTCGGGCAGGCGTTGCAGGTGGGAGGCCAGATGGGCCTCGACCTGGCGTTCCGTCTCCACCACAAAGCCCAGGCTCCATTTGTCACCGGCCAGGCCGGCCAGGCTGCCCCACGCGAAGGCGCCCATCCACCAGGCGGGGGCGAGATGGCTGGTGTGGCTGCCCAGTTCGGTGAGGCGGTCGGCCGTCCAGGCGAGGTGGTCCAGTTCTTCTTGAGCGGCCTGTTCGAAGTGCTTGCGCAGCGACTCGCTGCGGCTGAACAAGGCCTGGGACTCGTACAGCGCCTGGGCGCAGATTTCGCCGACATGGTTGACACGCATCAGCGCAGCTGCTTGCTGTTTTTCCTCCACGCTCAACTCGGCTTGGGGGACGGACGCAGACGGGGAGGGCCGGGTGGCCCGTGTCGGGGTGAAAACCGTGCGGAGCCCGGCATCGAGGGCGCTGATCAGCCGGTCGCTTAAATTGAACTTGCGGCGGTAGGAATTGCTTGTTTCGGGTTGCATTCAGTTAAGCAATGTTTCGATGAACGGGACATGAATTGAGTGTGACGTTGCGACCCAGCAACGGGAACGCACAATTTCATATCCGTGAATTCCCGGACGACCCCGAGCTCTGGTGGAATACGTGGACTTCCTCACTGGAGGTGAGCCGCCGAGCCTCGTGCGAGCGGCGACTTGGATGAATAACTTGGAGTATCGAATGAAGAAAGCTTTGATTGCCCTGGCCGTCCTCGGTCTGACCGGCGGCGCCGCCGTCGCGCAATCTTCGGTCACCCTCTTCGGCGTCCTCGACGCTGACATGAAGTACGTCAAGACCGGCAGCCTCAAGCAAAAGAAGCTTGATTCCAGCGGCCTGAACACCAGCCGTATCGGCGTGCGTGGCACGGAAGACCTCGGGGGCGGCCTGAAGGCTGGCTTCTGGCTGGAGTCCGAAGTCGGCGTCGACAACGGTGTTGCTGCCAACGGCGGCGCTTTCTGGGGCCGTCGTGCCACCGTCAGCCTGACCGGCGATTTCGGTGAAGTGCGCCTGGGCCGCAACAAGACCGCTTCGCGTCTGCACCTGGAAGACTTCGATCCCTTCACCTTCACGGGCCTGGGCAGCGTTGGCGCTGTCTACAGCAACCTGGGCAGCGGCAACGGCACGTCCTTCGGCCGCGCTGACAACCTGGCGTCCTACTCCCTGCCGGGCGGCCTTGGCGGCTTCTATGGCGGCGTTGACATCTCGGCCGGCGAAGGCACGGGTACCAACAAGGGTCAGTCGGTCCGTCTGGGCTACAAGAACGGCCCGCTGCATGTGTCGGGCACGTATGCCAGCACCTCCAACGCTGCTGACAACAACAAGTTCAAGCTGACGTCCGTCGGCGGCGCTTACGACTTCGGCGTGGCTCGCCCCTCGCTGTCGTACACGCAGACCAAGTACATGGGCCGCGAACAGAAGATCTGGACGGCTTCCGTCACGGCTCCTCTGGGCCAGGGTCAACTCATGGCCGCGTACACGGATGCCAAGGCCAACGGCACCGCCGAGACTGCCGTTACCGGCTACACCCCGATCGGTGATGCCAAGCTGCTCGCGATCGGCTACGCCTACAACCTGTCGAAGCGCACCGCGCTGTACACGACCTTCTCGCAGATCGACAACAAGGGCGCTGCCAAGTTCCTCGTCGCTGGCGCCCCCGCCGCGACTGCAGGTGGCCAGAAGTCCAGCGGTTTCGACGTCGGTATCAAGCACAGCTTCTGATCAAGCGCGGCCCTCGGGCCGCTGCCGACTCAGCCAAGCCGCCCTCGGGCGGCTTTTTCATTTCCGGGTGGCAGCGTGAGGCAGGCCTTCGGAAGCGGGGGTAGGGGAAGTTTCTACACGGCGCGCCCTTGCCGATCCGGTGGTTTGTCCCGCGGGGGACAGGGGATTTCGCTGTGGGCAATCAACAACAGACCTCGCGTTATGGCAGAGCGCATCGCTGAGAATCAAACGGTTGACCATTCTTCGCAGGAGACAACCTTGATGAAAAAAGCCACCTTGGCCGTTGCCGTACTGGCCGCCAGCACCTCTGCCGCCTGGGCACAGTCCAGCGTGACTCTGTACGGCATCCTCGACGCCGCAGTGCGCTACACGACCAACAACAACGGTGCCCAGAAGCAACTGGTCCCCGGTGGCATGTCCGAGAGCCGTCTGGGTATCAATGTCACCGAGGACATGGGCGGTGGTCTCAAGGCCCTGGCGAACATGGAGCACCGTCTGAATTCGGACAACGGTAGCGCAGCAGCCACCGATTTCTGGCGTCAGGCCTGGGTGGGCGTGCAGTCCAACGAGTTCGGCCAGGTCCGTCTGGGTCGCCAGTACAACGTGCTGTTCGACCTCTATACGTCGACCTACGCATCCTTCCGCTACTCGCCCTACATCGAGCAGTTCAAGCCGGAGATCGGCCTGTCGGCCGGCGCGCGTCAGAGCAACATGGTCAAGTACCTTGCTCAGGCCGGCAACATCTACGGTGAAATCCAGGTGTCGGCGGGTGAGGGCACGTCGCCGGCTGACAAGTCCATCGGCGGCCTGCTGCGCTACAACGACGGCACCTTCGGCTTCGGCGGCGCCTACCTGCAGGTGACGGACCTGCTCGGCAAGAAGGTCAAGGCAACGACCATCGGCGGCTCCTACACCAGCGGTCCGCTGTATGTGAACCTGTCGTGGGGCCAGAACAAGTTCGACGCGGGTGGCCAGCTCGGCGGCGCCTTCACGGGTGCCCTGATCAAGGGCTACAACGGCCTGCCCGTGCTGAATGCCGCAGCCAATGACGTCAAGAAGCGCGACATGATCATGGCCGGCTTCACCTACCAGCTGACCCCGCAGCTGAACCTGGGCGGCCAGTACTGGCATGCTCAGCAGACGCATTACACGCCTGCGCTGGCCAATACCAAGAGCAAGGGCGACTACTTCGCCTTCGTGGCCGACTACGCATTCTCCAAGCGTACCGATGCCTACCTGGAAGCCGACTACACCAAGCACAAGGGTGCGGTCGCCTTCTCCAACGGCGCCACCAAGCGCGGCGGCACCATGGTGGGTGTGCGTCACCGCTTCTGATGTGCCGCGCGGAGCTTGACGCTCCGCGGGTGATGAATGAGACGGGCCGCGAAAGCGGCCCGTTTCTTTTGGTGTCCGGCTAGGGCTTTCACGGGAGGCCCGTGGGCCGAGGCTTCGCCATGATCCCGCCTTCGCCCGGCGCGACAGTGCGCCCGCTTCAGAGTTTTCATGCTGGTTTTCATTTTTCGCCGCTTGGTCCAGGCCTTGATCGTCATGCTGTCGGTGGCCTTCATCGCCTTCATGCTGTTCCAGTATGTCGGCGACCCGGTCAACAACCTGCTGGGCCAGGATGCGACCGAGGAACAGCGCATCGCGCTGCGCAAGGACCTGGGACTGGACCAACCCTTCGCGGTGCAGTTCGCGCGCTTCGTCGCGAATGCGGTCCAGGGCGAGTTCGGCATCAGCCTGAGACAGGGGCGCAAGGTGTCCGCCCTGATTGCCGAGCGCTTCCCGGCGACGCTGGAGCTGGCCCTGGTGGCGGGGCTGATCGCCCTGGGCCTGGGCATACCGCTGGGGGTCTACGCGGCGCTGAGGCGCGGTAAGGCGAGTGCCCAACTGCTGATGACGGGCACGCTGTTCGGTGTCAGCCTGCCCAACTTCGTCGTCGGCATCGTGCTGATCTGGGTCTTCGCCGTCGAGCTCAAATGGCTGCCTAGCTTCGGTCGCGGCGAGGTTGTCGCCTTCGGTTCCTGGACCTCGGGCCTGCTGACGCGTGACGGTCTGCTGCACCTCATCCTGCCGGCCTTCACGCTGTCGGCCTTCCAGCTGACGCTGATCATGCGTCTCGTGCGCGCCGAGATGCTGGAGGTGCTGCGCACCGATTACATCCGCTTCGCGCGTGCACGCGGCCTGACGGACCGGAGTGTCTATTTCGGCCATGCACTGAAGAACACGCTGGTGCCCGTCATCACCATCACCGGGTTGCAACTGGGGTCGCTGATCGCCTTTGCCATCATCACCGAGCAGGTCTTTCAATGGCCCGGCATGGGCCTGCTCTTCATCCAGGCCGTGCAGTTCGCCGACATCCCTGTGATGGCGGCCTACCTCTGCCTGATCTCGTTGATCTTCGTCGTCATCAACCTCGGCGTCGATCTGCTCTATTTCGCCGTCGACCCGCGCCTGCGCGTCGAAGGCAAGGCCCATTGATCATGGCCGTTGACGCCCCTTCCCACCCCACCGCGCCGGCCTCTGCGCTGCGGCGCTTCTTTGACGGCGACGTCTGGCATTCCTTCCGCAGCTCGCCGGTCGCGATGCTGGCCGCCCTCATCGCGCTGGTCTGTTTCGTGTGCGCGCTGTTCGCGGAAGTCGTCGCGCCGCACAACCCCTTCGACCTGGCGACGCTGGAGCTGATGGATTCGCTCAAGCCGCCGTCCTGGGTCGACGGCGGCGAGCCCAAGTACTGGCTGGGCACGGACGGGCAGGGGCGCGACATCCTGTCAGCGCTGATGTACGGCGCGCGCATCTCGCTGCTGGTCGGCATTGCCTCAGTGTTGCTGTCCATCCTGATCGGCGTCAGCCTGGGCCTGCTGGCCGGCTTCGTCGGCGGCCGCACGGACGCCTTCATCATGCGCATCTGCGACGTGATGCTGTCCTTCCCGTCCATCCTCGTCGCGCTGATGATCAGCGGGGTCGGCCGAAGCCTGTTCCCGCACGCGCCCGACATGCTGGCCTTCGTCGTCCTCGTGCTGGCCATCGCGCTGACGGGCTGGGTGCAGTACGCGCGCACCGTGCGCGGCTCCACGCTGGTGGAGCGCAACAAGGAATATGTGCAGGCGGCCCGCGTCATCGGTGTCAGCGGATTTCGCATCATGCGCCGCCATGTGCTGCCTAACGTATTGGGCCCCGTGCTGGTGCTGGCCACCATCCAGATCGCGTCAGCCATCATCACGGAGGCGACGCTGTCCTTCCTGGGTGTCGGCGTGCCCGCCACCAGCCCGTCGTTGGGCACGCTGATCCGCAATGGCAACGACTACCTGTTCTCGGGCGAATGGTGGATCACCGCCTGGCCCAGCCTGACGCTGATCCTCATCACGCTCAGCGTGAACCTGCTGGGCGACTGGCTGCGCGATGCGCTCAACCCCCGACTGCGATGACCGCCCCGTTGCTTGAAGTCAGCCACCTGCGGGTGGAGTTTCCGACCCGCCACGGCACGCTGCTGGCGCTGGACGACATTTCCTTCGCCATCGCACCGGGCGAGATCCTCGGCGTCGTCGGCGAATCCGGTGCTGGCAAGTCGCTGACCGGTGCTGCCATCATCGGACTGCTGGACCCGCCCGGTCGCATTGCCTCCGGCGAGATCCGGCTGGCCGGGCGCCGTATCGACAATCTGCCCTACGAGGCGTTGCGCCGCATCCGTGGCCGCGAGATCGGCGCCGTCTTTCAGGATCCGCTGACATCGCTGAACCCGCTCTACACGGTGGGCCGCCAGCTCGTCGAGACGATCACGACCCATCTCGACCTGACGGCCTCGCAGGCCCGAGCCCGTGCCATCGAGCTGCTGGCCTCCACCGGGATCCCGGCGCCGCAGGCGCGCGTGGACCACTTCCCGCACCAGTTCTCCGGCGGCATGCGTCAACGTGTCGTCATCGCGCTGGCGCTCGCGGCCAACCCGAAGCTCATCGTGGCCGACGAGCCGACGACCGCGCTGGACGTGTCCATCCAGGCGCAGATCATTGCGCTGCTGAAGAAGGTCTGCCGTGAACAGGGGGCGGCCGTCATGCTGGTCACGCACGACATGGGCGTCATCGCCGAGACCTGCGACCGTGTGGCGGTCATGTATGCCGGCCGCATTGCCGAGATCGGCCCGGTCGCCGACGTCATCCACCGGCCGGCCCATCCCTATACGGTGGGCTTGATGGGTTCCATCCCCGCCATGGACGAAGACCGCGAGCGCCTGCTGCAGATCGACGGCGCGATGCCGCGCCTGAACGCCATCCCGCCCGGCTGTGCCTTCAACCCGCGCTGCCCGCGGGTCGTCGAACGCTGCCGTGCCGAGCGACCCGAGCTTGCTCAGGTTGGCGCGACGAGCGCAGCCTGCTGGCGGCCCGTTGACGTGGAGATCCGGTGATGAGCGCCCCCCTCGTCGAGGTCCGCGACCTCGCCAAAATCTTCGACGTGTCGCCGCCCTGGCTGAACCGCATCGTCGAGCGCAAGCCCAAAGCCTTCGTGCACGCCGTCGACGGCGTCTCCTTCGGCATAGAGCGTGGGAGGACGCTGGCCCTTGTCGGCGAGAGCGGCTGTGGCAAGAGCACGGTCGCGCGTCTGCTCGTGGGCCTATATGGCGCGACGCGTGGCGTGGTGCATTTCGACGGCAAGGACATCGCCGAGACGCTGGCCGGTGCGAACGCGCTCAAGCTGCGTCGGCGCATGCAGATGATCTTCCAGGATCCCTATGCGTCGTTGAACCCTCGCTGGAAGGTGCTGGACATCGTGGCCGAGCCGCTGCGCGAGCATGGCCTCGTGAAGGGTGACGACGACGCGAAGAAGCGCGTGGGCGAGCTGCTCAGCTCGGTCGGGCTGACCCCGGCCGACGCCGAGAAGTTCCCGCACCAGTTCTCCGGCGGCCAGCGCCAGCGCATCTCCATCGCCCGAGCACTGGCGACCCAGCCCGAGTTCCTCGTCTGCGACGAGCCCACCTCGGCGCTGGACGTGTCAGTGCAAGCCCAGGTCCTCAACATCATGAAGGACCTGCAGCGCGAGCGCGGCCTGACCTACCTCTTCATCTCGCACAACCTAGCCGTCGTGCGCCATGTGGCCGACCAGGTCGGTGTCATGTACCTCGGCCGCCTCGTCGAGGTGGCCGACAAGGCCGAGCTGTTCGCGCGGCCGCGTCACCCCTACACGCGCATGCTGCTGGATGCGATCCCCGACATCCACATGACGGGCCGCGCCCGCACGCCGGTGCAGGGCGAGGTGCCCAACCCGCTGCAGCCCCCCAGTGGCTGCAGCTTCCACCCGCGCTGCCCGCTGGCCAATGCGCGCTGCAAGGCCGAGCGACCGGCGCTGCTGGAGATCCAGGGTGTGCGCGTGGCTTGCCACGCCGTGGAAGAGGGCAGGGCGGGCTGATCAGCGCGACGGCGCCGAGGCGGGTGCTGAAGCCGCACTCGCCGGCTTGGGCAGGCTCAGGGGGCCCTTCTGCCCACAACCCGCGAGCGCGGTAAGGGTGATCAGCAGGGTGGCGATGCACCCACCTACACTGGCGGCAGTCTTCTTCATCCGTCCAGTTTATGTCCCTGTCCGACGTCGAATACCACGCCAAGGCCCACGCGCTGCTCGCACGCATCGAGGCACAGGTAGATGCCTGGCTGGACGAGGACGTGGTCGACATCGACAGCCACCGAACCGGCGGTCTGCTGGAGCTCAGCATGCCGGGCGGGTCCAAGATCGTCATCAACACCCAGCCGCCGCTGCAGGAGATCTGGCTCGCGGCGCGTTCGGGGGGCTACCACTTCAAGTGGGACGGGGCCCGATGGCTGGACCGTGAAGGCCAGGAGTTCTGCGACCGCCTGTCGCGCAGCGCGAGCGAGCAGTCCGGCCGGGCGCTGACGTTCAGCGCCTGAGTCGCTAGCGTTTGAAGAGGTCCAGGATGGACTTCTTCTCGTCCTCGCTGCTGGTGGCCGGCACGTTGGGCTCATTCGACAGCTCGCGCACGCTGTTGCCTGCGGTGTATTCCTCGTAGAACCACTCGCCGTTGACGTTCACGACACCCTCCGGCGGGGTGATCTCGTCGACGGGCTTGCCCTTGAGCGCAAAGCCCATGTATTCGATCCAGACAGGCAGGCTCAGGCCGCCGCCGGTCTCGCGGTCGCCGAGCTTGCGCGGCTGGTCGTAGCCGATCCAGACGACGGCGACGAGATCCTTCTGGTAGCCGGCGAACCAGGCGTCCATGGAGTCGTTGGTTGTGCCCGTCTTGCCGTAGATGTCGGGGCGCTTCAGGGTCGCTTGCGCGCGCGCTGCGGTGCCGCTGCGCGTGACCTCCTGCAGCAGGCTGCTCATCAGGAAGGCATTGCGCGGCTCGATGGCGCGGGCGTCGTCGGTGAGCGTGACGGGCAGCGCCTCATAGAGCAGCCGGCCCTTGTTGTCGGTGATCCTGGAGATCAGCTGCGGGCTGACGCGATAGCCGCCGTTGGCGAACACGGCAAAGCCCTGCGCCATTTGCATGGGCGTCACGGAGCCCGCGCCCAGCGCCATCGTCAAATAGGCCGGGTGCTTCTCGGCCTCGAAGCCGAAGCGCGTGAGCCAGTCCTGTGCGTAGCGCACGCCAATGGAGTGCAGCACGCGGATGGAGACCATGTTCTTGGACTTGGCCAGCGCGGTGCGCAACGGCATGGGGCCTTCGAACTTGCCGTCGTAGTTCTTGGGCTCCCAGGGCTGGCTGCCCGTGGTGCCGGCGTCGAAGAACAGCGGCGCATCGTTGACGACGGTGGCTGGCGTGAAGCCCTTCTCCAGCGCGGCCGAGTAGATGAAAGGCTTGAAGCTGGAGCCCGGCTGCCGCCACGCCTGAGTCACATGGTTGAACTTGTTCTTGGCATAGTCGAAGCCGCCCACCATGGCATGCACCTGGCCGGTCTTGGGGTCGAGTGACACGAATGCGCCCTCGACCTCGGGCAGCTGCGTGATGGTCCACTCGCCGCCATCCTTCTGCTTGGGCCCCTTGACGACGCGGATGACAGCGCCGCGGCGGATGCGGGTCTTGGGATTGCCCTTGTCGGAAAGGCCTGAAGTGGCCGGCCTGAGTCCATCGCTGGTGACGGTGATGGCTTCCCCGCTTTGCAGCACGGCCGAGACCTTCTTCGGATCGGCTTCCAGCACGACCGCGGCGAGCAGTTCGTCGTTGGCGGGATGATCGCTCAGGGCTTCAGCGATGCGCGAGTCCAGTTCCTTGGTGTCCCGGGGCAGATCGGCGTAGGCCTCGGGGCCGCGGTAGACCTGGCGCTTCTCGTAGTCCAGGATGCCGCGGCGCAGTGCGCGGTAGGCACTGTTCTGCTCGGCGCTGTTGAGCGTGAGATAGACGTTCAGGCCGCGCGAATAGGCCTCGTCGCCGTACTGGCTGAAGATCAGCTGGCGCGCTGCTTCGGCGACGAACTCGGCATGCGAGGCCGACTCCACCACCGGCCGGATGCGCAGCTTCTCCACCTTGGCTGCGTCGCGCTGCTCCTCGGTGATGTAACCCGTCTCGTACATGCGCTCGATGATGTACTGCTGGCGCTGCGTGGCGCGCTTGGGGTTGTTGATGGGGTTGTAGGCCGACGGCGCCTTGGGCAGACCTGCCAGCATGGCCGCCTCGGCGACGCTGATCTTGTCCAGCGTCTTGCCGAAGTAGATCTCGCTGGCCGCGGCGAAGCCGTGTGCGCGGTGGCCCAGGAAGATCTGGTTCATGTAGATCTCGAGGATCTTCTCCTTGGACAGCGCCGACTCGATCTTCAGCGCCAACAGGATCTCGTAGATCTTGCGGGTGAAGGTCTTCTCCGTGGACAGGTAGAAGTTGCGCGCAACCTGCATCGTGATCGTCGATGCGCCCTGGCTGCGCGACTCGCCGACGTTGGCCAGGCCGGCGCGGATGATGCCCAGGTAGTCCACCCCGCCATGCTGATAGAAGCGCGCGTCCTCGATGGCCAGTACGGCCTCCTGCATCACCTTGGGGATCTGCTGGATGGGCAGGTAGTTGCGACGTTCCTCGCCGAACTCGCCCAGCAACTGGCCATCGCTGGACAGGACCCGCATGGGCAGCTTGGGACGGTAGTCGGTCAGTCCGCTGATGTCGGGCAGGTTGGGGTAGGCCAGCGACAGGGCAAGCGCCACCAGCAGCAGGACGGCCGCGACGCCGCCGCTGACGAGGCCCAGGCCCCACAGCGCCCAGCGGCCGAGGCGTGGGCTCAGGCGCGAGGAGCGATCGGAAGGAGGCGTTTTGCCGGCGGGCGAAGGACTGGATGCAGCGGATCGGGGCTTGTCATTCATGAGCCGGCAGTGCGCGTCCAGGGACGCGTGGGGACGAGGCGATGGATTATAGGAAACACCGCCCGACAGCATCCGTATACGAAGCGAGGTGCCAAATGGTGTGTCAAACGACCGCATCCCATGTGTTTTTCAGGAGCTTGCAAGTTCGTTGATTCGTGTATGTTTAGCAACGTGGCGTTACCAGCTCGGGCCGTTTTTTCGTTCGCCGTCAACGGCTTTGCTGCTAGCATTCAAGTAACTTATTAATAGTCCGATACGTAACTCGCGTGTCGGGAAACAAAGGGCATGGGAATACTTGACGCACTTTTGGGTCGCAAGCACCCTGCGCTGATTGGCCTGGATATCAGTTCTTCCAGCGTCAAGCTGGTGGAGCTGAGTCAGACCAAGAGCGGCGAATTCGTGCTCGAGCGTTTCGCCAGCGAGCCCTTTGAAAAGGGCTGGATTGCCGACGGCCAGATCGAGAAGTTCGATGAGGTCGCCGATGCCGTGCGCCGCGTGGTCGCGCGCAGCGGCAGCAGGACCCGCGACGCCGCCCTGGCGATGCCCCAGTCGGCTGTCATTACCAAGAAGATCATGCTGCCGGCCGGCCTGCGCGAGGAAGAGCTCGAGTTGCAGGTCGAAGCCGAAGCCAACCAGTACATCCCGTTCTCGCTGGATGAGGTCAGCCTGGACTTCTGCGTCATCGGTCCCAGCCCGACCTCGGTCGGGGACGTCGAAGTGCTGATCGCCGCGTCTCGCAAGGATCGCGTGCAGGACCGCCAGGGGCTGGCCGAGGCCGCGGGCCTGCGCCCCGTGGTGCTGGATATCGAGTCCCATGCCTCGCGCATGGCCATGGGTCGGCTGATCGCCGCGCTGCCCAGCGAGGGCAAGGACGCGTTGGTGGCCCTTTTTGAGATCGGCGCCGATACGACCAGTCTCAAGGTGTTGCGCGACGATGAACTGCTCTACGACCGGGACCAGTCCTTTGGCGGCTCGCAGCTGACGCAGCTCATTTCGCGTCAGTACGGGTTCTCCTTCGAGGAGGCCGAGCAGAAGAAGCTCACCAACGAACTCCCCGAGGACTACGAGACCAGCGTCCTGAACCCCTTCGTCGACAGCCTGTCGCAGGAAATCGGCCGTGCGCTGCAGTACTTCTTCACGAGCACGCCGCACCATAAGGTGCACTACGTGATGCTGGCCGGTGGCACCGCAACGTTGCCGGGCCTGAAGGAGCGTGTCACCGACCTGACCGGCTTTGCCTGCATGGTGGTCAACCCCTTCGAAGACATGGCGATGGGACCTGCGGTGCGCGAGTCCAAGCTGCGCCGCGAGGCGCCGTCCTATCTGACCGCCTGCGGCCTCGCGATGCGGAGGTTCTTCCAGTGATCCTGATCAACCTGCTGCCCTACCGCGAAGAGCGGCGCAAACGGCGCAAGGCGGCCTTCTTCGCCGGGCTGGGCGCGGCCGCCCTGGTGGGGGCCGCCGTCGTCGTCGCCATTTACCTGCTGTTGCAGTTCCTCACGACGGAGCAGCAGGCGCGCAACCAGTACATCCAGAACGAGATCTCCCGGCTGGAAGCGCAGATCAAGGACATCGCCGAGCTGAAGACCGAAATCGAGTCGCTCAAGTCGCGCCAGCGCGCCGTCGAGGATTTGCAGACCGATCGCAACACGCCCGTGCACTTGCTGAACGATCTGGCTCGTTTGGCGCCCGAAGGCGTCTACCTGACGGCCATTCGCCAGGACAGCAAGGTCGTCACGGTCAGCGGCATCGCGCAGACGAATGAGCGAGTGTCGGAGTTTCTGCGCAACGTCTCGCGCAGCTCGGAATGGCTGGACAAGCCCGACCTCGTCGAAGTCAAGCTGGCCAACGTGTCCGCCAATACGCGGGACGCTCGTCGGCTGCTCGACTTCTCCATGAAGGTGTCGATCAAGGCGTCGCCAAGTGACGCCGCCCAGGGTGCTTCCGCGCCAAAGAAGAGCTGACCGACCATGGCCACCTCCCCATCCAAGATCGACCTGAACGCCTGGTTCACCGAGTTCTCGGGCCAGTTCCAGGGGCTCAACCCCAAGGAGCCAGGCCAGTGGCCGCTGGCGCCCAAGCTGGCGGCTGCCTTCGCCGTGATGCTGATCGTCATCGGCGTGAGCTATGCGTTCCTGTTGTCGGACGTCGAGGCCAGCCTCGATGCTGAACGCGGCCGCGAGCCTCAACTGCGCCAGGACTACCAGACCAAGCTGGCGCAGGCTGTCAACCTGCCCGAGCTGCGCAAGCAGAAGAGCCAGGTCGAGGAATATGTGACCCAGCTCGAGAAGCAACTGCCCGGCAAGGCCGAGATCGACTCGCTTCTGTCGGACATCAGCAGTGCCGGCGTCGGACGGGGGCTGCAGTTCGAGCTGTTCCGCCCGGGACAGGTGCTGATCAAGGACTACTACGCAGAGCTGCCGATCGCCGTGAAGGTGTCGGGCCGCTATCACGACATTGGCGCCTTCGCGGCCGACGTGTCCAACCTCTCGCGCATCGTCACGTTGCACAACCTCATCGTCGTTGCGCCCGCGGGTGCGCGCGATGCGAACGGCCCCCTCACCATGGAAGCGACCGCGAGGACCTATCGCTACCTCGATTCCGCTGAGGTGGCTGAGCAGCGCAAGGCTGCCGCCAAGGCCGGAGGCAAAAAGAAATGAAGCGCCTGCTGATCCCGCTCTCGGGCGTGTTGCTGCTCGCCGGCTGCGGTAGCGACATTGACGAGCTGCGCCAGTGGATGGAGCAGCAGCGCAAGGAGGTCAAGGCCACCGTGCCTCCCTTGCTGCCGCCGAAGAAGTTCCTCCCCCAGCCCTATGAATCCGGCGCGGGCGTGGACCCATTCAGTCCCCAAAAGCTCAGCGTCGCCATCAAGCAGGAAGCGGCCCAGCCCAATTCGCTGCTGACGGCCGAGATCAGCCGTCGCAAGGAGCCGCTGGAGGCCTATCCGCTGGACATCATGTCCATGGTCGGCAGCCTGACGCGCGACAACAGGCGCTATGCACTGTTGCGTGTGGACAACCTGTTGTATCAAGTCAAGGCCGGGGACTATCTCGGCCAGAACTTCGGCCGCATCACCAAGATCAGCGAGACCGAGATCACGTTGCGAGAAGTCGTCCAGGACGCTGCGGGCGAGTGGATCGAGCGCACCAGTACCCTCCAGCTACAGGAGAAGGGACGATGAACAGGACAACGCAGGAGAGCAAGTCGATGGGCCGTGGCTGGTTGCTGGGATTCGCACTCGCGCTGCTGGCTTCGCCTGCAGCATGGGCGCAGACGCAGATACGCGCGATCAACTCCAGCCAGCAGGCCGGGGTCGAGGTCGTTCGCATTGAACTGAGCGACGCGCTATCGGCCTTGCCGACGGGCTTCACCATCCAGGCGCCACCGCGCATCGCCATCGACCTGCCTGGTGTCGTCAATGGCATCGGGCGCAACCTGGTCGACATCAACCAGGGCAATCTGCGCTCGGCGAGCATCGCGCAGGCGGGCGACCGCTCGCGTGTCGTGTTGAACCTGCGCAACGCGTCCGGCTACCACGCCAAGCTGGAAGGCAATGCCCTGGTCGTCGTCCTGGAAGCGGCGCCGGTGCAGGCGCAGCCCGCCGGCGAACCGGTGCATTTCGCGCAGAGCCTCAACGCGGCGCCGCAGGCGCTGCGAGACATCGACTTCCGCCGCGGTGCCGACGGCGCCGGCCGCGTGATCGTCAATCTGCCCAGCAATCAGGTCGGCGTCGACATCCAGCAGCAGGGCCAGAACCTCGTCGTCGAGTTCCTGCGCTCCAGCCTGCCCGAGAACCTGCGCCGCCGGATCGATGTGGTCGACTTCGGCACGCCGGTGCAGATGGTCACCACGACGCAGTCGGGTGACCGCGTGCGGATGGTCGTCGAACCCAAGGGCAACTGGGAGCACAGCGCCTACCAGAGCGACAACCAGTTCGTGCTGGAGGTCAGGCCCCAGAAGGTCGACCCGAACAAGTTGACCCAAGGCCCGGGCTATGCCGGCGACAAGCTGTCCCTGAACTTCCAGAACATCGAAGTCCGTGCGCTGCTGCAGGTCATTGCCGACTTCACGAACTTCAACGTCGTCACCAGTGACACCGTGACCGGCAACGTGACGTTGCGCCTGAAGGACGTGCCCTGGGACCAGGCGCTGGACATCATCATGCAGGCCAAGGGACTGGGCCTGAAGAAATCCGGCAACGTGCTCTGGATTGCGCCGAAGGATGAGCTGGCAGCCAAGGAAAAGCTCGATCTCGAATCCAAGGCCGCCATTGCCCAGCTCGAGCCGCTGCGCAACCAGTCCTTCCAGCTGAACTACGTCAAGTCCGAGGACATCGCCAAGGGGCTGACGGGCCAGTCCATCGGAGGCTCCGGCAGCAGTGGCGGCGGCGGGAGTGGTCAGGGGTCGGGGACCCGCATCCTGTCGACCCGCGGCAGTGTCATCTTCGAGCCGCGCACCAACCAGCTCTTCGTGTCGGACATCCCGAGCAAGCTCGAGGAAATCCAGGCCATGATCGCCAAGATCGACATCCCGGTGCGCCAGGTGCTGATCGAGGCGCGCATCGTCGAGGCCAACGATCGCTTTGGCCGGGCCCTGGGCGTCAAGCTGGGCGCCAACGACCTGCGCGGACAGCAGGGGGGCATCCCCGGCTACAGCGTGGGCGGCGGCAACTACGTGACCTTCGGCAACAACTACAACGGCGTCACCTACCAGACCAGCCAACCCGGGTCGACGGTGCCGCTGAATAGTACGAATCCCGGCGCCTACAACAACTCGAACTTCGTCAACCTCGGCGCCAACGTGTCCTCGGACAGCTTTGCAGGCGCGGTGGCCCAGACCTTTGCGGTGTCGTTGTTCAGCGCCACGGCCAATCGATTCCTGAATCTGGAACTGTCGGCCCTCGAATCCGATGGCAAGGGCAAGATCGTTTCGAGCCCGCGCATCATCACGGCCGACCAGGTCAAGGCCATCATCGAGCAGGGCGAAGAGTTGCCCTATCAGGTGGCCACGGCCAGCGGCGCGACGTCCATCGCCTTCCGCAAGGCCAACCTCAAGCTCGAGGTCACGCCCCAGATCACCCCCGAGGGCAGCGTCATTCTGAACGTGGACGTCAACAAGGACAGCCGCGGCACGCTGACGCCTCAGGGCTACGCGATCAACACGAAGCATGCACAAACGCAGGTGCTCGTCGAGAACGGCGGCACTGTCGTCATCGGCGGCATCTACACCCAGGACGAGGGCGAGACGGTGAACAAGGTGCCGCTGCTGGGCGACGTGCCAGTGCTGGGCAACCTGTTCAAGAACAAGACCCGCACGACCTCCAAGACCGAACTCCTGATCTTCCTGACGCCCAAGGTCGTCAACGAGCGGGTGACGGTGCGCTGAACATTCCTTTATTGACGATGTGCCGTCCCAGTATTCACGGCACATGGGAGCGAACTGAGATGACGAAGTTTGATGTCTGGAGTTGGCGCGCTGTGCGGGCACTCCTCGGTGGTGCGCTCGTTGCGGCGCTTGCGGCCTGTGGCGGCGGTGGCGGCAATGCGGGCTCGCCTGTCATTGGCCCGGGCAGCGGCGCCTCCAGCCCGTCCGGGACTGCCACAGATCTTGTTGTCGTGCTGAGCAAGACCACGATGACAAATTCCGGCACTGATTCGATCACGGCCACGGTCACGTCCGTTGACGCGAACCGCGCTGTCGTCGGCGGCGTGCCAGTCACCTTCACCGCGAACGCCGGCGCCGTCGTGACGCCAGCCGGCACTGCCACCGACAGCAAGACCGGCATGCTGACCGCCACCCTGACCCAGGGGAGCGATTCGACGGTGCGTCCGGTGACGCTGACGGTGAAGTCCGGGGCAATCTCGCAGTCCGTGACGTTCAACATCGTCCAGAACTCGTCGCCGAGCAATCCTCAGGCGGCTCGCCTGACGCTGAGCCTGAGCGCATTCAGCATCGACAACTCGGGCAGCAAGGAAGTGGTCGCCGCGGTCACGGCCATCGACGGGAATCAGAATGCGCTGTCCGGCATTCCGATCCAGTTGTCGGTGACCGACGGGCCTCCTCTCGCGGCCGCCACGCCCAGTTCGTTTGTCATCGCGTCTTCGAACCAGACGGGTGCCAACGGCCAGGTGACGGGCACCGTCAACATCGGGGCGGACCATTCCAACCGCACGGTGACGGTGACGGCGACGAGTGGTGCGCTGACCAGCACGGCGGCCTTCCAGGTCACCGGCAGCCAGTTCACGCAGGCCAGTCCCGTGCCTTCCGTGGTGACAGCCGGTGCGGCGGGCAACAAGGTGCTGTACACCTTGTCGGACGTGAACGGCAATCCGATGCGCGGCATTCCCGTCAGCGTGACGGGCACCAACGGTCTTGCCGGCCAGTCGGGGTTGACCGATGTGAACGGCGGCTATCTCTTCACCTACACGGCACCCAATACGCCGGGGGGCAACCTGCAGATCAACGCCAAGGCTGGTGGGGTGGAATCCACGGTGAACGTGACCATCGCAGGTGGCTCGACGACGGTGCCCAATGCCACGGCCCCGGTGTCCAAGACCCTGAACCTGTCGGCGAACGTGGTGTCGGTCAATACCGCCACCTCAAGCAATCAGGTCTCTGTCTACGCCATCTTCCGTGACGGCGCCAATGCGCCCATCAACAACGTCCGCGTGCTGTTTGATGCGATCGGTGACAACGGCACCGGCAGTACGGGCGCCGGCGCCAATTCGGTGCTGTCCGATGCTTCGGGCACGGCCTCGACCACCTACAAGCCCGGCGCCGTCAGCAGCCCGACGAATGGTGTCACGGTGCGGGCCTGCTGGAAGACCAGTGATTTCACGAGCGGCGAGACCGTGGCGAACTGCCCGGCGGCCAACCTGCTGACCACCACGCTGACCATTGTGTCCAATCCGGTCTCTATCTCCATCGGTACGGACAACACGATCACGAACGGCGCCTCCGGCCTGACCTACGTGAAGAAGTTCGCCGTGCTCGTCGTCGACTCGGCGGGCAACCCGAAGGCCGACGTGCAGATCACGCCTTCCGTCGACCTGGGCGGCTACGGCAAGGGCGGTTATGGCTGGAATGACGTGACCAAGGTTTGGGAGCGCGGCGCAACGTCCGGTTCGGCGCCGCCCAGCGGTTTCTTGGCTGCCACCTGCGTCAACGAAGACTTGAACCGCAATGGCGTCATTGACACCGGCGAGGACACCAACGGCAACAAACAGCT
>NZ_DASWYS010000055.1:0-17963 GCF_036404855.1 Roseateles sp.
CTAGTCTTGGCCCGTGTTTGTAGACAATATACATTCCTGCTCGACGTGAAACAACAGCACTGACCCGCTTGTTTTCCAATGAAACCCTTATGGATCAATCATTTGGAAAAATTGTCGGGTTTTCCCGATGTAGTCAAACTACACGAGAGGCCGAGGCTGTTCGATACTTCGGCCAGCGCTGCCGCTTGGGTAGCATTCTTGCCCCCGTCGCTGGGGGTCGGCACTGATGAACACCCCAACCCGCCTCAGCTCCGCGCTGCCTGTCCAACGCAAGCTCAAGGCCGCCACCGCGATGAAAAAGCAGCCCGCACTCACCCCTGAAGACCAGGCCCTGCGCGCGGCCTTCGAGGCGGCCTACGCGCGCGAGCTGTCCCAGTCCAGCCACGGCGTCACGCCCCAGGCCGCGCTGCATGCCGCGGCCATCGCCTGCCGCGAGACGCTCGCCCGCCGCTGGGCCGCCACCCAGGCCGCCGACGCGCAACGTGGCGACAAGGCGCCCGTGCGCCGCGTGCACTACCTGTCGATGGAGTTCCTGATGGGCCGCGCGCTTTCCAATGCACTGGCCGCGCTGAAGCTCACGCAGCCGCTGGAGGCGCGGCTGGCAGAGCAGGGCGTGTCGCTGGGCGACGTGCTGGAGCGCGAGCCCGATGCCGCGCTCGGCAACGGCGGCCTGGGACGCCTGGCCGCCTGCTTCTTGGACAGCTTCGCCGAGCTGGCGCTGCCGTCCTTCGGCTACGGCCTGCGCTACCGCTATGGCATGTTCGCCCAGGCCATCCAGCAGGGGCGCCAGATGGAGCAGCCCGACGACTGGATGCGCGACTCGCCCGCCTGGGAGTTGCCGCGCCACGACCTGCGCTACCTGGTGGGCTTCGGCGGCCGTGTCGAGGTGGATGCCTCCGGCGTTCGCCGCTGGCTGCCGGCCGACAGCATCGAGGCCCAGGCCTTCGACTTCATCGTGCCGGCCCACCATGGCGAGCGCGTATCCACGCTGCGCCAGTGGCAGGCCATGGCCGCGCCCATCGAGTTCAAGCCCTTCTGCGATGGCGACCACGTTCGCGCCGCCCGGCACCAGGTGCTGGCCGATGCGCTGAACTGGGTGCTCTACCCCGACGATTCCACCGAGCAGGGGCGCGAGCTGCGCCTCAAGCAGGAGGCGTTCCTCGTCAGCGCCTCGCTGCAGGACCTCATCGCCCGGCATCTGCGCGAATTCGGTTCATTGCACAACCTGGGTCGCACCAACGCCATCCATCTCAACGACACCCATCCGGCGCTGGCGCCCGCCGAGCTGATGCGCCTGCTGCTGGACGAGCATGGCCTGGGCTGGGACGAGGCCTGGAAGATCACGCGCCAGGCGGTGGCCTACACCAACCACACGCTCATGCCCGAGGCACTGGAGAGCTGGCCGGTGCGCATGTTCGAGCACCTGTTGCCGCGCCATCTCGAGATCATCTACGAGATCAACCACCGCTTCCTGGAAACGCTGAAGGTTCGCTTCCCCGACGACCACGGGCTGGCCTCGCGCGTCTCGCTGATCGACGAGGGCAGCCAGGGCCCGCACGGACATGGCGAGCGCCGTGTGCGCATGGCATCGCTGGCGCTGGTGGCGTCCCATCGCGTGAACGGTGTGGCCGCGCTGCATTCGGAGCTGATGGTGCAGACCATCTTCGCCGACTACGCCCGCATCTGGCCGGAGCGCTTCCACAACGTCACCAACGGCGTCACGCCGCGCCGCTGGCTGCAGCAGGCCAACCCGGCGCTGTCCGCGCTGCTGGACGGGCGCATCGGCGATGGCTGGCGCAAGGACCTGGCCGAACTGGCCGAGCTCAAGCCCCTGGCCGCCCACCGCGAGCTGGGCGAGGAGTTCCTGGCCGTCAAGCGGGCCAACAAGGAGCGCCTGGCCGCCGTCATCCGCCGCGAGCTGGGGCTGGCGGTGAATGTCGACAGCCTGTTCGACATCCAGATCAAGCGCATCCACGAGTACAAGCGCCAACTGCTCAACCTGCTGCACGTCATCGCCCGCTACCAGGCCATCCGCGACAAGCCCGATGAGCACTGGGTGCCCCGTACCGTCATCATCGCCGGCAAGGCCGCCTCGGCCTACCAGATGGCCAAGAGCATCGTGCGCCTGGCCCACGACGTGGCCCGCGTCGTCAACAGCGACCCGCGCGTGGGCGACCGGCTGAAGCTGGTGTTCCTGCCCAACTACGGCGTCTCGCTGGCCGAGAGCATCATCCCGGCGGCCGACCTGTCCGAGCAGATCTCCACCGCGGGCACCGAAGCCTCGGGCACCGGCAACATGAAGTTCGGCATGAACGGCGCGCTCACCATCGGCACCTGGGATGGCGCCAACATCGAGATGGCCGAGGCCATGGGCACGGACAACATGTTCGTCTTCGGCCTGCGTGCCGACGCGGTCGCCAAGATCAAGCAACTGGGCTACGACCCGAAGCTGTATGTCGAAGAGAATCGCCAGCTCAAGCGCGTCATCGACGCCATCTCGGCCGGTGTCTTCAGCAATGGGGACACCGAACGCTACCGGCAGCTCGTCGACAGCCTGCTGCACCGCGACGTTTACCTGCTGATGGCTGATTTCGCAGACTATGTCGCCACCCAGTCCAAGGTCGATGCGCTGTTTGCCGACCGCAGTGCCTGGGCTGAGCGTGCGCTGCTCAACATCGCCGGCATGGGCGCGTTCTCGTCCGATCGCACGATCGCCGAGTACGTGGATCGTGTCTGGTCCGTCAAATCGCTGAATTGATGCTGCACGACACCGACCTCGACGCCCTGCTGGCAGGCCGCCATGCCGACCCCTTCTCCCGGCTGGGGCTGCATGTGGACGAGGCGGGGAAGCTTTGGGTGCGCGCGCTGTTGCCCGGCGCGGCGGACGTAGCGCTGGTCGATGCCGGCAGCGGCAAGCACATCGTCGAGCTGGCGCAGCGGCGCGCCGGTTTCTTCGAGGCGCAGGTGCCGCGTCGCAAGCACCGCTTCGACTATCGGCTGTGCGTCCGCTGGCTGGGGGGCGGGGAGGGCGTCTATGCCGATCCCTACGCCTTCTACCCGCAACTGGCCGACGAGGACCTGAAGGCCTTTGCCGAAGGACGCAACTTCCGGCCCTGGCTGAGCCTGGGCGCGCATCTCGTCCGGCACGGCGACGTCAGCGGGGTGCGCTTCGCGACCTGGGCACCCAACGCACGGCGGGTCAGCGTCGTCGGCAGCTTCAACAACTGGGACGGCCGCCGCCACCCGATGCGGTTGCGTCACGCGGCCGGCGTGTGGGAGATCTTCGTGCCGCATGCGGGCGAGGGCGACCTCTACAAGTTCGAGATCGTCAACGGCAATGGCGCGCTGCTGCCGTTGAAGGCCGACCCGTATGCCCGCCGCGCGCAGCTGCGACCGGAAACGGCCAGCATCGTCGCGCCGCTGCCCGAGCCCACGCCGCTGCCGCGCCAGCGTGAACGCGCAAACCAGCGCCATGCCGCCATCAGCGTCTACGAGGTGCATGCCGCCTCCTGGCGCCGCGGCGTGGCGGGCGACTTCCCCACGTGGGACGAACTCGCCGCCCACCTCCCGGCCTACGCGGCCGACATGGGCTTCACGCATGTGCAACTGATGCCGGTCACCGAGCATCCCTTCGACGGTTCGTGGGGCTATCAGACGCTGGGCATGTACGCCCCCAGCGCCCGCTTCGGCCCGCCCGAGGGCTTCGCGCGCTTCGTCAAGGCCTGCCACGACCAGGGCCTGGGCCTGCTGCTGGACTGGGTGCCGGCGCACTTCCCGATGGATGACCACGGTCTGGCCGAGTTCGACGGCACGCGCCTCTATGAGTACGCCGACCCCAAGGAAGGCTTTCATCGCGACTGGAACACGCTGATCTACAACTTCGGCCGCACGGAAGTGCGCGAGTTCCTGGTCGGCAGCGCGCTGTACTGGATCGAGCGCTGGGGCGTGGACGGGCTGCGCGTGGACGCCGTGGCCAGCATGCTCTACCGCGACTATTCGCGGCCCGAGGGGCAGTGGATCCCCAACCTCCGCGGCGGCCGCGAGAACCTCGAGGCCATCTCCATGCTGCGCGAGATGAACGAGCATGTCGGCGAGATCGAAGGTGCGATCACCGTGGCCGAGGAAAGCACCAGCTTCCCCGGCGTCTCGGCGCCCACCTACGCCGGCGGCCTGGGCTTTCACTACAAGTGGAACATGGGCTGGATGAACGACACCTTGCGCTACATGGCGGAGGATCCGATCAATCGCCGCTGGCATCACGACAAGATGACCTTCGGACTGATCTACGCGTTCAGCGAGAACTTCATGCTACCCATCTCGCATGATGAGGTGGTGCACGGCAAGGGCTCCATGCTCAGCAAGATGCCGGGCGACGACTGGCAGAAGTTCGCCAACCTGCGCGCCTACTACGGCTTCATGTGGGGTCACCCCGGCAAGAAGCTGCTCTTCATGGGCCAGGAGTTCGCCCAGCGCCAGGAGTGGAGCCATGCCGAGGCGCTGCCCTGGGGGCTGCTGGAGGACGACCGCCATGCGGGCGTGCAGCGGCTGGTGCGCGACCTCAACAAGGTCTACCGGGAGCACTCGGCGCTGCACCGGCTGGACTGCGAGAGCGGCGGCTTCGAGTGGATCAGCTCGCACGACGCCGAGCACTCCATCTACGCCTGGGTGCGCCGCGACGGCACGGGCCGCATGGTGCTGGTGGTCTGCAACATGACCCCGGTGCCGCGCGAGGGCTACTCGCTGGGCGTGCCGGACGGCGTCACGGCCTGGCGCGAGGCGCTGAACACCGATTCGGCCTACTACGGTGGCAGCAACATGGGCAACGGCGTTGCGGCCGCGGGGCTGCCGGTGCAGGCGCAGCCGGCCCACGGCCGGCGCCTGTCCATCACCATCAACCTGCCGCCGCTGGCCACGCTGTTCTTCGTGCCGATCTGAATGGGCCACCTGCCTGACCTGCAACCCGGCTGGCACGAGCCGCTGGGGGCGCTCGCCCGCGACGGCGGCGTCAACTTCGCAGTGGCTAGCGAGCACGCGACGCGCATCGAGCTGTGCGTGTTCGACGCCGAAGGCCAGCGCGAGCTGCGCCGCTACGCGCTGGACGGCCCGTTCGACGGCGTCTTCCACGGCTTCCTGCCCGGCGTCGGCCCGGGTCTGGTTTACGGCCTGCGCGCTCACGGCCCCTATGCGCCGGAGCGGGGGCATCGCTTCAACCCGCACAAGCTGCTGCTGGACCCGTGGGCCCGTGAGATCGTCGGCCACTTCGCCTGGCGCGCCGAGCACCACGGCTACGAGCTGGGCCACCCGGACGGCCCGCGCTCGCTCGACACGCGTGACAACGCGACGCAGGCGCTCAAGGCCCGAGTGGCCCCCAACCTGGCGCCGTCGCCTGCGTTGCGCGCCCACCGGCCGCGGCGGGCGGCCAGCGACGTGGTGCTGTACGAGGTTCACGTCAAGGGTTTTTCGCAGCAACTGCCCGGCGTGCCCGAGGACTTGCGCGGCACCTATGCCGGCCTGGCCCATCCCACGTCCATCGCCCATTTCCGGCGCCTGGGCGTGACGACGCTGTCGCTGCTGCCGGTGCAGTACTGCATCGCCGAGCCGCACCTTGCCGAGCGCGGGCTGCACAACTACTGGGGCTACAACACGCTGGGCTTCTTCTGCCCGGACCCGCGCTGGGCGCAGGCCTCGCAGCGCCACGACCCGACGGCCGTCGCCGCCGAGTTCCGCCGCATGGTGGACGCTCTGCACGAGGCCGGGCTGGAGGTGGTGATGGACGTGGTCTACAACCACACGCCGGAGGGCAACGAGTTCGGCCCGACGCTGTCCTTGCGTGGCCTGGACAACGCGACCTGGTACCGACTGGTGGCCGAGGACCGCAGCCGCAACGAGAACCTGACCGGCTGCGGCAACACCGTGAACTGCGCCCACCCGCGCGTGACGCAGTTCGTGCTGGATTCGCTGCGGTACTGGGTGGCGGAGATGGGCGTGGACGGCTTCCGCTTCGACCTCGCGCCGGTGCTGGGCCGCACCCATCAGGGCTACGACCCCAATGCAGCCTTCTTCACCGCACTGCGGCAGGACCCGGTGCTGGCCGGCGTGCATCTCATCGCCGAACCCTGGGACGCCGCCTACGACGGCTACCAGCTCGGCCGCTTCCCCGGCCGCTTCCTGGAGTGGAACGACAAGTTCCGCGACGCGGTGCGCGGCTACTGGCTGGGGGTTGGACCCGGCGTCGGCCGCGGCGAGCTGGCGCGGCGCTTCATGGGGTCCAGCGACGTCTTCCACCACGGTCAGCGCCTGCCCACGGCCTCGATCAATTTCGTCGCCGTGCACGATGGCTTCACGCTGGCCGACCTGACCAGCTATTCCACCAAGCACAACCACGCCAATGGCGAGGACAACCGCGACGGCCGCGATGGCGAGCTGTGCGCGAACTTCGGCGCGGAAGGTCCGACCGGGGATGCCGCCATCAACGCGACTCGCGAGCGCGTGCGCCGCGCACTGCTGGCAACGCTGCTGCTGGCCCAGGGCACGCCCATGCTGTGCGCCGGCGACGAGATCGCCAACAGCCAGGGCGGCAACAACAACGCATATTGCCAGGACAACCCCACCACCTGGCTGAATTGGACCGAGGCCGACGGCCGCATGACGGAGCTGGTCGCGCAGGCGCTGGCCCTGCGTGCAGCCGAGCCGCTGCTGCGCCACCCGCGCTGGTTCGCCAGTGGGCCGTCGCAGGCCAGCGTCGCCTGGTATGCCCCCAGTGGCCACGAGATGGGCCCCCACGACTGGCACGACGCCGGTCAGCGCGCGTTCGGCGCCCAGCTGCGCGAGGCCGACGCGCCCCGGCCGCGGCTGATGATCGTCTTCAACCCCGACCCGGCAGCGCTGCCCTTCCTGCTCTGCAACGGCCCCTGGCGGCTGGTGCTGGACAGCAGCGGCGAATCCGGCGCGCCCCTCCTTCTTCCCGGCCAGCCGCTCAACGTGCCGGCCCGCTCCCTTCTCGTCCTTCGGCACGCACCGACATGAACCTGAACCAACGCTCCTCCGGTGTGCTGCTGCACATCACCTCGCTGCCCGGCCCGCACGGCATGGGCGACTTCGGCCCGGACGCTTTCCGTTTCGTCGACTGGCTGCAGGCCGCCGGCCAGCGCGTCTGGCAGCTGCTCCCGACCACGCCCATCGGCCCTGGCGACAGTCCCTACCAGGGTGTGTCGGCGTTTGCGGGCAGCCCCTGGATGGTGGCGCTGGAGCCGCTGATCGCCAAAGGCTGGCTGGCGGCGCCGGACGTGCCGCAGTTCAATGGCGAGCAGGTTGACTACGGCTGCGTCACGCCCTGGCGCGAGCAGCAACTCCGCGCCGCCGCCGCCGGTTTCCTCGCCAGCGCCAGTGCGCAGGACCGCCAGGTCTTGGCCGCCTGGTGCGAGTCCCAGCGGGACTGGCTGGACGACTACGCCCTCTTCATGGCCATCCGCTCGCCGCTGAACGGCCAGCCGTGGTGGACCTGGGCCGACGGCCTCAAGCGGCGCGAGCCCGAGGCCCTGGCCGAAGCGCGCCAGGCCTACGCGGACGAGATCGCCTTCTGGCAGTTCGTGCAGTGGCAGTTCGATGTGCAGGCCGGCGCGCTGAAGGCCTACGCCAATGCGCGCGGCGTGAACCTCATGGGCGACTTGCCCATCTTTGTCGCCCATGACAGCGCCGACTGCTGGTCGCGCCCCGACCTGTACGCGCTGGACGAGGATTTCCAGACCACCGTGGTCGCGGGCGTCCCGCCCGACGACCTCGGCCCGCTGGGTCAGCGCTGGGGCAATCCGCTCTATCGCTGGGACCGGATGGCCGAGGAAAACTATGCCTGGTGGACGGCCCGGATCCGCCGCGCGCTGAGCCAGGCGGACGTCTTTCGCATCGACCACTTCCGCGGCTTTGCCGGCTATTACGAGATTCCCGGTGACAGCCCCGACGCCACGCGCGGCCGCTGGGTCACCGGCCCGGGCATGGCCTTGTTCGACGCCATCAGGTCGGCCTTGGGTGAGCTGCCCATCGTGGCCGAGGATCTGGGCTTCATTACCGACGACGTGCATGCGCTGCGCGACGGCTGTGGCTTCCCCGGCATGAAGATCCTGCAGTTCGCCTTCGGCGCCGAAGCCGACCACGAGTTCCTGCCCCACATGTGGCCCAGGGCCTCGGTGGCCTACACCGGCACGCATGACAACGACACGGTGCGCGGCTGGTGGGACCAGGCCAAGCCGCGCGAGCGCGCCTTTGCCGGCTCCTACCTCGCCTGTGGCGAGCACGACGTGCACTGGGCCATGATCCGCGCCTGTGCCAACTCGGTGGCCAACACGGCCATCTATCCCCTGCAGGACGTGTTGGGCCTGGGCAGTGCCCACCGCATGAACATCCCCGGCGTGCTGGGCGGCAACTGGGGCTGGCGCTTCCGCTGGGACTGGCTGGGCAGCGAACCCACGCGCGTGCTGGGGCTGATAACGGCAGCGGCGGGGCGGGGGCCTTTCGGGTTGCTGAAGCTGCCGGGCTGACCGGTCGGCGCGACGGCCTTGGGGGCGGCGAGAACGGGATCGCCCACGCGGCCTTGCCGGTCTCATTCACCGCACGCGGCGCAGACAATGCCAGAGGGCATTTGACACCACGCCGCCCGCCATGAAGCGAGGGGCTGGCGTCTGCCAGGTCGGCGCCGCCATCAACGGCTTTGGTCAATCGGTCGGCCAGGTCGAGCGGCTTTGCCTGCCGCTCCAGGTGTTCCCGTCGGTGTCGCAGTGCGGGTCAACGACGCCGGCGGGCGCACCGCGCGGCGGACGCCGTCAACGTCAGGCACGTGCTTGAAGCGCAGGACGCGGTAGCCGGCTCGCTCCAGCAGCTGGTCGCGCCGGCCATCATGCTCCTCGCGGCTCTTGTGGCTGTTGTCGTCGAGCTCGATGACGGCCAGCACTTCGAACGCCTTGGTGGCCACGACGAAGTCGGCCACCTTGCGGTTGAAGGTGGAGCGCGTGGGCAGGTCCTTGGCGGTGAGCAGGGCCGAGAATGCGACCTGGCTCAGCACGACGTCGTCCGGGAACGCCTGCTGCAGTCGGAAGAACATCGGTTGCTCGCGCTCGGTCAGCAGCTTCTTCTGGCGGACGTTGCCCGTGGCGCGGCGGCGTCCCCCCTTGAGCACCGCGGCCGCGATTGACACGGCGACGGCAAGCAGCACTATTAGCAGCAGTTCTTTGGTCATGGCTCTCCACGGGGCGCGCCGTGTCCACCGACGGCGGCGTCAGATTGTGGGGGCGGGATTCGCTGCAAGCGACGGGCGCCGCGGGGCCATCGGTGGCGTACTTGGCGTCAGCCGGCCCATTGGCGACGCCGCAAGCAGAACAGTCCTACAGGTGAAAGTCGCCTGCGGCTTCCGGCTGGTAGAGCAGCTTGCCGATCTGGACACGGCAGGTCCGGTCGGGCACGCGCCAGTCGATGACGTCACCCTCACGGTAGCCCAGGATGGCGGTGCCGATGGGCGAACAGATCGACAGCCTGGATCTACTGCCGTCCGCGTCCTGCGGATACACCAGCGTCACCTCGAGGTCCTCGTCGTCCAGCCGCAGCCTGGCCCGCGAATTCATCGTGACCACATCGCGCGCCACCTGCTGCGGGGCGACCACGACGGCGCGCTCGACCTCGTGCGCCAGGTCGGCATGGTCGGGCTCGCGGGCGATGAGGCTGCGCAGCCGGATCCGGTCGATCTCGGTGATGTAGATGGTGGCCGGGTCCGTCGCCGGGTCCTCGCGCAACAGCGCAAGGCAGTGCTCCCGCATGGCGGCGAACGTTCTCAGCGTGGGGGTCTCGCTGGCGAGCTGGAAGCCGCAGCGCTGGAAGGTCTTCAGCGAACGCGTGTTGTCAGCGTGGATCTTGGCGATGAGCTTCTCGGCCCCCATGTCGAAGAAGGCCAGCTTCATGGCCTCGCGGAGCGTACTGGTGCCGAGGTGTCGGCCCCAGTTGGTGCGGTCGCCGATGACGAGGACCATCTCGCAGACCGGCCCGGTCTTGATCAGGCGGACGAAACCCACGGGCACGTCATGCTGGTCGCAGGCCATGAAGAACCGGCCGCCCTGGTTGAACAGATGCGTCAGGATGGGCAACTGGACCCGGCCCACGAGTTGCTCGATGAAGCGCGAGACGTGGCGCGAATCGCTCAGGTAGCGGGTGACGTCCTCGTCCTCCAGCCAGTCCATCAGCGTGAAGGCGTGGTCGCGGGTGATCTCGGGGCACAGCGATATGAAAGGCTTGTTCATCTTCACCACAAGGGTTGCAAGAATGAAAGCCTTTCATGGCCACGACGGCGACGACGGTTCTTTCGGGAGAGCCCCGATTGTAGGCGGTGTGCCCCGTCAGCGCCCGATCTCCAGGATCAGCGGCCTGCGCGCCGGCGCGGTCAGGTGTTCGCCCAGGGTCCGTTGTTCGCCACTGAGCACGTCCCGTGCCCGCGCGCCGACGGCCACGCGTTCCGGGAAGCGGGCGATGGACACGGCCACCGGCTTGTCGGTCTTGTTCAGTACCACCATGATGGTGCGGCCTGCGTCGTAGCGGAAGAACACGTAGACACCGTCCACTGGCGCGTACTGCATCAGCGCGCCATCGTGGATGAGGCGCTCGCCCTTGCGCCAGTTGAACAGGCGGCGTACCCAGTCCTGCATGTCGCGCTGTTCGGCGGTCAGGCCCGCGCCGGTGAAGGCGCTGACGGTGTCGCCGGGCCAGCCGCCCGGCATATCGCCGCGCACCTTGCCGTCATCGCGCTCCACCGGGCTCTCCATCAGGATCTCGCTGCCGTAGAACAGCTGCGGGATGCGGCGCGTCGTCGCGATGTAGGCCAGTGCCAGTTGGGTCAGGCCCACGTCCCGCTTGAGCAGCGAGAACAGCCGCGGCGTGTCGTGGTTGCCGTCGAACAGGACCAGGTTGGCCGGGTCGGGGTAGACGAAGTCGTGCGCGAGGCCTTCGTGCAGTCGCGTCAGTCCCGTGAACGCGCCGTCGCCTTCAGTCAGTGCGGCCAGCAGTCCCGAGTTCATCGGGAAGTCCATCATGCTGGGCGTGGACGAGACGTAGCCGTCGTGGTTGCGCTTGCCCCGCTGCCAGTAGGCGACGACGGCCGGATGTGGGCTCCATTCCTCGCCGACGATGTTGAGGTGCGGGTACTCCTGCATCACGCGGGCCGACCAGCGGCTCAGGAAGTCGCGGTCGGAGTAGGAGTAGGTGTCGGTGCGCAGGCCCGACAGGCCGTAGCGCTCGATCCACCACAGCGTCATCTGTGTCAGATAGGTCGCCAGTTCCGGGCGGCGCTGGTTCAGGTCGGGCATGCCGGGCACGAACCAGCCGTCGGTGAAGCGCAGGCGGTCGCTGGGGGCCGCGTAGGGATCCTGCAGCGTCATGCGCGCGTGGTGGGTCTCCGTGTAGCCCTGTGGCCACTGGTTGACCCAGTCCGGCGCGGGTAGGTCGGCCATCCAGTGATGGCCGCTGCCGATGTGGTTGAGCACGATGTCCTGGATGACGCCCACGCCCCGGGCCCGGGCCTCGGCCACGAAGGCGCCGAAGTCGTCGTTCGTGCCGAAACGCGGGTCGATCTTGTAGAAGTCCGTCGCCGCGTAGCCGTGGTAGCTGTACTTCTCGCTGTCGTTCGCGATCAGCGGCGTGGGCCAGACCTGCGTGAAGCCCAGGCCGGCGATGTAGTCCAGGTGGCGGCGCATGCCGGCCAGGTCGCCGCCGTGGCGGCCGTTGGGGTCTTGGCGGTCGACGCCTTCCTTCATGCCGGCGCGGCCGAGGTCGCCGCCCTTCGCGAAGCGGTCCGGCACGACCAGGTAGATCGCGTCCCGGGGACCGAAGCCCTGGCGTTCGGCCGAACCCGGGGCACGGGCCAGCAGCGGGTAGCGCAGCGTCTGGCCGCCCACGGTCAGCGTCAGCTCGCCCGGCCGGGTGCCGGGCGCGACGTCGAGGTCCACGAACAGATAGTTGGGGCTGGTCGCGCGATGGCTGGTCTTCAGCGTGACGCCGGGATAGGGCGCCAGCTGGGGCTTCGCATCGGCGATGCCGGCGCCGTGGATCATCAGCTGCAGGGTGCTGTCGCGCATGCCGACCCACCAGTTGGGCGGTTCGATGCGGTGGGAAGCGGGGCGGGTCTCGGCGGCCATCGTGGGCAGGGTCATCAGCAGGACAGTGGCAAGGGTGATCAGGGTCTTCATCGCGTGGCCAGTCGGTAGACGCGCAGGGATAGCGGCGGCAGCGTCGTGCGGCCGTGCGTGGCGCGGGTGTTCTTCGGATGGAGTGTTTGCGCGCCGGCCGGCACGTCGATGGCGGCAGGCGCGTCGCCGTAGTTGATGGCGATGAGCACGCGCTCGTCCCCGTGCACGCGCTCGAAGCGCCACACCTGGCCCTCGACGTGGTCGGCCTCGTAGCGACCCAGCGTCAGCGCGGGCGAGGCTCGTCGCAGCGCGATCAGCTCGCGGTAGAAATTGAACAGCGAGCCCGGTTCGCGCTGCTGGCTCTCGGCGTTGTGGCGGCTGCGGTTCAGCGACAGCGGGCGAAAGGGTGCGGGGCCCGTCGAGAAGCCGCCCGGCCCCTGGTTGCTGGGCGTCCAGCTCATCGGCGAGCGCAGCGGCGCATCATCCCTGGGGTCCTTGCCATCGATGCCGGCCTGGCCGATCTCCTCGCCGTAGTAGACGAAGGGCGTGCCGGGCAGCAGCAGGTAGCTGGCCGCCGCGAGCCGGTAGCGGGCCTCGTCGCCGTGCAACTGGTCCCACACGCGCTGGCCGGTGAAGATGTCGTGGTTGTGCAGGAAGGTCGCCATCGTGGGCGACATGCTCCGGTAGTAGCCGGCCACGCGCTGCACCGCTTCGGCGTCGCCCTTGGCGGCCTTCATCAGCTCATAGTTCTGGTTGAACGCGAAGGCGCCTCCGCACAGGTCGGGGTTGCCATAGGCGATGGGTTCGGCCGTGGCTTCGCAGACCACGTAGCGGCCGGGGTAGCTCTTGATGAGGTCCTGGAAGTGCTTGGTCAGCGCGCGGCTCTCAGGCTGGTCGTTCCAGTCCTTGGCACTGTTCTCGATGAGGTGGGGCACGGCGTCCAGCCGGTAGCCGTCGAGGCCGCGGTTCAGCCAGAAGCGCAGCGAGTCTTCGTGGTACTGCACGACGGCGGGGTTGCGCAGGTTGAAGTCGGGCATGTGCGGCCCGAAGGTGCCGAAGAAGATGTCCGGTGCGCCGGGGGTGATGGGCGGCAGGTCCTTCCACTCGCCCGTCCATGTCCACGGCTTCTGCGCCGCGTCATACCAGGGGTATTTGCCCCAGATGTCCCAGCCAGGGCCGGGCTCGGGGTTCCAGACGAACCAGCTGCGCCAGGGGCTGGTGCGGTCAGTCACGGCGTGCTGGAAGGGTGGGAACTGCCAGGACGCGTGGTTGATGACGTAGTCCATGACGATGGCGATGCCGCGCCGGTGCGCCTCGCGCACCAGCTCATCGAAATCGGCCAGCGTGCCGTATTGCGGCTCGATGCCGCGGTAGTCGGTCGTCGCGTAGCCGTGATCGTGGTCGGAGCTGGCTGTGATGGGCATCAGCCACAGGCCGCTGATGCCGAGCTTTTGCAGGTAGTCCAGGCGCCGGGTCAGGCCACGCAGGTCGCCGATGCCGTCGCCGTCGCTGTCCTGGTAGCCGCGCACGAAGATCTCCATGAACACGCCGTGCTGCCAGTGCGCGGGCAGGGTGCTCGCCCGGGGCTGGGCGGGCACCGGGCGGATGTCGATCTGCGCCTGCGCCTGCGCCTGCACGAGGCCGGCAGCAAGGAGGGCGAGGGCGGGCAGCAGGGGCTTGGGCATGGCGTGCAGTGTCCGAAAACTTGCTTTAGCGTCGACTATGTAATCAAACTACTTTGTAGTTCTCGTCGGAGCATAGCGACTTTCCTTGTGGATTTGACTTGGTGATTTCTATGAATGTAGTTTTGCTACTATCCAAGAACAACAACGGAGACCTTCATGCCCCCACGTCCCCTGCTGCCGGTGCTGTTAGGTTTGGCGCTGACCGCCAACGTGGCGTTCGGGGCCGACCTCGATGACTGCAATGCCGAGGTGCCCGCACCCGCCGCCGCCGTGAGGCCGGCCGCCGAGGCCTACTGGCTGGACGGGCGTCATCTGCAGTGGCCGGGATTGAAGCTGCAGCCGGGCGAGCGCGTGCGCCTGCACCATGCCGCGGCGGCCGGCCTGCGCGCGCTCCCGGGCGAGCAGGTTACGGGTGGCGATGGCGCCGTGGCGCTGCAGCCCAGCGCGGCGCCGTTGCCGGCGCGCCTGCGTTTCATCGGCGAGGGGGCACGCCTGGCGGTCGCGGAGGGCGTGCCGGTCGCCACCCTGCTGCGCGGGCAGTTGCTGCTCGTGCACGAGGCGGCGGATGGTCGCGTGATCGCGTCGACCGGCGTGCAGATCGCCGGGGCGCTGGATGACCTCTACGCCGCTGCCGAGCGGGTGGGCGACCTGGGCGCCCATCCGGCGCGGGCCGGCACCCGATTCGCCGTCTGGGCGCCGACGGCCAGCCGCGTCCTGCTGTGCCGCCACGCGGGGGGCGACGCCCCGGCCGTCGCTGCCGAGGCCATGCACTTCGATGCGGCCACGGGCGTCTGGCGCGCCGAGCTGAAGGGCGACCTCAGCGGCCAGGCCTACCGCTACCTGGTCGACGTGGTCACGCCCACCCATGGCCGGGTGCGCAACCTCGTCACCGATCCGTATGCCGTCATGCTGACGACCGACTCCCGGCTCAGTGTCGTGGCCGACCTGGCCTCGCCGGCGCTGAAGCCGCGCGGCTGGGATGCGGCGCCGCGGCCGCCACGCATGAAGAGCGCGACCGACCAGGTCATCTACGAGCTGCACGTGCGCGACTTCTCCATCAGCGACGCGAGCGTGCGCCCGGACTGGCGCGGCAAATATCTGGCCTTCACCGAGACCGGGTCACTGGGCATGCGGCATCTGAAGGCCCTCGCCAGGGCGGGCCTCACCGACGTGCACCTGCTGCCGGTCTTCGACCTCGCCAGCGTGCCCGAGCGGGGCTGCAAGACGCCCACGGTGCCGGACGCACCGGCCGACAGCGAGGCCCAGCAGGCCGCCGTCATGGCCCTGGCGGCCGAAGACTGCTTCAACTGGGGCTACGACCCCTGGCACTTCAACACGCCCGAGGGCAGCTACGCGACCG
The DNA here is from genome assembly GCF_036404855.1 of Roseateles sp. Taxonomy (GTDB): domain Bacteria; phylum Pseudomonadota; class Gammaproteobacteria; order Burkholderiales; family Burkholderiaceae_C; genus Pelomonas. The sequence goes on from NZ_DASWYS010000055.1 coordinate 15,204, forward strand.
ACCCGCTGCAGCGCGTCGTCGAGTTCCGCCAGATGGTGATGGCCCTGCACCGGGCCGGGCTGCGTGTGGGCATGGACATGGTCTACAACCACATGGCCGCCGCCGGTCAGGCCCGCAAGTCGGTGCTGGACCGCCTCGTGCCGGGCTATTACCACCGCCTCGACGCCCGCGGCGAGGTGGAGCGCTCGACCTGCTGCGACAACACCGCCACCGAGCACCGCATGATGGCCAAGCTGATGATCGATTCGGCGGCCCTGTGGGTGCGCGAGTACCGCATCGACTCCATGCGCTTCGACCTGATGGGCCACCAGCCCCGCGAGGCGATGGAGCGGCTGCAGGCCCGCGTCGACGCCGAGGCCGGCCGGCCCGTCCAGCTGCTGGGCGAGGGCTGGAACTTCGGCGAGGTGGCCCACGGCGCACGTTTTCTGCAGGCTTCGCAGCTGAGCCTGAACGGCAGCGGCATCGCCAGTTTCAGTGACCGGGCCCGCGATGCGGCCCGCGGTGGCTCGGCGGGCGAGGGCGGAGACGACAGCGTGCGCCGCCAGGGGTGGCTCAACGGCCTCGTCTATGCGCCCAACGCCCTGGCCGCGGCGCGAGCCGAGGACCTGCTGGCGGCAGCCGACATGATCCGCGTGGGCCTGGCCGGCTCGCTGCGCGGCTTCGAGCTGACGACCTGGCGCGGCGAGAGGAAACGCCTCGATGCCATCCCCTATGGCGACCAGCCTGCGGGCTTTGTGTCGGAGCCGGGAGAGGTCGTCAACTACGTTGAAAACCACGACAACCAGACGCTGTTCGACGTCAACGTGCTCAAGCTGCCGCTGGGAACGTCGCGCGAGGACCGCGCTCGCGTGCAGATGCTGGGCGCCGCATTGGTCGCCTTCAGCCAGGGCGTGGCGTATTTCCATGCCGGCCAGGACCTCCTGCGCAGCAAGAGCATGGACCGCAACAGCTACGACAGCGGCGACTGGTTCAACCGGCTGGACTGGAGCTACCAGACCAACCACTTCGGCACCGGCCTGCCGCCCCGGCAGGACAATCAGGGGCGTGACGGCCGCGACTGGGCGCTGGCCCGCGAGCGCCTGGCCGACCCGTCCATCGCGCCCGGCCCCGCCGAGATCGCCTGGGCGCGCGACGTCTTCCGCGACCTCCTCAGGATCCGCGCCGGCACGCCGCTGCTGCGCCTGCCGAGCGCGGCCGAGATCCGCAAGCGTGTCAGCTTCCCCGGCAGCGGCGCCGCCCAGAACCCGGTGCTGATCGCCACGCGCATCGATGGGCGGGGCTTGGGTGGGTTCCGGGCGTTGCTGACCTTCATCAACGTCGCGCCGACGGCGCAGGCGCTGGCGCTGCCCGACGAGGCCGGCGCGCGCTGGGTGCTGCATCCCGTACAGCGCCAGGGCGCCGATGCGCGCGTGCGCGACGGGGCGCGGTTCGAGGCCGGCCGCTTCGAGGTGCCGGCCCGAAGCGCGGCGGTTTTCGTGCTGGAGTGATCCCCCGAAAAGGCGGACGCGTGACTGAAGACAGGAGGCCGGGGCAGGACTAAGCTTGTGACAGGAGACTGCCATGAGAAACATCCATGTCCTGGTCACTGCACTGGCGCTTCTGGGTGGGGGAGCCGGCCTGACAGGCTGCGCTGTCGAGCCCAAGGAGGTGCCCAGCACCGATGTCTTCGTCGACACCGCCTTCCGTCCGCCCAGCGTCCACATCGATCCGCAAGAGGCGCTGGCGATGAGTCCGGCCATGCTGCGCTTTGCCGAGACGGAGATGGCCAAGGAGATCCGCCACAAGGGCCAGCGCGATGGCCTCATCGACGCGCTCTACACCCGCGGGCGGCTGCAGCTCGACTACGACGCGGAGACCACCCGCACGGCCGCCGAGGCCTTCGACGCCAAGCGCGGCAACTGCATGTCGCTGGTGCTGATGACGGCGGCCTTCGCGCGCCACCTGGGCATGCCGGTGCGCTTCAACAGCGTCTATCTGGAAGAGAGCTGGACACGCGCCAACGGCATCTTCTTCGTTGCCGGCCACGTCAACATCAGCCTCGCGCGGCAGCTGACTGCGCCGTCCCTTTTCGTCTACGGTGATCCGGAGCTGCTGACCATCGACTTCCTGCCCCCGGAGCAGATGCGTCACAACCGCAGCCGTGCGGTCGAGGAGTCCACCATCCTCGCGATGTTCCTCAACAACAAGGCGGCCGAGGCGCTGACGGTAGGCCAGATCGATGACGCCTACTGGTGGGCTCGCGCGGCCATCATGACCGACTCGCGCTGGCTGGCGGCCTACAACACGCTGGCAGTGCTCTACCGCCGCAAGGGTCTGCTCGATCGCGCCGAATCCACGCTGCGACTGGTGCTGCAGCGCGAGCCGGCCAACACCCAGGCCATGTCCAACCTGGTCCTCGTGCTGAGCGACACCGGCCGCCGCGAGGAAGCCCAGGTCTACGCCAACCAGCTCGCCCAGCTCCAGCCCGTGGCGCCCTACAAGTTTTTTGACGAGGGCGTGGCGGCCATGCGAGCCGGCGAGTTCGCCGCGGCCCGCCAGCTGTTCCGCAAGGAAGTGGCGCGCGCGGCCTACGTGCCCGAGTTCCATTTCTGGTTGGGCCTGGCCAATTACGGCATGGGCGACCTGGCCGGCGCCCGCGGCGAGATTGCCAAGGCGATGGAGAACAGCGCGACGGTCAAGGACCGCCAGCTCTACGGTGCCAAGCTGGCCTGGCTCAACGACATGCGCGAACAGCAGCGCCAACGCACGCCGTTGCGCAGT
>NZ_DASWYS010000056.1:0-14894 GCF_036404855.1 Roseateles sp.
GGCGTTCGGCCGGGTCCAGGGCCGGCAGGCCGCGCAGCAGCCGGGCATGCTGCGCCATCAGCTCCGACAGCGGCGGCTCGCGCCGGGCCTCGGGCAGCTGGATGCTGTCGCAGCCGGTGGACAGGAGTTCGATGAGGACGGGCAGGCGCATGCGCAACGCCTCGCGATCGGCGAGGTCGCGCGGCGTGGTGAGGCTGTCGATGACGGCGTCGACGACCTCCATGGCGGCCTGGGCCTCGACCGAGTCGCGACCGTGGCGGACCATGGCCGCGACGATGACATCGACCCAGCTCGTCTGCAGGAAGCGGTGCATGCGCGGCCCCAGCGGCGCGTCCATCATCTGATGGTCAACCTGTTCGCGCAGCAGATCGCGCCATTCAGATCGCTGGTGCTCGCGCTCCAGCGCGGCCAGCGCGACGGCATTGCGCTCGCCGCTCTGACGGGCTTGCTGGCCGATATGGGTATCCACACGGGCGAGCGCCTGCTGGAAGAGCAGGGCCGTAGGCGTGGGCGCGTCGACGAGCAGTTGAGCCTCGGCCTCCATGAAGCGCAGGAAGTCGACCAGCAGCGGGTCGTCCGCGCGCTCGAAGGCCATGCCGTGGGCGGCAACGCGATTCAGCAGCGCCCAGGTGGGGTGGTCCTCGCGGCGTAGCAACGTGTTGTCGGTGCGCGCCAGGCGCACGACGGCGATCTGCAGCCGTGCCAGCAGGCCCTTGAGCGGCGGCAGCAGGCGCGGGTCGGCCAGGATCTGGTCATAGAGCCGGCTCAGCATGTCCGGCCCGGTCGTGCGCACGAAGGGGGCAGGGGCCTGTGGGTTGCGTGGGGCCACCGCACCGGGCGCGCCCAGCCCCTGGGGGCGTGAATTGGCCGCGTCGACGCGGCGAGACAGGCCGTCCAGCGTGCCGTGGGCCTGCGGCCGTGTGCCGATGCCGCGGGCAGCGGCCAGGCGCTGGTGGGCCAGCGGGTCGCTGCGGGCGTTGGCATGGGAGGCCACCATGTCACCGATGTCGGCAGCATGCAGCGTCAAGCAGGCCTGGGCGTAGAGGCGGTGCAGGGCGCGGGCCAGCGGCGTGGCCGCCACGCGCATCAGCTCGTATTGGGCCTGGGCGCCAAGCGGGCTGGCGGCCAGCGCATGATGCAGCGCATGGGCGAAGAGGGCGGGGCGCAGCGGGTTGTCGCGCTCGCGGGCCCGGGCGGTGCCGCGAAGCGCCGCGTAAAAGTTGCCGATCTGGTGCAGTTCGGCGCGGCTGAGTTCCTCAGCGGTGTGGGCGACATGGGCAATGGCCACATCCTGGAGGGCCTGGTGCTCGTCGACGAGACTCAGGCTTTCCAGGCCGCCGAGTTGCAGCGGCGCGCGGTGAAGGGGATCTTCGCCGCGGCGACCGGCCTGCAACAGTTCAATGAGCTTGCCCTCAAAGTCGGCCGCGAAGTGGGCGCGCACCTTGCGCCAAGCCTCGCGCAGCGGGTAGTGCTGGGGCTGGGCATCGAGTTCGTCCTGCACCACGTTGAGCAGTTCGCGGGCCAGCGGGCCGGTCTCGGTCAGCGCATGGTCGAGCAGGGCGTGGGGATGCAGACTGGAGAACATGGAGGCAGGGAGACGGCGGGATGAGATTATCTGGCGCCAGCCTGGGGCGTCCCGGCGTGTTGCCCTCTCTTACCTCCCCCCCGAACTACATGGCCAGCGCCGGACTTCATGACCTTTTCACGCTTTTCCAGGCGGGCCGGCATGCCGAGATGGCGGTCCTGGCGCGCGCCCTGCTGAGTCGAAATCCGCAGGACGGGGCGTTGTGGAAGGCTTTGTCGGTGGCCCAGCAGATGCTGGGCGAGGATGCCCTGCCGGCCTTGAGCCGCGCGATGGAACTGCTGCCCGGCGATGCAGAGCTGCCAGCCAACTTGGGGGCGCTGCTGGCGGCCCGTGGCCGCTGGGCCGAAGCCCGCACGGCCTACGAGCACGCGCTGCGACTGCAGCCGGGACTGGCCGGGGCGCACAACAACCTCGGCAACGCGCTGCTGGCACTGCGCCAGCCGGCCGACGCGCTGGCGGCCTTCGACGCGGCCCTGGCCCGGCAGCCGGGGTTGGCTGCAGCGCTGGGCAACCGCGCACGCGCGCTGCTGGCCCTGGGCCGACATGAGGAGGCAGCCCAGGCCTTCGCCCGGGCCGTGGATGCGCGGCCGGGCGATGCCAGCCTGCGCGTGCATGCCGCCACCGCGCTGGCGGCGGCCGGCCGTGTCGCCGAGGCGGTGACGCGGCTCCGCGAAGCCCTGGCGCTGGCCCCGGACCGTGCCGAGTCCTGGTTCACGCTCGGCAATCTGCTCCATGACGTCGGCGACCCGACGGCCGCCATCGAGGCCTGGGAGCGGGTGCTGGCGCTCGACCCGGGCCATGCCGAGGCCGCCTGCAATCTCAGCCTGCTGCGACCCGATCGAGGCGAGGCCGTGCTGGGCGCGGCCCTGGCAGCGGGTGCGACCGGCGAGCGCCGTGCGGCCGTGATGACCAACCTCGGGGGCCTGCGGCTGCAGGAGGGGCGATTCGGCGAGGCGGTGGACGCCTACCGTCAGGCGTTGGCCGACGCGCCGGAATCGCCCCGGGCGCTCAGCCATCTCGCCCAGGCCTTGAAGCGCCAGGGCGCCCTGGATGAGGCCGACGCCGTGCTGGGCCGGCTGATTGCGCTCGATCCAGCCCTGCTCACCGCGCGCAGCGACCGGCTGCTGCTGCGCAGCTATCGCCAGGCCCATGCCGAAGAGGCCGCCGCGCTGCGGGCGGAGGCAGCGGACTTCGGGCGGGTGGCCCAGGCCGTACCGGTGCGACGGCTGGCGCCGATGGCGCCGCGGCTGCGCGTGGGGCTGGTGTCGGCCGACCTGCGCAGCCATCCGGTCGGGCGCTTGGCCGAGGCCTGGTTGCCGGCACTGGCGTTGCGCTGCGAGGTGTCGGTCTATGCCAATTCCCAGCTTGACGATGCCCTGTCGCAGCGGCTGCGCGCAGCGGCGCCGCGCTGGGTGCGGGCCACGGACCTCGACGACGCGGCGCTGGCGGCGCGCATCGCCGACGACGGGATCGATGTGCTGATTGATCTGAACGGCCACACGGGCGGCCACCGGCTGGGTGTGTTCGCGCGTCGGCCCGCGCCGCGGCAGTTCAGCTGGCTGGGCTATGCGGCCAGTACCGGGCTGGTGGAGATCGATGGCTTCATCGGCGACCGCTGGTTGCTGCCGGCGGGGGCCGAGGCCGGGTTCGTCGAGCCGCTGCTGCGGCTGCCGCACAGCTTCACGGTCTACGCGCCGCCGGGGGACGCACCAGCTGTGGCTCCGAGGGGCGGCGCGCCTCAGTTCGGCAGCTTCAATGCGCTGCACAAGCTCGGCGATCCGGTCCTGGCCCTGTGGGCGCGTGTGCTGGGCGCGACGCCCGGCAGCCGGCTGCTGATCAAGGCGCCGGGGCTGCAGCATGAAGCCGAGCGCGCCCTGTTGCGGGCGCGCTGGCCGGGCGATGCGCGCCAACTGGAACTGGAAGGCCCGGGCCCGCTGGCCGACTATCTCGCCGCCTTCGGCCGGGTGGACATCGCGCTCGATCCCTTCCCGCACAGCGGCGGCATGACGACGCTGGACGGGCTGTGGATGGGCGTGCCGGTGCTGACGCTGCCCGGGCCGGCGCCGATCTCGCGCCAGGGGCTGAGCTTCATGCAGACCCTGGGCCTGGCGCAGGGCTGGGTGGCGGTCGACGAGGACGACTTCGTGCGTTTGGCGCAAGCCCGCCTGCAAGACCGCGCGGGGCTCAGCGCGCTGCGCGCCAGCCTGCGCGAGCGCATGGCCGCTAGCGCGCTGTGCGATCAGGGTGGGTTCGCTGACGCGCTGATTGCGCGGGTGACGGCATGATGCGCGCCGTCGCTGCTCTTGGATCACCCATGAAACGCTTTCTGGTTTTCAGCCTCGCCTGCGCGAGCGCCGGCGCCCACGCCGATGCGCCCGCGCGTCCCGACCTGCCGCTTTGGGAGGTGGGTGCGGCGGCAGGCGTCATTTCCCAGCAGGCCTACCCGGGCGCGGACGAGCAGGTGCGCCGCACGCCGCTGCTGCCCTATGTGATCTATCGCGGCAAGGTGCTGCGGGCGGATGACGAGGGGGCGGGCCTGCGCGCGGTGCGTACCGAGGCCTTCGAGCTGGACGTGTCGTTCGCGGGCTCGCTGAGCGCCGGTGGAAAGTCGCTGCGAGCCCGCGAGGGCATGCCGAGGCTGGGCACGCTGATCGAGTTCGGGCCGGTGGGGCGCTGGTTCCTGAACGGGCGTGCTGCCGGTCACCGACTGACCTTTGAGCTGCCGCTGCGTGGGGTGTTCGAGGCGCGGGACCTGCGGCGACACCGCGGTATGAGCCTGGAGCCGGAGTTGAGCCTGGAGCACCGCACGCGGGGCGGCTGGAGCTATGGCATCGGAGCGGGTGTGCTGATCGGCGACGACCGGCTCGGGTCGACCTACTACGGCGTGGCGCCGGACGAGGCGCTGCCGGACCGGCCTGCCTACGGCGCTCGGGCGGGATTGATCGCCTGGCGCTTCAAAGGTGGCGTATCGCGCCAGTTGGCGCGGGACGTGCGCGTGTTCGCCTTCGGCCGCGTGGACAGCGTGGCGGGAGCGGCCAATCGCGACAGCCCGCTGGTGCGCCGGACAACCGGCGCCAGCATCGGCATCGGGCTGACGTACACGCTGAAGCGATCCGAGGCGCGCGCCAGCGACTGATCTCTGGGTGAAAAAAAAGGGGCTGCTCGCGCAGCCCCTTTCGTTTTGTCAGCGACGGGTGAGTCGCTGGCGTGGACTTACATGTCCATGCCGCCCATGCCACCCATACCGCCCATGCCGCCGGGCATGCCGGCCGGTGCGTCGTCCTTGGGGGATTCGGCGACCATGCATTCGGTCGTCAGCATCAGCGATGCGACGGATGCGGCGTTCTGCAGCGCGGTGCGGGTCACCTTGGTCGGGTCCAGGATGCCCATCTCGATCATGTCGCCATAAGTGCCGTTGGCGGCGTTGTAGCCGTAGTTGCCCTTGCCACCCAGCACGGCGTTGACGACGACGGAGCTCTCTTCGCCAGCGTTGTAGACGATTTCGCGCAGCGGGGCTTCGATGGCCTTGAGGATCAGCTTGATGCCGGCGTCCTGGTCGGCGTTGTCGCCCTTGATCTCGCCAGCAGCTTGCTTGGCACGCAGCAGGGCCACGCCGCCGCCGGCGACGATGCCTTCTTCAACGGCGGCACGGGTGGCGTGCAGCGCGTCTTCCACGCGGGCCTTCTTTTCCTTCATCTCGACTTCGGTGGCAGCGCCGACCTTGATGACGGCGACGCCGCCGGCCAGCTTGGCCACGCGCTCTTGCAGCTTCTCGCGGTCGTAGTCGCTGGTGGCTTCTTCGATCTGGATGCGCACTTGCTTGACGCGGGCTTCGATGTCGGCAGCAGCACCGGCGCCGTCGATGATGGTGGTGTTTTCCTTGCCCACTTCGACGCGCTTGGCCTGGCCCAGGTCAGCCAGCGTGACCTTCTCGAGCGACAGACCCACTTCTTCGGCGATGACCTTGCCGCCCGTCAGGATGGCGATGTCTTCGAGCATGGCCTTGCGGCGGTCGCCGAAGCCAGGGGCCTTGACGGCGACGACCTTCAGGATGCCGCGGATGGTGTTGACCACCAGGGTCGCCAGGGCTTCGCCCTCGACTTCCTCGGCAATGATCAGCAGCGGGCGGCCGGCCTTGGCGACGGCTTCCAGCGTGGGCAGCAGGTCGCGGATGTTGGACACCTTCTTGTCGTACAGCAGCACGAAGGGGTTGTCCAGGATCGCGGATTGCTTTTCCGGGTTGTTGATGAAGTAGGGCGACAGGTAGCCGCGGTCGAACTGCATGCCTTCGACGACGTCCAGCTCGTTGTTCAGACTCTTGCCGTCTTCGACGGTGATGACGCCTTCCTTGCCGACCTTGTCCATCGCATTGGCGATGATCTGACCAACGTCGGCATCGCTGTTGGCCGAGATCGTGCCGACCTGGGCGATTTCCTTGGAGGTCGTGGTGGCCTTGGAGGCCTTCTTCAGCTCGGCGACCAGGGCGCCGACGGCCCTGTCGATGCCACGCTTCAGGTCCATCGGGTTCATGCCGGCGGCCACGTACTTCATGCCTTCGCGGACGATGGCCTGGGCCAGCACGGTAGCGGTGGTGGTGCCGTCACCGGCGTTGTCGCTGGTCTTGGAAGCAACTTCCTTGACCATTTGGGCGCCCATGTTCTGGAGCTTGTCCTTGAGCTCGATTTCCTTGGCCACGGACACGCCGTCCTTGGTCACGGTGGGGGCGCCGAAGGAGCGCTCGAGCACCACGTTGCGGCCCTTGGGGCCCAGGGTCACCTTGACCGCGTTGGCCAGGATGTTGACGCCTTCAACCATGCGGGCGCGGGCTTCGCCGCCAAAGATCACGTCTTTTGCTGCCATTTGGATTCTCCGAATACTTGAATTGGGGTCAGAGTCGATGCGTCGACCGCTGAATTACTTTTGCACGACGGCGAAGAGGTCTTCTTCGCGCATGACCAGCAGCTCTTCGCCGTCGACCTTGACAGCCTGGCCGGAGTACTTGCCGAACAGCACGCGATCGCCGACGGTGACATTCAGGGCCACAAACTCACCCTTGTCGTTGCGCTTGCCCGGGCCGACAGCCAGCACTTCACCTTGATCAGGCTTCTCAGCAGCGTTGTCGGGGATGACGATGCCCGAGGCGGTCTTGGTCTCTTGCTCCAGACGGCGAACGATCACGCGATCGTGCAGGGGGCGCAGCTTCATGGAATCTCCTTGAGAGTAGGTGCTGAAGCGGCCGCGACCCGCACGGGCCGCGACTCGCGAAAAAAACGGAGCCTGCTGGCGCACCAGCGGGACCGATTTCGTTAGCACTCAGGTGTGTTGAGTGCTAGCAGTCAAGCATTATAGGGACGGAGTGTGGCGATTCAAGCCACCCGGTTGTGCATTCACAGCGGAGCGAGTTCCGTCATGGCGGGCGGTCCAAGCAGGCGGGGTCGGGCCAGCGGCGAGGGGCCTGCGCACAAATGAAACGACCGCCAGCGGCGGTCGTTGAACGAGCGGAAGAGGGGGCTAGCGCGAGGAGCGCTTGCGGGTCCAGCCCAGGGCACCCAAGGCACCCAGCGCGAGGGCAACGCCGCCAGGCTCGGGCAGTTGACCACCTGCCCCGTTGGTCGTGAAGGACAGGTTGTCGAGCAGGAAGGCCTGGTTGTCTGCCTCGAACTTGACCGTGCTGGCCCCCTTGAATCCGGTCAGGGAGATCTCGCTGGACCAGACGCAGAAGAAGTCACCGCCGCAACTCTGCGCGCCCAGGTTGTCCAGGCTGCTCAGCAACAGGCCCGCCGCGTCGTAGATCGAAACCGACAGTTTGGAGTCGCCATTGCTGCCGGAGTAGATAAAGGAAAGCGCATCGAAGCCGTTCCCGACCTTCAGCGTCATCGAGCTGGTCTGGTTGCCGTTGGGTTCGGCCAGCCACAGGGCACCGCAGTTGCCGGCGCCGGGGAATGCGATGGCGATGGGGTCATTCGGGAAGCAGGACACGTTCGCGGCCGTCCAGGCCGCGCCAGACGCCTCGACAAACCACGGGGCCCCAGCGTACTGGTTGGTGAGCGGCGCAGTGGCCGACACGTCGTTGAAGTCCAGCGTGACCGTGCCGGCCATGGCCGGCTGCAGTCCAACTGCCAACGTGAGGGCCAGTAGTTTGCTCGTCTTGCGCATGGCGTTCTCCGTCCAGGATTCGAGTTGGGTTTGTGGAAGGAAATGTAAACAAGCCGTCTCATGACGGGCTGGGCCCGGCCCCCTGCAGTTGAGGGGGCCGCAGGGGCCAGGGACCGCGCTTGAGGGGGGCATGCCCTGTCATGGAAACAACGGGAAATGCCGGTGCCTGAGCGGTGCGAAGGCCTTGGCTACACTGCCCTGGGTGGAAACCAAATGGCTTGAAGACTTCGTCAGCCTGGCCGAGACGCGAAGCTTTTCGCGCTCCGCCCAGCTCCGCCATGTGACCCAGCCTGCGTTCTCGCGCCGCATCCAGGCGCTGGAGGCCTGGGCCGGCGTCGACCTGGTCGACCGCTCCTCCTACCCGACGCGGCTGACGGCCGCAGGCGCCACGCTGCTGGCCCAGGCGGTCGAGCTGCTGGGTCATCTGCAGGCCACTCGCAACATGCTGCGCAGCCACCAGGCGGCGGACCAGGACATGATCGAGTTCGCCGTGCCGCATTCGCTGGCCTTCTCGTTCTTCCCGCACTGGCTCATGGGCCTGCGCCGCGGCTTCGGCGCCATCAAGTGCCGGCTCAATGCGGCCAACGTGCACGATGCGATGCTGCAACTGAGCGAGGGCAACTGCGACTTGCTGCTGGTCTATCACCACGCCAGCCAGCCCTTGCAACTGGACCCCGAGCGCTATCAGATGGTGTCCCTGGGCCATGAGACGCTGTCACCATATGCCAAGGCCGATGCCCAGGGCGAGCCGATGTTCCGCCTGCCCGGCCGACCGGGCCAGAAGATCCCCTTCCTGAGCTACGCGGCCGGCGCTTACCTCGGCCGGCTGGTCGAACTCATCGTCAAGGAAGCCGACTGCGCCCTGAACTTGGATGCCATCTACGAGACCGACATGGCCGAGGGCCTAAAGGCCATGGCGCTGGAGGGGCATGGCTTCGCCTTCCTGCCTGCCAGCTCCGTCCAGAAGGAGCTTGCCGGTGGCCGCCTCGTGCCGGCTGCGGCGCCCGGGACGTTCAGCCTCAGCATGGAATTACGCATCTACCGTGAACGGCCCGAGCTGTCGCGCCGCCAGAAGCCCGCGGCGCAGGCGCTGTGGGACTATCTTGCGTCAGCGGCATGACCTCATCCTGCATACACATGCCGCGTGAAAACCCGTATTCGGGCTGAGTGCCGGGCGTGGTCTGCTCGAGCTTGTTATCGATATCCACTTCCTGTTGTTGGAGTCTCCATGAAGAAAGTTCTGCTCGTCGCCGCCCTGCTGGCTGGCGTTTCCGCCGTGCATGCCGACACGCTGAAGAAGATCAAGGACAGCGGCACCATCACGATGGGCGTGCGCGAGTCTTCGGGGCTGTCCTACACCATTGGTGACGGCAAGTACGTCGGCTACCACATCGACGTGTGCGAGCGCGTCATCGCCGACCTGCGCAAGCAACTTGGCAGCAAGATCGACGTCAAGTATCAGCCGGTCACGTCGGCCAACCGCATCCCGCTGACGGTCAACGGCACGGTAGACCTGGAGTGCGGCTCGACGACCAACAACGTCGCCCGCCAGAAGGACGTCGCCTTCGCCGTGACGACCTATGTCGAGGAGGTGCGCATCGCCGTGAAGGCCAACTCGGGCATCACGTCGATCAACCAGCTCAACGGCAAGACCATCGCCACGACCACCGGCACCACCTCGGTGCAGACGCTGCGCAAACACGAGCGCGCCAGCGGTGTGGACTTCAAGGAAGTCTTCGGCAAGGACCATGCGGACAGCTTCCTGTTGCTGGATTCCGGCCGCGCCGATGCCTTCGTCATGGACGGCTCCATCCTGGCCAAGAACATCGCCACGTCCAAGAACCCGGCCGACTTCAAGATCGTCGGCGAAGTGCTGTCCGTCGAGCCCATTGCCATCATGATCCGCAAGGACGATCCCGCCTTCAAGAAGGCCGTGGACGACAGCATCAAGGCCATGATGAAGTCGGGCGAGATGGCCAAGATCTACGACAAGTGGTTCCTGCAGCCCATCCCGCCGACCAACACCAAGATCGGCCTGCCGCTGTCCGCCGCGACCAAGGAGGCCTGGGCAAATCCCAACGACAAGCCGATGGAAGACTACGCGAAGAAGTGATTCGCGCATCGACCTGAAAGACCTTGAAGCGGGTGCCTGGCACCCGCTTTGCGTTAGATGCAAGGCTTAAGGAGAGGGCCATGAGCTGGGACTGGCAGTTCTACTGCAATGACACCGCCACCGGAGAGGCCATCGCTGGCTGCTTTGGCCCCGGCGGCAAGGAGCAGACCTATCTGCAGTGGATGCTGAACGCCTGGGGCTGGACGTTGAGCGTCTCGCTGCTGGCGCTGCTGCTGGCACTGGTCGTGGGCTCGCTGATCGGCATCATCCGCACGGCGCCCAACCGATGGCTGGCCCGCTTCGGGGAGGCGTGGACGGAGCTGTTCCGCAACATCCCGCTGCTGGTGCAGGTCTTCCTCTGGTACCACGTGCTGCCGGCGCTGTTCCCGGTGCTGCGGGAGAACCTGTCGTCTTCGGTGCTGGTCGTTTTTGCGCTGGGCTTCTTCACCAGCGCGCGCATTGGCGAGCAGGTCAAGGCGGGCATCCAGACCTTGCCGCGCGGCCAGCGCTATGCCGGCCAAGCCATGGGCATGACGCTGCCCCAGACCTACCGCTTCGTGCTGCTGCCCATGGCCTTTCGCATCGTCATCCCGCCGCTGACGAGCGAGAGCATGAACATCGTCAAGAACTCTGCCGTGGCCTTCGCGGTCAGCATCCCGGAGCTGGCGCAGTTCGCGCAGCAGGCATCGGAAGAGACCTCGCACTTCGAGGAGATCTTCATTCCCGTGACGCTGCTTTACTTCATCTCCGCGTTTGCCATCAACCGCATCGCGAAGTTCATCGAGGCGCGCGTGCGCATCCCCGGCACGGTGGGAGCGAAGTGATGCTGAACCTCGACTACTCCTTCCTGAACTGGGCCGTCATCCAGAGCTTCATCGCCAAGGGCTTCTGGTTCTCCATCCAGCTGACCCTGGTGTCCATGATCGGCGGCATCGTCCTCGGAACGCTGCTGGCGATGATGAGGCTGTCCAGTCACCGCTGGCTGTCGGCGCCGGCGGCCTTCTACGTCGATACGCTGCGTTCCATCCCGCTGGTGATGGTGATCCTGTGGTTCTTCCTGCTCATTCCCAAGCTGCTCGGGCCGCTGGGCGGGCAGACCTCCGCCTTCATCACCTTCACGCTGTTCGAGGCCTGCTATTACTCCGAGATCATGCGGGCCGGTATCCAGTCGGTGTCGCGCGGTCAGGTCAATGCCGGCTACGCGATGGGCATGACCTACGGCCAGACGATGCGCTTCGTCGTGCTGCCGCAGGCCTTCCGCAACATGCTGCCCGTACTGCTGACCCAGACCATCATCCTGTTCCAGGACACCTCGCTGGTCTACGCCGTTGGCGAGTACGACCTGCTGAAGGGCTTCGAGGTTGCGGGCAAGAACTTCAACCGCCCGGTCGAGACCTATCTCGTCGCCGCCGTCGTCTACTTCGTCATCTGCTTCGGCCTGTCGCAGCTTGTGCGCCGGCTGCAGCAGAAGATCGCAATCATCCGTTGATTGGGCATCACCATGATCGACATCAAGAACATCTCCAAGTGGTACGGCAGCTTTCAGGTGCTGACCGACTGCACGACGTCCATCAAGAAGGGCGAGGTCGTCGTCGTCTGCGGGCCCTCGGGCTCGGGCAAGTCGACGCTGATCAAGACCGTCAACGCGCTGGAGCCCTTCCAGAAGGGTGACATCGTCGTGGACGGCATCTCCATCGCCGATCCCAAGACCAACCTGCCCAAGCTGCGCTCACGCGTGGGCATGGTCTTCCAGCACTTCGAGCTGTTCCCCCACCTGTCGGTAACCGAGAACCTGACCATCGCTCAGATCAAGGTGCTGGGTCGTTCGCCGGCCGATGCCAAGACGCGCGGCCTGAAGATGCTGGAGCGGGTCGGCCTGTCCGCACACAAGGACAAGTTCCCCGGTCAGCTCTCCGGTGGGCAGCAGCAGCGCGTGGCCATCGCGCGGGCGCTGTCCATGGATCCCATCGTCATGCTGTTCGACGAGCCCACCTCGGCGTTGGACCCCGAGATGGTGGGCGAGGTGCTGGACGTGATGGTGCAACTGGCCAACGAGGGCATGACCATGATGTGCGTGACGCACGAGATGGGTTTTGCCAAGCGCGTCAGCAATCGTGTCATCTTCATGGACGCGGGCAAGATCATCGAGGACTGCACCAGCGCCGACTTCTTCAACAAGCCCGACGAACGCTCGCCGCGGGCCAAGGACTTCCTGGCCAAGATCCTGCAGCACTGACGGCACAGCCCGCCCCGCGGGCCCCGTGGCCCTACGGCTCGATGGCCGCCCCGACCAGCGCCCCGGCGGCGATGCTGCCGATGCGCGTCGCTTGGCCGGTGGGCAGGTCAATGCGATACCAGCCCGATTTCCCGTCCACCGTGATGGCCGCATAGGCCGCGTTCGACACGTCGGAGATGTCCAGTGTCGCGTGCTGGAAGCTGCCGATGCCCAGCGACCCGACCGTGTAGAGACGGCCCGTGTTGGGCGACGTCACCGGCAGCATGCCCTCCTTGCTGCCCTGATGTACCAGCACGCCCAGGCGGCCGTCCAGTGCGTAGTTGGTCGTGAGTTTGTCGTTGTCCTTGTTGTAGGTGTAGCCGGCCGCGACGATGGCGGGTGGCTTGCCGGCGTTCACGTCGTTCTTGTCATAGGCCAGGCGGCCGTCCAGTTGCGCTCCCGGTTGCTCGGGGTCGGCGTCCACGATGGCGCCGGTGTCGGGGTGCAGGCGCAGGTTGTAGCCCGCGTCATTGACGACGCGGATGCGGTCCACGGTCGGGTTGAAATCAAAGCCCCATTCGGTGGCGCCGTCCCGGGGCAGGGCGCTGGGGGCGCCGATGGCACTGGCCGCGCCGGTCCGTGTGTCTATGCGGTAGAGCTGGCCGCTGGCTCCCAGGCCGTAGAGCTGGCCCTTGGCGACGCGGTAGTCGATGCCTAGCAGCGTGTCCCCAGCGGCCAGACCCGTGAGGGGCCGGCTGGAGAGTGTTTTCTGCGGCTGGCCGGCGTTGAACAGGATCAACTGATTCGTCGCCGTGACGGCATGGATCATCTCCTTGGCCGGCGGTCCCAGGGCCTCCATCGGCTTCGTGGCGCAGGCGGTGAGCAGCGCGGCAACTGCAGCAAGTGAGAGGGCGTGTCGGGTCATGGATTCTCCGTGGGCTGGGGTGGTGGTCTTATACGCGCCCACCTCGCGCCATGGAAACACGACCCTCAAAGGAACATGCCGCCCGAGGCCTCCACGCGCTGGCCGGTGATCCAGCCCGCGCCCGGCCTCATCAGCGCGGCCACCGCGCCGCCGATGTCCTCTGCCTCGCCGGCCCGGCCCAATGCCGTCACGGAGGCGACGAAGCGGTTCAGCTCCGCGTTGTCGCGCACTGCGCCGCCGCCGAAGTCGGTCGCGATGGCGCCGGGCGCCAGCGTGTTGACGCGGACGCCGCGCGCGGCCAGCTCCTTCGCCTGGTAACGGCTCAGCACCTCGACGGCGCCCTTCATGGCCGCGTAGACGGCATAGCCTGGCAGCGTGAAGCGGGTCAGGCCGCTGGAGATGTTCAGCACGCGAGCGCCTTCGGCCAGCATCGGCAGCAGGGCCTGCGTCAGGAAGAAGGGGCCCTTGAGATGGATGGCCAGCATGGCGTCGAACTGGGCCAGCGTCGTCTCGGCGAAGCTGACGTGGGCGCCCGCGCCGGCATTGTTGACGAGGCCGTCGAGCCGGCTTGCGCCCCAGGCCTTCAGTGCATCGCGCAGGAGCCCGGTGAATGCCGGGAAGCCTGCCGTATCGGTCACGTCCAGCGGCAGGGCCAGCGCGCGGCGACCCTGGGACTGGATCTGCTCGACAACGCCCTGCGCTGCGCCGACGGCGTCGCGGTACGTCAGCACGATGTCGTGTCCGTCGCGCGCCAGGGCCAGCGCCATCGCGGCGCCCAGCCCGCGGCTACCGCCGGTGATCAGGGTGATGGGTGTGGAAGCCATGGATTTCTCCGTGAGTGGGTACGGAGGGCAATTTATTGTTCGAATGGAAATGGATAAAGTCATCTAAACGTAAATGACTGTGCTCTAAACGATGCCCAATATCGACCTGGCCGCGCTGCGCGTCTTCCTGCAGGTGGCCGACCTGGCCCACTTCAGCCGTGCGGCCGAAGAGCTGGGCTTGCCCAAGGGGCGGGTCAGTCACATCGTGCGCGAGCTGGAGGCCCGCCTCGGCAGCCGCCTGTTCCAGCGCACGACGCGGCGCGTCAGCCTGACCTCGGACGGCGAGCTGCTCGCCGAGCGTGCCCGCAGCCTGCTGGCCGATGCCGGCGAGATCGAGGCCTTGTTTCAGCAGGACCAGCAGCTCGGCGGCCGGCTGCGCGTCGACCTGCCCGTACGCCTGGCACTGGATGCCGTGCTGCCAGCGCTGCCCGCCTTCTTGGCGGCGCATCCGGGCCTGCAGGTGGAGCTGAGCTGCACGGACCGGCGCGTGGACTTGGTGGAAGAGGGCTTTGACTGCGTGCTGCGCGTGGGGGCCGTGCATGACCCCATGCTCGTCGCCAGAGCCGTGGGCCAACTGCGCATGATCAATGTCGCGAGTCCGGCCTACCTCGCCTCGCGGGGCACGCCCGCCACGCCCGAGGATCTGCTGGCGCAGGGCCACGAACTCGTCCATTACAGCCAGACCTGGGCGGACCGCCGCGCTCGCTTTGACTGGCTGGATGCCGACGGCCGCGCGCACAGTCTGCACCTGCCGGCGCGTGTCACCGTCAACCACACCGACGCCTACCAGGTCGCCGCGCTGGCCGGCATGGGCATCGTGCAGGCGCCCTGCGTGGGCCTGCGTGCGGCGCTGGCCGACGGACGCCTCGTGCGCGTGCTTGCGGGCCATGAGCCCGCGGCGCTGCCGGTGCAGCTTGTCATGAGCCAGCGCCGCCACACGCCGAGGCGCGTGCGTGTCTTCATGGACTGGCTGGTGGCGCTGCTCGGCGCACATCTGGCCGACGACAATCCGGCCCATGACTGACACGCTCACCCTCACCCGGCCGGACGACTGGCACCTGCACCTGCGCGACGAG
>NZ_DASWYS010000057.1:0-3868 GCF_036404855.1 Roseateles sp.
AAGCGGCGCATGGGCGGCACGCTGGTGTGGCTGGCCATCACCGGCCTGCTGGGCGCGGGCTTCATCGGCCTGGAGCTCTACGAATTCGCGCACCTGCTGCACGAAGGCGCGGGCCCGCAGCGCAGCGCCTTCCTCTCCAGCTTCTTCACGCTGGTGGGCACGCACGGCTTGCACGTCACCTTCGGCTGCATCTGGCTGGTCGTGCTGATGGTGCAGGTGCACAAGCGCGGCCTCACCGCGCCCAACCGCCGCCGCCTGATGTGTTTGTCGATGTTCTGGCACTTCCTGGACGTCGTCTGGATCGGCGTCTTCACCTTTGTCTATCTCATGGGAGTGATGTGATGGCGGCCAAGCACGATCACGGTCACGGTCACCACGGTGACGACAGCTTTGACGGCGAGCAGGATTTCCACGTCAGCGTGAAAGGCTATGCCGTCGGCTTTGTGCTGGCGGCCATCCTGACGGCCATCCCGTTCTGGCTGGTCATGGGCAAGGTGCTGCCCAGCCCCAAGATGACGGCCTTCATCATCCTCGGCTTCGCGGCCGTGCAGATGGTGGTGCACATGGTGTACTTCCTGCACATGAACGCCAAGGTCGAGGGTGGCTGGTCCATGCTGGCGCTGCTGTTCACGGTGGCACTGGTGGTCATCATGCTGGCCGGCTCGGTCTGGGTCATGTATCACATGAACACCAACATGATGCCGACGCCCGATCCCGCGGCGATGCGCAACATGCCCTGACAGAGGCGGTATGGGCCGCGCCGCACGTATCACGCTGATCGTCAGCGCGGCGCTGGCCAGCCTGGGCTTCCTGGCGCTGTGCGGCTGGCAGGTCCAGCGCCTGTCCTGGAAGCAGGACCTGATCGCCCGCATTGAGCGGCAGGTCCATGCCGAACCTGTCGCGCCGCCACCTGCGACGGCGCCGGTGTCGAAGTCCGACGAGTACCGCCGTTTGCGCCTGCACGGCCGCTTCGAGCCGCGCGAGGTGCTGGTGCATGCCACCACCGAACTCGGCGGTGGCCACTGGGTCATCGCGCCGCTTCGCCTCGAGGACGGCAGCACCGTGCTCGTCAACCGCGGTTTCGTGCCACCTCAGCAGCGGGCGCCCGAGCTGCATGCCGCGCCTTCAGGGCCGGTGGAGCTCGTCGGCCTGCTGCGCCTGACCGAGACTGGCGGCGGCCCGCTGCGCCGCAACGAACCGGCCGAAGGCCGTTGGTATTCGCGCGACGTGGCGGGCATCGCGGCTCAACTTGGGCTCGGTGGCTCGGTCGCTCCGTTCTTTGTCGACGAGTCCGCCGACCCGGCCCGGCCCCAGCGCTGGCCGCGACCCGGCCTGACGGTGCTGCGTTTCGCCAACAATCACGCTGTCTATGCCATCACCTGGCTGGCGCTCGGGGTCATGACCGCCGCCGCGGCCGTTTACCTGGTCCGTGAGGAGCGCCGGCGCGCGCCGTCTTGAACACCACGCCTGCCCCCGCCCAGCGCGAATCCGCTGCCGAGCCCGTCGTCGTCGCTCCCGAGCGTCGCGCCGGACAGGCCAATCTGCGCCAGCTCATCGAGCTGCGCTGGCTGGCCGTCGGTGGCCAGCTCGCCACTGTGCTGGTCGTGCATGCCGGTCTGGGCATCACGCTGCCTTGGGCGGAAATGCTCAGCCTGCTGGGCATCCTCGCGGCCTTCAACCTTTTCAGCCTGTGGCGCAACCGGCTCGCGCAGCCGGTGTCGCAGATCGAGCTGTGCGTCGCGCTGCTGGTCGACGTGGGCGTGCTGACCGGTCAGCTGTACCTGGCCGGTGGCAGCGACAACCCCTTCATCTATCTCTATCTGCTGCAGGTCGCCGTCGCATCGGTGCTGCTGCGGCCGGGCTACCTGCTCGCCGTCATCGTCAGCACGGTCTCGGGATTCGTGCTGCTGATGCAATGGCATCGCCCGCTGTTGCTGGACGCCTCGGCACCGACAACCCTGTCGCCCAACTACCTGGGTGGCCTGCTGCTGTGCTTCGTGCTCAACGTCGGGCTGCTCAGCGTCTTCATCGTGCGCATCAACCGCAACCTGCGGCAGCGCGACGCCGAGCTGGCGCAGGCGCAGCAGCGTGCCGCCGAGGAGGTGCACATCTTGCGCATGGGGCTGCTGGCCAGCGGTGCGGCGCACGAACTGGGCACCCCGCTTGCCACGCTCAGCGTCATCCTGGGCGACTGGGCGCACATGGCGCCCTTCGCGGCCGAGCCGGAGCTGCGCGAGGAGATCGAGGAGATGCAGCGCCAGATCCTGCGCTGCAAGGCCATCGTGACGGGCATCCTGATGTCAGCCGGCGAGATGCGCGGCGAGGCGCCGCAGCTCACGACGCTGCAGGTCTTCATAGATGGCCTGGCCGACAACTGGCGCGCCACCCACCCGCAGGCCGAACTGGCGGTGCGTTGCGAGCGCCTGCCCGAGGCCCAGATCATCTCGGACAGCGCGCTGCAGCAGGTCGTCGCCAACCTGCTGGACAACGCCGCCGAGGCTGCGCCGGGTCAGCCGCTGGCGCTGCGGGCGGCCTGCCCGGGCGGCGAGACGCTGTCCTTGAGCGTGCAGGACCGCGGCCCCGGCTTCGACGCCGATCAGCTCGCCCACTTCGGCGAGCCCTACCAGAGCAGCAAGGGCCAGCATGGCCGCGGCATGGGGCTGTTCCTGTCGGTCAACGTGGCCCGCACGCTGGGTGGCCGGCTGGAAGCGCGCAACCGGGAGGAAGGGGGCGCCGCCGTCACCCTGACGCTGCCCCTGGCTTCACTGCTGCCACGAGAATCCCGCACTGATGCCTGAAGAAGACCGCCTGCTGCTCATCGTCGAGGACGACGACAGCTTCGCCCGCACGCTGACCCGCTCCTTCGAGCGTCGCGGCTGGCGCGTCGTGCGCGCCACCGGCCTGGACGACATGAAGGCCTTGCTCGACGGCCTGCCCGACGACGAGGAACTGGGCCATGCCGTGGTGGATCTGAAGCTGGCCGGCGGCGCGTCGGGCCTGAGCTGCGTGCAGCACCTGCACGGATGGGATCCCGAGGTGCTCATCGTCGTGCTGACTGGCTATGCGTCCATCGCCACCGCCGTCGAGGCCATCAAGCTGGGCGCCTGCCACTACCTGGCCAAGCCGGCCAACACCGACGACATCGAGGCCGCGTTCGCGCGCCGGCAGGGCGATGCGGACGTGGAGGTCACCGAGCGCCAGACGGCGTCCATCAAGACGCTGGAGTGGGAGCGCATCCACGAGGTGCTGGCCGAGACCGGCTTCAACATCAGCGAGACCGCGCGGCGGCTGGGCATGCACCGGCGCACGCTGGCGCGCAAGCTGGAGAAGCAGCGGATCAAGTGATCAGCCGCTCCCTGAGCGCGTCGCGCAGCTCCGCCCAGCTGTAGCTGGCCTGCGCGGCCAGCAGGCCGGCCTGGCCGAACACCGGCGTCAGGCCGTAGCGCTGCAAGGCCGCGGGCAGGTCCGTGCGGCCGCTGATGGCCTCGGCCAGCCACTCGCCGGCCGCCGTCGT
The DNA here is from genome assembly GCF_036404855.1 of Roseateles sp. Classification (GTDB taxonomy): domain Bacteria; phylum Pseudomonadota; class Gammaproteobacteria; order Burkholderiales; family Burkholderiaceae_C; genus Pelomonas. The sequence goes on from NZ_DASWYS010000057.1 coordinate 3,515, forward strand.
TGGCGCCACGCCATGGCCGCCGAAGGCCTGCGCGAACCACAGCCCCGGCGACAGCTGGCCGATCTGCGGCATCTTGTGCCGCGCATAGCTCATGAGCCCGCCCCAGGCGTGTTCGATGCGCACCGTGGCCAGCTGCGGATAGACCCTGAGCAGGTCCGCCTGCAGCATCTGCGCGATGCGCGCCGGGTCGCGCTCCTGGATGGAGATGCGACCGCCCCACAGCAACCGGTCGTCGTTCAGCCTGCGGTAGTAGTCGAAAGCGAAACGGTTGTCGTAGAGCGCCGCGGGGCTGCGTATCGGTTGCAGCGACTCCGGCAGCGGCTCGGTGGCGATGACATAGGTCGCTACGGCCAA
>NZ_DASWYS010000058.1:0-7985 GCF_036404855.1 Roseateles sp.
CCCCAGCTTCAGATGCCCCGTCTGCGGCGCGGCGGCCTCGGCACGGGCGTCGAGCCTGAGCGTCTCGGCGCCGGCTCCTGGGCCGAGCGCGCCAAGCAGCAGCGCCACGCCCAGCGTGCGGAAGCGATTCATGGCTGTCTCCGGTGTCGTTGTTGTTGTTGTCTGGGGTCGCGCGTCGTCAGTACGCGCGCCAGGCCTGCACGAAGGCCCGCGCCCGCGCCGACACGTCGCCGGCGCTCATGCCCGGCGCGTAGAGGGCCGAGCCCAGTCCGAAACCGGCCGCGCCGGCCTTGCGGTAAGGCGCCATCGTGTCAGGCGTGATGCCCCCCACCGGCAGCAGGCGCAGCTCACGCGGCAGTACCGCGCGCACGGCCTTGACGACGGACGGCGTGACCAGCTCGGCCGGGAAGAGCTTGAGCGCGTCCGCACCGGCGTGCAGCGCAGCGAAGGCCTCGGTCGGGGTGGCCACACCCGGCACGCAGGCCAGGCCCCGGGCCTTGGCCACGCGGATGACGGCCACGTCGGCATGCGGCATGACGATGACGCGGCCGCCGGCGATCTGCACGTCGCGGACCGCGTCGGCGCTGAGCACGGTACCGGCGCCCACCAGCGCGTCCTCGGGCATGCGGCGCGCCAGCCGGCCGATGGAGTCGAGCGCCTGGGGCGAGTTCAGGGGCACCTCGATGACGCGAAAGCCCTCGGTGTAGAGGGCGTCTGCGATGGCCTCGACCTCATCGGGCTTGATGCCGCGCAGGATGGCGACGAGGGGAAGTTGTTGCAGTGCCTGGTCGAGCATGTCAAAGCCCCATGGTTTGCGCGAGCTGCCAGAGGCCGGCGGGCGCGGTGTTGTCGAGTTGCAGCGGCGCGCTGGGCCCGGCGCCCAGACCAAAGCGGCCCAGCGCCTGCACATAGCGCTCGCAAAGGGCCGGCGCGCCGACCAAGGCCAGATGCGCGGGCGCTCCGGCGGCCAGTTCGTGCGCGATCTCATGGCCAATGAGCAGGCCGGAGAGGTAGTCGGGCAACTGCTCGGGCGGCAAGCGCTTGAAGAGACCCAGTGTGCGGACCGCGAAGAGCTGGTGGCTCAATGCATCCCCGCCTTCGCGTGCGGCATCGACGCCGGCCACGAAGGCCGGCGTAGCGTCGGAGGAGGGGGCGGATGCGCCCTCGGCCGGCATCAGCCGAGCCAGCACCGAGTGCTGGCGCAGCAGCGCGTAGAGCTCGCCGGTCATGTGGGTGGCAAAACCCGTCACTCGTCCGGCCTCGACACGGGCCCATTTGGAATGCGTGCCGGGCAGGATCAGGCAGGACTGTGCGGCCAGCTCGGGACGCAGGGCCAGGGCCCCCACGATCTGCGTCTCTTCGCCGCGCATGACGTCCGGCCGCACGCCATCGTGCATCAGGCCAGGCAGGATCCAGAAGCGCTCGCTGAGTTTCAAGGCATGCTCGGCCAGCGCGGCGGCATCGGCCGGGCAGGGCGCATAGGGCGCTTCGCGCCAGCCGTGCTGGCTGCCGACCATGCCGCAGGCCAGCACCGGCAGGGCGGGCCAATCGCCCCGTATGGCTGCGAAGGCCTGCTCGAAGGCGGCCTCGCCGGACAGCGTCGAGGCGCCGTGCTCGGACTGGCGCGAGGCCAGCACGGCGCCGTCCGCGCCCAGCAAGAACGCGCGCAGCCGCGTGCTGCCCCAGTCCAGCGCGATGAGGCGGGCCGCAGTCACCATTCGGCGACGCTCCCGTCCTCGTGGCGCCACAACGGATTGCGCCAATCCGGCGCCGTCTTGCTGGCCTCGATGACCTTCTCTTCATCCACCACCACGCCCAGGCCTGGCTTGGTCAGCGGCTTCATGTAGCCGTTCTCGACGTGGAAGTCTTCCTTGTTCAGCACGTAGTCGAGCAGCTCTCCACCCTGGTTGTAGTGGATGCCCATGCTCTGCTCCTGCAGCACGGCGTTGTGCGAGACGAAGTCCACGTGCAGGCAGGCTGCCAGCGCGATGGGGCCCAGCGGGCAGTGCGGCGCCAGGGCCACGTCGTAGGCCTCGGCCATGGAGGCGATCTTCATGCACTCGGTGATGCCGCCGGCATGCGAAAGATCAGGCTGAACGATGGACAGGCCGCCGGCCTGGAAGACGCGCTTGAACTCGAAGCGCGAGTACATGCGCTCGCCAGCCGCCAGCGGGATGGCCGTGTGCTCGGCCAGGCGGGCATAGGTCTCGTCCTGCTCGGCCAGCACGGGCTCCTCGACGAAGAGCGGCCGGTAGGGCTCCAGCGCCTTCAGCATGACCTTTGCCATCGGCGCGCCGATGCGGCCGTGGAAATCGATGCCGAACTCGATCTCGTGCCCGAAGGCCTCGCGGATCTCGGCGATGCGAGACACGGCCTCGTCCACCTTGCGCGCGCTGTCGATGAGGCCCATCTCCTCCGAGCCATTCATCTTGAAGGTGTCGAACCCGCCTTCGCGCAACCGCTTGATATCGCGGATGACGTCCGCAGGGCGGTCGCCGCCGACCCAGGAATAGACCTTCATCTTGTCGCGCACCAGGCCGCCCAGCAGCTCATGCACGGGCGCGCCCAGCACCTTGCCCTTGATGTCCCAGAGCGCCTGGTCGATCCCGGCGATGGCGCTCATCAGGATGGCACCGCCGCGATAAAAGCCACCGCGATACATGACCTGCCACAGGTCGTTGATGCGCGACGGATCCTGCCCGATCAGATACGGTTCGAACTCATGGACGGCCGCCTCGACGGTGCGAGCCTTGCCCTCGATGACGGGTTCACCCCAGCCGCTGATGCCGGCGTCGGTGTCAATCTTCAGGAACATCCACCGCGGCGCGAGGCGGTAGGTCGTCAGCTTGGTGATTCGCATGGAACATGGCAGAGACAGGGAACGCCCGCGAGCTTAGGTGGGGCTGCCAGTTCCAAAATATCGATTCTTTGATCGTTTCTATATGGTCTCGATATAAGTCCGGCCTGCGAGCGGCCAAACAAAAGGGCTGCAAAGCAGCCCTTGAGAAGACGGCGGGCGCTGGCCCGCTACTCAGGTGTTCAGCGACGCAGGCTGTTGCCCTGGCCACCCACGTCATCACGCAGTTGGCCGACGATGGCAAGCGTTGCAAGCGTCAGGGTCACGATCAGCAGTTCCATTTGTTTTTTCCTTCCTTTGTTGATGTGCTCGTCATCTTAGGGTTATTACCAGTCAACGCAAGGGTTAACCCTATGCATTGCATGCATGGAACGATGCGGTACCGCGAGGTCTGTCATGGCGCCAGCGCCGTCTCGCCCCGCGCGGGCCACGGATGGGGCAGGGCGATGTGGTTTGATGCGAACGCATGAGCACACGGATGTCCCTTGGAATCATCAAGGCAGCGCACACCGCCATCTGGATCTTCTTCGTGGCCTGCATCTTCGGTGCGCCATGGGCTGCATGGCGCGGCAACTTCCTGTTGGCAGCAGTGCTCGTCGGCTTTGTCGCCGTGGAGGTCGGCGTGCTTGTGTTCAACCGGTGGTCGTGTCCGCTGACGGGCCTTGCAGCCCGCTACACCGATCGACGCGAAGACAACTTCGACATCTATCTGCCGCTCTGGCTGGCCAAGCACAACAAGCGCATCTTCACGCCGCTGTATGTCATCGGTACGGCCTACGTCGCTTACGCCTGGTGGCACCGCGGTTAGGCAGCAGCTTTGCCCCGGGCGATCAGGCACTCGCGGGCTGGCGCATGCCGGCATCAGCACCGCACGATCCGTTTGTGACGCCAGCCCATGCAGCTGTCCGTCTAGGAGGACGAGGTTTTTTTGCTACATCGCTCTGTCATGAAGTTAGTGCCTCAGCCAAACTCTTCTGCACGCGGGCTTCCTGGGTCTTGCCGGTCCCAGCCGGCCTCCTGAAAGTCAGCCCGTCGGGCGAAGAGCTTGCGAAGGCGAGAGCCTGCAGTGGCTCAAGGAGGACGCCAGTGAGCCAACCACTCGCATTCGCAGCCGCCGAAATCGCGGGCCTTGCTTCACCGCCCCCCGGCGGGAGCCCCGGGTTGAGTCGCATCCTCAGCGCGGTTCGCAAGCACATGGGGATGGAGGTCGCCTTCATCTCGCAGATTACCGATGGTCAACGGTTCTTTCGTCACGTCGATGCTGGCGATTCGGGCCTGGGCATACTGCCAGGAGGATCCGATCCCATCGAAGACAGCTACTGCATCCGAGTGATCGATGGACGCCTTCCAGAACTGATGACGAATGCTTGCGTGAACCTGGAGGCGCTGACGCTGCCGGTGACGCGAGCGCTTCCTGTGGGGGCACATCTGAGCGTTCCGATTCGCCTGGCCGACGGCGAGGTCTACGGCACTTTCTGTTGCTTCAGCCGTTCACCGGACGAAACGCTGACGGAGCGAGACCTGAGCGTCATGCGCGTTTTCGCTGAGATGGTCGGCGACCAGATCCAGCAGGACCTCGACGATCTCAATGTCAGGCACCTGGTCGACAACCGCATCGACGGCGCGCTCAAGTCCGACGCCTTGCAGATGGTTTACCAGCCCATCGTCGACGTCACCACGAACTGCGTGGTCGGCTTCGAATCGCTGGCGCGATTCATGACGGAACCCTATCGAACACCCGATACGTGGTTCGTGGACGCAGCCTCCGTGGGCCGCGCGGTGGAGCTGGAAACGATCGCAATTCGCAAGGCACTGATCGCGCTGGCCCTGTTCCCGCCGAGTGTCTACCTGACAGTCAATGCGTCACCAGACGTCATCATCAATGGAGACCTGGCTGGGACCCTGCGCGGACTGCCGCTGGATCGCGTGGTCGTGGAGGTGACCGAGCATCAGGTGATCGAGAAGTACGAAGATATTGCTGAGGTCATGGCGCCTATGCAGAAGCAAGGCCTGCGCATTGCAATCGACGACGCAGGTGCGGGGTATGCGAGCTTTCGCCACGTCGTGAACCTGCACCCGGAGATCGTGAAGCTCGATATCAGCATCACTCGGGGCATCGACTGCGATCGTTCTCGCCGGGCGCTAGCGGCTGCGCTGTGCGGATTCGCCGCCGAAACCGGCTGCAGCATCGTCGCCGAAGGGGTCGAGACCGAAGGTGAGCTTGCCGTGATCAAGGCGCTGGGTATCACCAAGGTGCAGGGCTATCACCTAGGGCGCCCCATGAATTTGGCCGCATCTCGACAGTTGATCGACGTTCAGAACGCGTCCGACTGAAGAGGATGCGATGCGCAATCAGAAGGGGAGTTAGGCCAGGAGATCTGCAGCGCCTTGAGGCGCGAGCTGCCCACGGTCGGAGCGGTCTGGTTTTGGAGAGGTCCTGAAGCAGGCCCATCCGCGCAGCGCTAACTGGGCGAAGCCTGGAACCGGAAGAGGGCGGTCTCGCGTGCCGGGACATCACCCATCTCCCGGAAGCGGCCCAGTCAACCCAAACACCGTTGGAAGAGCTTGGCCCGCCTAGCCGGCTGAAGACCATCGATCTCAGGTTAACGACGGCTGACTGCGGCAACCTGGCCTGACAAGATAGGGGTTGCAGCGCACTTCATTTGACTAGAAGTCGGATTCCCCTTTTGCATCATATATTTACAAGCGCTAAGATCTTGTTATGCAAAAGTCAGTTGAGCAGTTGGTCCATGAGTCTGGGCCTAGCGGCATTGCACCGGAGCGTCTCATGGAACTGGTCGGTGACTCCATGAGCCGCTCAACGCTCAATCGAACGCTATCGACCTTGGTGAGCCAAGGCTCAGTGATCCCACTAGGGCGTGGTCCGGCGAGACGCTACGTCACGTCGAGTCCATTCAGCCTGGCCGACGTCGAGGCCTTTTTCCAGCGTCCCGCCAACATGCGACCGCTCGCACCGTTTCGTGAGGAGCTGCTAGCCACAACACCAAACATCGACCCTCAGCGGGCGAGGCGTTGCGCTCAGATCCAGGCTCTGGCCAACCCGATGGATCTCAAGTACCTGTCGAGGTTTCTTGTGGACTACTCCTGGGCCTCAGGGATCCTGGAAGGCAGCAGCTACAGCGAGATCGATACGGAGGCTCTTGTGGTCTACGGCGAGCGGGACGCGGACAAGCCGATGGAGGATGCCGTTCTTGCGCTGAACCTCAAGAGAGCCGCCGAACATCTCTGGACGCATCGCGAGCTCAGCGTCGAGAACATTTGTGCCATGCATGCCCTACTGACCGACGATCATGGCCTGCCGGAGTTGACCGCGTCGGATCACTTTCTTCCCAAGGAACAACGGGGAGTGACGCGTGTCTACGAAGACGTGAACCTCGCGAACTCGGCATACCTGCCACCTCACAGACCGGGAACAAGCCATGCGCGCGACATGCTTCTCCGTATTGTCGATACCGCCAAGGCGCTGGAGCCCGTCGAGGCGGCCGTGTACTTGCTTACGCGCATCGCCTATGTGCAGTCCTTTGCCAATGGAAACAAGCGCACCGCACGAATCGCCGCCAACCTGCCGCTGCTGGCCGCAGGCTTGGTGCCGTCGTCCTTCGTTGACATCACCAAGGCGCGCTACATCCGCGGGATGGCTGCGTTCTACGAGTTGGGCTCCATGCTCGTGATCGAGCAGGCGTTCATTCATGGATATGTGCGATCCATCATGCGTAGCAGCAACTTGCCGGTGGCGCTGCGTCGCGCCAACGTGGATCTGGATGGCGCCGCAAGGCAGCTCTGCGACTTCATCAACTCAGGAAAACGTCCGAAAGCAAGTGCCGTTGCTGCCTTCCTTGGAGCGCCGCCGAATGCGGGCGCCGGTTCGGCGGCTTGAGATCTCAAGCGGGTTGCGGCGCTGAAGAGCGACCACCGCACCTGAACCGTGCGGTCAGGGGGGCCGAATCGGACGCAAGGGGACGGACCAGAGAGCTGCTCCCAGGTGAGCTCGTTGAACGGGAGTGCGGCTATCTGGCGCCCGCAGCATCCCCGCCGCGCAAACACTATATGGCGACAATGTGCATTATGTAAAATCATTGACGCTCGCGGAATGACCTAGTTGGTCAGCGCGGCGCAGTTCGGCGGCATGAACGTGTCGGACGCGCAGCGGCTGAAGACGCTGGAGGCGGAGAACACGAAGCTCAAGAAGCTGCTGGCCAACTCGATGCTCGAGATCGACGCGATGCGCGAGGTGCTCAAGGGAAAGTGATGGCCGTGGCGGCGCGGCGCGGCGCGGCGCGAGGTTGTGCGGCAGTTGCAGGACAAAGGCTTGAGTGAACGCCGGGCCCTCAAGCTGGTGGGCATGAGCGCCAGCACCCTGCGCTACCGGCCCCGCGACGACGGCAACGGCCGGCTGCGTGAGCGACTGACAGAGCTCGCCGGCCAGCATCGCCGCCACGGCTACCGCATGCTGCACAGCCGACTGCAGCTCGAAGGCTGGACGATCAACGTCAAGCGCACCTACCGGGTCTACCGCGAGGAAGGGCTGATGGTGCGCAAGCGCCGGCGCAAGAAGCTGCCCGTGCCCGAGCGGCAGCCGTTGGTGCGCCCGATGCAACCCGATGAGGTGTGGAGCATGGACTTTGTGTTCGACGAGCTGGCAAACGGCCGGCGGGTCAAGACGCTGACTGTGGTGGACGACTGCAGCAAGGAGGCGGTGAAGATCGCCGTGGACACGTCGATACCCGCGCTGTATGTCACGCGGGTGCTCGACCAGGTCAAGGCCGAGCGGGGCTTGCCCAAAGTGATCCGCACCGACAACGGCCCGGAGTTCGCGGGCCGGACGATGCAGACATGGGCCGCCAGGAACGGCGTCGAGCTGCGCTTCATCCAGCCCGGCAAGCCGGTGCAGAACGCCTACATTGAGAGCTTCAACAGTCGCTTCCGCGACGAGTGCCTGTCGCAGCACTGGTTCGCCAGCCTGAGCCACATGCGCAGCGTCATCGACAACTGGCGTGGACTACAACCCGCACCGACCGCACAGCGGCCTCGGGTACGTGCTCCGGCCGTGTTCGCCGCGCGGTACCGCCAGCATGCTGGCGGTACCGCGCGGCGAACACGGCCGGAG
>NZ_DASWYS010000059.1:0-6542 GCF_036404855.1 Roseateles sp.
TCGCCGAGCGCGGCCAGAGCAGCCGTGTGCGCATGCGGGACGGGCGCTTGATGCTCACCGACCCCGACGCACCCGAGCGCCACTACGCGCTGGTGCTCATCGACCTGGCCGGCTCCGGTTTCGAGATCAGCGCCCAGCGCGCGCTGCAGCCGCGGCTGGAGGCGGCCACACGGGCCGCCGCGGGGCAGGGCGCGCAGGTCATCCAGGCCGGCGTGCCGCTGTTCGCCGCGGCCGCGGCCGAGCAAGCCGAGTTCGAGATCCACACCATTGGCCTGGGCTCGCTGGTGGGCATCGTCGTGCTGACGCTGGCGGCCTTCCGCTCGCTGCGCCCGCGCCTGCTTGTTGCGCTGTCGATGGCCGTGGGCCTGCTCGTGGCCAGCTCGGTCAGCCTGCTGGTGTTCGGTGCGCTGCACCTCGTCACGCTGGTGTTCGGCGCCAGCCTGCTGGGCGTGGCCGAGAACTACGGGAGCAACTATTTCAGCGCCCGCCAGGGGCTGCAGGCGAGCGAGCGCTGGGCCATGCTCAGCCGCCAGATCCCCATCGTCAGCCTGGCCATGGCGACGACGGTCATCGGCTATGCGCTGCTGGCCCTGCCGCCCTTCCCGGGCCTGCGCCAGATTGCCGTGTTCTCTGCGGTGGGGCTGGTGGCGGCTTTCGTCACCGTGCTGTGGTGGTTTCCGTTGCTGGATGGCGCAGGCCGCATGGCGCCGACGCGCTTCGCGGACTGGCTGGGCTCGCGACGCGCGCTGTGGCCCAGCCTGAAGGGGCGCGGACTGGCGTGGCTGCTGGTGTTGTCGGGCCTGCTGGTGGTCGCCGGCGCGAGCCGGCTGCGCTTTGACGACGACATCCGCCAGCTGCAGTCGGCGCCGCCCGCGCTTGTCGCCCAGCAACGCGAGTTCTCCCGGCTGATGCAGGCCCCGGGCCTGGCGCAGTTCTTCGTCGTGCAGGGCGATACCGAGCAGCAGTTGCTGGAGCGCGAGGAGGCCCTGACGGCGCAGCTGCGCGGCATGCAGCTTGGGGTGCAGGCCGTCAGCGATTGGCTGCCGTCGCTGCAGCGCCAGCGCGAGGACGCGGCGCTGGCCGCACGGCGGACGGCCGAGATGCGGCCTTTGCTGGCCGAGAAGCTGGGCCAGCCCGTCGCGCCCGCCGCTGCGGCTGCCGCAACGCTGACACCCCAGGCCTGGCTGGCCAGCCCCGCCAGCGAACCCGTTCGTCTGCAGTGGCTGGGGCGGCTCGGCGAGCGCATGGCCAGCGTCGTGCTGCTGCGCGGCGCCGAGACCGCCGACGCACGGGCCGCGCTGGCGACGCTGCGTCTGGAGGGTGTCACCTGGGTCGACAAGGTCGGCGAGGTCAGCACCCTGCTTGGGCGTTATCGTGAGCTGATGTCGGCCGTGCTCGGCGTTGGCCTGGTGCTGATCTGGGTTGCGCTGGCCTGGCGCTTCGGCCGCGCGTCCTGGCGGGCGCTTGCGCCCACGGCGCTGGCCTGCGTGCTCACCGTTGCGCTGCTGGCCCTGGGCGGCCAGGTGTTGCAGCTCTTTCACATCCTGCCCCTGCTCATCCTGCTGGGCTTGGGCGTGGACTACGGCATATTCCTGCTCGAACAGCCCGGCCGCAGCGAGACCCAGCCCTTCCTGTCGGTGACGCTGGCGGCCGCGTCGACGCTCCTGTCCTTCGGCCTGCTGGCGTTGTCCGGCACGCCGGCCCTGCATGCCTTCGGGTTGACGCTGCTGATCGGCGTCTTCCTGGCCTGGCTGCTCACTCCACTCTTCATGCCCCATGCTTGAGACCAAGAAGTTTTCCCCGGCGAAGCAACGTGCTTTCGACGCCCGCTTCGAGGCCCAGAAGATCGCCTTCGGGCCGGTGGTCTTCCACTGCGTGCGCTATGCCTGGAAGCGCGGCATGCTGCAGGCGATCGCGGAAGGCGGCGAGCGCGGCGTCACGTTGGACGAACTGGAGGCCACCGGCCGCTGGAGCCGGTACGCGCTGAAGCTGGTGCTGGAGTCCTGCCTGTCGGCCGGCGTCGTGCTCATCGAGGCGGGGCGCTGGCAGCTCGACAAGACGGGGTTCTGCCTGATCTCGGACGACATCACGCGCGTGAACTACGACTTCATCCACGATGTCTGCTACCAGGGGCTGTTCGAGCTGGAGCGGTCGCTCGACGCCGGCAAGCCGCTCGGCCTGACGCACCTCGGCGACTGGGACAGCATCTACCCCGCGCTGGCCGACCTGCCCGAACCGGCCAAGTCCAGCTGGTTCGCGTTCGACCATCACTACTCGGACACGTCGTTCCCCGACATCCTGCCCGACGTGTTCGCCACTGCACCGCGCCGGCTGATGGACATCGGCGCCAACACGGGCAAGTTCAGCCTCGCTGCGCTGGCCTACGACGCGAGGGTGGAGCTCAACCTCGTGGACCTGCCGCCGCAGCTCGCGGTGGCCGAGGCCAACCTGCGCGCCGCCGGCCAGGGCGAGCGCGCCCGGCTCCACCCGCGTGACCTGCTGGATCCGGCCGCCGTGCTGCCCACGGACATGGACCTGGTCTGGATGAGCCAGTTTCTCAGCTGCTTCGGCGAACCCCAGATCGCCAGCATCTTCGAGCGCGTCACCGCCTGCCTGGGCGAGGGCGGCCAGGTGCTGGTGATGGACACGTTCTGGGACCGCCAGCGCTATGACATCGCGGCCTACTGCCTCATCAACACCTCGCCGTACTTCACGGCCATGGCCAGCGGCAACAGCAAGGTCTACGAGAGCGCCGACTACATCCGCCTGGCCGAGGCCGCCGGCCTGCGGCTGCTGACGGTGCGCGACGGCATTGGCTACTGCCACAGCCTGTTGAGGTTTGCCCGCGCATGAGGCGTCGCCTGTTGCTTGTCGCCGCGTTGCTGGGCGGTTGCGCCACGGTCCCGCCGCCGAGCGCGCTGCCGATGCTGCGCCTGCCGCCCGCAGCGCTGGGCAGCGCCCGCTTCGCGCTGAGCCAGCGCCTGACTGTCACGCGGCTGGACCAGCCCGACGCGGCGCCGCAGCGTGTGGAGGTGCAGCTGCAGCTGGACGCCTCGGCACTGCTGCTGGCCGGCTTTGCCTTCGGCCAGCGCGTGCTGCTGATGCAGTGGGACGGCAAGGACCTGAACGTGCAGCGCCACCCCATGCTGCCTGCCGAGGTGGACACCGACCGCATGCTGCGTGACCTCTGCCTGACCTTCTGGCCGGCCGAGGCCGTGCGCGCTGCGCTGCCCGAGGGCTGGCGCTGGGTGGTGACGGCCACCGGCCAGGAACTGCAGCAAGGCGGGCAAGCCCGTCTGGTCGTCAGCCGCCCCGGCGCCAACATCGTCGAGATCGTCAACCCGGCCGAGGGCTATCGCTTGCTGATCGAGTCTCAACCGCAGGAGGGCGCGTGAGCTTTTTCCTGCATCAGCCCGGCGTCGTCTGCGCGGCCGCCCCGGACCTGGCCGGGCTGCGCGAAGCGGTGTTCGCCGCCGAACCTGGCGGCGTGGCCGCCAACGCCACGGTCTGGCCGGGGCACGCGCTGCATCTGGGGGCGGTGAACACGGCGTTGCCGTCGGTCGAGCACCTGCCGCTGTCGCAGCGCAGCCGCAACAACGCGCTGCTGCTCGCGGCCCTGTCGCAGATCCGTGGCGACGTCGACGAGGCCATCGTCCGCCATGGCGCGGATCGTGTTGGCGTGGTGTTGGGCACCAGCACGTCGGGCGTCGGCGAGAGCGAGGCCGCCATCGCCGCGCAGGCCCGCGACGGCCGGCTGCCGGCGAGCTTCCACGTCGAGCAGCAGGAACTGGGCTCGCCCGCACTGATGCTGGCCGGGATGCTGGGCCTGGGTGGGCCGCGCTACGTCGTGTCCACCGCCTGCTCGTCGGGCGCCAAGGCCTTGGCCAGCGGCGCGCGGATGCTGCTGGCGGACTTGTGCGACGCGGTCATCGTCGGCGGCGTGGACGCGCTGTGCGGCATGACGGTGGCGGGCTTCACCGCGCTGGAGTCGGTCGACGCCGCGCGCTGCCGGCCGATGAGCGCAACGCGCGCCGGCATCAACATCGGCGAGGGCGCCGCGCTGTTCGTGCTCAGCCGCACGCCAACCGCCGTGCGCCTGTCGGGCTGGGGCGAGAGCTCGGACGCCCACCACATCTCGGCGCCCGAACCCACAGGCCGCGGCGCGCTGACCGCCATGCGCGAGGCGCTGGATCGTGCCGGCCTCGCGCCGGCCGACATCGGCTACCTGAACCTGCACGGCACGGCCACGCCGCAGAACGACGCGATGGAGAGCCGTGCGGTGGCCGAGCTGTTCGGCCTGAGCCTGCCGTGCTCGTCCACCAAGCCACTCACGGGCCATGCCCTCGGCGCGGCGGGTGCCATCGAGGCGGCCATCGCCTGGCTGACGGTGGCCGGCGACGGCCGACTGCCGGTGCACCACTTCGACGGCCGGCGCGACGACGGGCTGCCGCCGATCGCGCTGGTCGCGCCGGGCCAGCGTCTGGCCACCGCGCCGCGCCATGTGATGAGCAATTCCTTCGCCTTCGGCGGCAACAACGCGTCGCTGGTGCTCAGCCATGTCTGAACTGCCTGCCATCACCGAGCTCGTGCCGCATGCCGGCCCGATGTGCCTGCTCGACCGCGTCCTCGCCGCCGAGCGCGAGCGGCTGAGCGCCGAGGTCGTCGTGCCCGCGCAGGGGCTGTTCAGCCACGACGGCGGCGTGGGCGCCTGGGTGGGCATCGAGTACATGGCCCAGGCCGTGGCCGCCTGGGCGGGCTGGCAGGCGCGTGCCGCGGGCGAGCCGCCGCGCATCGGCCTGCTGCTGGGCACGCGGCGCTACCGCTGCGGCGTGCCGCGCTTCATGGTGGGGCAGCGGCTGCGCATCGACATCGAGCGTGCCTATCAGGCCGACAACGGCCTGGGCCAGTTCGACTGCCGCATCCACGCGGACGGCGTCGAGCTGGCCAGCGCGACCTTGACGGTGTTCGGGCCCGAGGACCCGAGCGCGTTTTTGAATGGAGAAGAACCATGAGTACGGTGCTGGTCACCGGGTCGAGCCGTGGCATCGGCCGCGCCATCGCGCTGCGCCTTGCGCGTGACGGCTATGACATCGTGCTGCACTGCCGCAGCCAGCGCGAGCAGGCCGATGCGGCCGCCGCCGAGATCCAGGCCCTGGGCCGCGCCGCGCGCGTGCTGCAGTTCGACGTGGCCGACCGCGAGGCCGCGGCCAGCGTGCTGCTGGCCGACGTCGAGGCCCATGGCTGCTACTACGGCGTGGTCTGCAACGCCGGCATCGCCCGCGACGGCGCCTTCCCGGCGCTGAGCGGCGAAGACTGGGACGCCGTCATCCACACCAACCTCGACGCCTTCTACAACGTGCTGCAGCCGCTGACCATGCCGCTGGTGCGGCGCAAGGCGGCGGGTCGCATCGTCACGCTGGCCTCGGTGTCCGGGATCATGGGCAATCGCGGCCAGGTCAATTACAGCGCCGCCAAGGCCGGCATCATCGGTGCGACCAAGGCGCTGGCCGTGGAGCTGGCCAGCCGCAAGATCACGGTCAACTGCGTGGCGCCGGGGCTCATCGAGACCGACATGATCGACGCTGAGATCGTGGACGAAGCGCTGAAAATCATCCCTGCCAAGCGCGTGGGCCGGCCCGAAGAGGTGGCGGCGCTGGTGAGCTTCCTGATGGGGCCGGACGCGGCCTACATCACGCGGCAGGTGATTTCGGTGAACGGGGGGATGGTGGGATGAGCAAGAAGAGAGTCGTGATCACCGGCATCGGGGCGCTGTCGCCGCTCGGGCACGACGCCGAGACGGTGATGGACAGCCTGCGAGCCGAAACCAACAAGGTCCAGCGCATGCAGGACTGGGCCGCTTATGAAGGCCTCAACACGCAGGTCGGCGTGCCCTGTGCGCCCTTTGAGCTCCCTGCCGACCGCTACAACCGCAAGAGCATGCGCAGCATGGGCCGCGTGGCGCAGATGGCCACGCGCTCGGCCGAGCTGGCGTTGCAGCAGGCCGGCCTGATCGGCGACCCGCTGGTGACCAGCGGCCGCCTTGGCGTGAGCTTCGGCAGTTCCAGCGGCACGCCCAGCGCCGTCGGAGACTTCGGCCGCATGATGAGTGCCAAGAGCATCGAGGGCATCAACGCCAACACCTACGTGAAGATGATGTCGCACACCGCGACGGTCAACATCGCGGTGTTCTTCGGCATCACCGGCCGCATCATCACGACGAGCAGCGCCTGCACCTCGGGCAGCCAGGGCCTCGGCTACGCCTACGAGGCGGTGCAAAGCGGCAAGCAGGTCGCGATGCTGGCCGGCGGCGCCGAGGAACTGGACCCGACGCAGGCGGCCGTGTTCGACACGCTGTTCGCCACCAGTACCCAGTACAACGACCGGCCGCGCATGACGCCGCGCCCCTTCGACAAGGAACGCGAGGGCCTGGTGCTGGGCGAGGGCGCCTGTACCTTCGTGCTGGAGGAGTACGAGCACGCCAAGGCGCGCGGCGCGCAGATGCTGGGCGAGATCGTCGGCTACGGCACCAACTGCGACGGCAC
>NZ_DASWYS010000060.1:0-14097 GCF_036404855.1 Roseateles sp.
TATCGCGTGGCGAGGCTCGACTGCGAGTCCGACAAGCAAACGCAAAGGTGACGCTGCCGATGCCCAGCGCGTGGTTGCGGAACTACCTGTATGGCGACAAGGCCGATCTTGTGGTCGCCGTGGGCAGCAACCTAAGCGGGACGCTTGGATTCGAGCGCTTGCGCAGCTTCTGGGAGATCGGCCAGGAAGAGGCCACGATCGAGGCGCTGCACTTCAAGGGCCCAGAAGAGATGCGCTCTTGGATGAACACGCATCGCAAGAAGCCCGTGCCACAGCGGACCCGCATAGTTTCCGTTCTATCGCGTGGCTGGACGATGGACCAACTGGAGGGATACGCGGCCCTCTCCCTTACTTGTGGCAAGCAAGCGGAGCAGGTCGAACAGTCGGGAAAGAATTCGCTCACGATCATGCGGCCGTTGCTGGTGGCAAGCCCAGAACACGCCTTGCTGCTGGCGCAGCGCCAGGTCGCAGCGGACTTGCCGCGTGGTGTAGTGATCGTGCCCACATTCGCCTGGAGCGACGACGCTGTCTACTTTTGGCTCAACGACGTGGAGAACCAGGCCGTGCGAGACAACCCGAAGGCGCGTGAGGCGCTGTTGGTCGCAAGCTGTGGGTACGGAGACGAACTTGAACAGATGTGCACGGAGAACTTGTCTCTGGAGGAGGCGTTGCATCAACCGGAGGAGGCAAAGAAGCGATTGACGTCGAGTCTCGACAGCTTCTATTCCAAAGTCGGCATCCCGTCGTCGCTGGCCAGGCAGGACCTACGCAAGCTTGAGACGATGCTTGAGATGATCCATGGTGAAGACCAGTCTCCGGCTATCGAAGAAGAGTTTTTGCAGGAGCTTGCAGTACCCCGACAGCACTTCTTGTTCGCTCAGTGGATGGGATTGGTCCAGCCCGGCTTGGCCGGAAAGTGGATGGTCCCCGAGCTCTATTTGCAGCTTCTTAGAGCCCGCTCTGTGGAGTCGGCATGACGACCCCACACCTTCCATCCCTTGCAGTAGAGCTGTATTGGTCGCTTCCCGGGCCAAGGGCATTCTTGGCTGAGCTTGTTGGAGCCATCGAGCATGGCGACGCAGCGGTCGTCTGCGTTGGTCGTTCGCATATCAGCGGAGTGACTCTTGCGCTGCGCCATGCACTGACCACGGCTTCACAGGATGCGGAGCGAGTCGAGTTCATCGAGCTTGAAGACGGTGTTCACCTCGAATCAGCGGTCGGTCAACATTTCGGCAAGCCGACGATGTCTGCCCTCGAGATCGCCCACCACGCGTCTACGCCTCGCACGGTGATTGCAATGACCCCTAAAACGGTGCGCGCTCGGGAATCCTGCAGAGAATATCTGGCCCAGTTCATGGCCGAGCGAAAGCTTGCCAAAGGGTCTGCTCGGCTACTACTTGTCTGGAACTCTGGTGAGGACCCGCTCGTTCCGGGGGATGCACATCTCATCGCTTTCGATGGCGAACTTTCATCTGACGAGATTCATGCGTATGTAGCGCTGCGCATGATCGGACGGCATTGGCCAGGCAAGACTTCGCTCACTCGGCACCTGGTCACCGAGTTCGCCGGAACGGACCCTGTGTTCGCAGAGGTTCTGATGGCAATGCCGGATGAAGGCCTTCTACAGTTGCCCGCATCCCTGGCATCAGTCGATGCATCGCTGTTTGCCGCACTACGCGGAGTGGGCCGTGCAGGCGCGAGCGCAGTCCGTTCGAACAGCGGGTTCGCCGATTGGCAGGACTCCCACTCATCTGGCTCTTCTGGAGAGGAAGCAACGAAGCGCCTCGCACAACGCTACTGGCGGGCCTGTGCCCGATCGCTGCTTCCTTGGCTGGAGGAGCGACGTCTCCCCATCATCCAACGCCTGCGGCCTGCGCTGGAGGTTTACCTGTACCCCAGCGGTGCATGGCACAAGGAGCTGCCCAACGGGCGGAGAGTCTCGATGACGATAGAGGAGCTTGAGTTCAACGATATCGTGGCAATGACTAGACACCCCCACGACCCACTGGCAGCCACTGACCCTGCCACCGATCGACTGCTGCAGGCTTGCGTTGCTGCAAAACGAGCCAGGGATCCACTAGCGCACATGCGCCCGCCCTTTGTCGCTGACATCAAGGATGCCGTTCGACTGATAGAAAGCGCTTTGGCTTCCTAAGAAGCGCCGCGCTTCGCAAATATCTGGCAGCAGACACACTCCCGCTCTTTGCAGCACGGCGACCAGGTCACGCGCTTTAGATCGTCTGGTCAATCCACCGTTGCTGCCCGTGAGATCGGCCACTCGCGGCCTCTTCTGGATTCCATTTCCCTATCATCGGCAGGCAAGAAGGGCGACGGGGAGGAGCTGACATGCCCAGTGCGATTGATGCCAAAGGAGGTGACGCCGCTGCGCCCCTCCGCATTCGTCATGTGGTGCTATCCAATTTCAAGCGGTTCACAACGCTCGCTCTGGAGTTAGATCCAAGACTGAACATATTTGCCGGCGA
Source organism: Roseateles sp. (assembly GCF_036404855.1). Taxonomy (GTDB): domain Bacteria; phylum Pseudomonadota; class Gammaproteobacteria; order Burkholderiales; family Burkholderiaceae_C; genus Pelomonas. The sequence continues at coordinate 2,484 of NZ_DASWYS010000060.1, forward strand.
CAACGAAGCCGGGAAGAGCACGGTGATGACCGCCGTCGACCTTGCCCTATCGGCAAGCCGCAGCAAGGTCGAGTCGCTTGGTGTCGAGGCGCTCTTTTCTCAAGATACCGTTCAGGCTTTCTACAAGAGCGGCAAGAAACCTAAGGACTTGCCGACGATGTTCGTCGAGCTGTACCTGTCCCCCGATGGCCACCCCAAACTGCTCCACTCGTGGCCACCCAAACTGCTCCGGGCAGGACGAGGGAATTATGTGGGGTCTGAGGTCATGACCAGGCGCGCGGACGCCTCCTTCAGCCGGTAGCTCTTGCCCTCGAACTCGAGCATCGCGCAGCGATGCATGAGGCGGTCCAGGATGGTTGTGGCCATGGTGGCGTCGCCAAGGTAGCGGCCCCAGTCCTGGACGATCCGGTTGGACGTGATGACGATGGAGCGGCGCAGCTTGTAGCGCTGATGGACCAGCGTCTGCAGCAGCTCCGCGGCGTGCTCGCCAATCTTGCGGGCCAGGAACAGATCGTCCAACAGCAGCAGATCCGCTGCCACCCAGCCCTTGAGCAGCCGGGCGCGTTCGTCGGGCTCCGCGAGAGCGTAGCGGGCCATGACCGCGTCGGCTTCGACGTAGGCAACGTCGTAGCCCTGCAAGGTAGCCTGGTAGGCCACCGCCTTTGCGATGTGGCTCTTGCCCGTGCCGGGCTTGCCGACCAGCAGCGCGTTGTTGCCTTCGGCAATGAACTTCAAGCTGTGCAGCTCGAAGCAGGCGCCGCGCGGCAGCTTCGGGTTGAAGCGCCAGTCGAAGTCCGCCAGCGACAGCTTCTCGTCCAGGCCGGAGAGCTTGAAGCGGCGTGCTGCGCATTCCATTGATCGCGGACACCCATTCCAAGCTGATCGCGGACAGCGTTCCGAGCGATCGCGGACACCCGCAGTGGGGTGCCTGAGTGACGGCACGAATGGTAGGTCAACTGTCCGCCATCAAGTTGGAGCGGTGGCCGATCGAGCGCATCCACGTCATCGACAGCGACCTGGGACTGTCCGGCGCTCAGGCCGCGGGTCGCGACGGCTTCCAGCACCTGGTCACTGAGGTCGCGATGGGACACGCCGGCATCGTGCTCGGTCTGGAGGTCTCCCGACTGGCGCGCAACAACGCCGACTGGCATCGATTGTTGGAGCTGGCGGCGCTGTCGCATACGTTGATCTGCGATGAAGACGGCGTGTACGACCCGGCGCACTTCAACGACCGGTTGCTGTTAGGCCTCAAGGGCACGATGAGCGAAGCGGAGCTGCACGTGCTGAAGTCGCGGCTGCAGGGCGGCATCCTCAACAAGGCCCGGCGTGGCGAGCTCGAGATCGCTCTGCCGGTGGGGCTGGTGTACGGCCCCGACGGGCGCGTGGGACTCGATCCCGATCGGCAAATCCAGGACACCGTGCGACTGCTGTTCGACACGTTCCGCGAGACAGGCTCGGCGTGTGCAGTGCTGCGTCGCATGCGCGCGCAGCACATCCTGTTCCCACGGCGCATCAGCCGCGGCATTGGCAAGGGCGAGGTCTTGTGGGGCGAGCTGGAGCACTCACGGGTGTTGGGGGTTCTGCACAACCCCCGCTACGCCGGCGCCTTCGTCTATGGACGCACACGCACCACCTACAACCCCGAGCTGAAGCAGGTGCAATTGTTGCTCAAGCGGGAGAACTGGCAGGTGCTGATCCGTGACGCCCACCCGGGCTACATCTCGTGGGACGAGTTCGAGCGCAACGAGATCACGTTGCGGCGCAACGCCGTGGGCTTCTCGACGAGCGTGCGCGGTACGGCGCCGCGTGAGGGTGGCGCCCTGCTGCAAGGTCGCGTGCTGTGTGGGCGCTGCGGCTCGCGCATGCGCGTGCGCTACGACTATCGAGAGGGCCAACAGAAGCCCTACTACTCCTGTAACGAGGGCACGGTGCGGCGCGCCGAGAGCCGGAACTGCCAGTGGGTGCGGGGCACTGACATCGATGCCGCGATCAGTGCATTGCTGCTGCAGGCGGTGGCGCCAGCGGCCATCGACGTGGCCCTGGCCGTGCAGCAAGAGATCTCTCAGCGCGTCGAGCAGGCCGCCGCAGTGCGAGCGGCACAGCTGCAGCGCTGTCGCTACGAGGCCGAGCTCGCTCGGCGTCGCTACGTGAAGGTCGATCCCGACAACCGGCTGGTGGCCGATGCGCTGGAGGCCGAGTGGAACGAGCGGCTACGTCAACTCGATGCCCTGCAACGCGAGCACGAGCGTCAGCAGCAGGCCGATCAGACACTGTTGAACGAACCTTCGCGGCAACGCGTTGTTGGTCTCGTGCGGGACTTCCCTCGCGTGTGGGGCGATCACAGGACCAGCGCCATGCAACGCAAGAAGATGCTCGCGTTGATGATCGAGGACGTCACGCTGATCAGCGGCGTGCAGATCGCCGTGCATATCCGCTGGCGCGGCGGTAGGACGCAGTCGATCACCGTCGACAAGCCCAGGCCGATTGCCTTAGTACGCAAAACGCTGCCCCAAGTCGTGCAGTTGATCGACGAGCTACTGGAGACGTGCACCGATGGTGAGGTCGCCCAGCGGCTGAACGAGCTCGGCCATCGCAACTGGCGCGGCGATGCCTTCACGACCAAGAAGGTCACGCTGGTACGCCTGACCTACGGCCTGAAGGGGCGCTTCCAGCGGCTGCGTGAGCGCGGCATGCTCACTAGCACCGAACTCGCCCAGCGCTTCGGCGTGTGCCCGACGACGGTCAACCACCTGGGGCGTCAAGGCATCCTCAAGCGGCATACCTACGATAGCGACCATCGCTATCTGTACGAGCCCCCTGGCGACGTGGCCCTCCTCAAGGGGGCTGGCAGCCGCTACGGCGGACGGCCGCCCCAGCTAATTCCTGTTCCATCATCCGCACAAGGTGCATCATGAAGTCAACGCCTTGTCCTTTGGGGAACGGGGGCGTGCCGGGAGCACCGAGGTGCCGTAATAGCGAGCGAAGTCCTGCACCGTGTCGTTGGCGCGCGGCTCGTAGCGGTCGGCCGAGGCGATCACGGCCGTGGCGTTGTCGGGAACGATCAACTGCGGGACACCGCCGTAGAAGTGCAGTGCACGCACCATGCCGTCGATCCAGTCGTCCAGGCGCTGCGCCGGGGTGGCACAGGCGAACACGCAGCTGGACGCGGCCATGGCCGAGACGAAGACCTGGGCGCGCGCGCCGTCGCTGAGCGCCACGGTGGAGCCGGCGTAGTCCACGAACAGCTTCTCCCCGGCGCGCCGGTGCTGGCGCATCGAGCGCTTGAGCGTGGCGGCGAAGGCCTTGTAGTGCCCGCAGAACTGCGTGTAGCGCCAGGTGCAACCCTCGGGGTGGGCGGCCACGTATTCCTGCCACAGCAGCATCAGCGTGACGCCCTTGCGGTCGAGCTCGCGGTGGATGCGACCCCAGTCGGGCACGACGACCGGCAGCGCTGCCGCCGAGCGCGGCTGCAGGGCGGTCGAGAGCTGCTGCTCGCTCCAGTGCTGGACCGTGTCCCAGTCCAGCCCGGCCGCAGTGGCCAGGCCGGCGTACTTGGAGACGGCGCCCTTGGAGACCTTCAAAGCGGCGGCGATCTGCTCGTGCGAGAGGTCGCCTTGCCACTTCAGGCGAAGGAGATCTTTGATCATGCGTAGAGAGAGTTGTTGCTTGGGCATCCGCGGCTCGAAGGCAAAAACCATCGAGGGTAGGAGGCCCGGGTTGCGTTCTCTACGCAGCACTGCCGGAGAGGCCGGCGCCGTCCTCAGGAGGCGCCGTCACGGCGGTCACGATCGCCGAAACGGTCGGTCACGATGCCGAAACGGTCGGTCACGATGAGCCGAAATCGAGGTCCGGTCACGATGGCCGAAATGACCGGTCACGATGCCGAAATCGGCGGTCACGTTGGTCCGAAATACGCACGCGCAGACTCTAAACAAGCTTTACGTCGCTCTATCGAGGTCACGGGGCAACGTCTACCTGGCCACTCACGAGCACATGAAGCGATACAAGGCTAAGTAGCTAGGGCTTGCTCGGCCTACGGTTCGGTGCAGAAGCTGGAGATCCGGTGGGTGCTTGCGAAGGTGCACAAGCCCGGTTGCTTCACACCAGCCTTCGAGCGTCTAGGAAGCGCTGCTTGGCGATTCGCGTCCGGCCAACCCGATTGACCGGCTGCTAATGCATCAGGTCGCAACGCTCATCAGTGATTCACGTTCACCCCTAGCGCCGCCAATCCGCCTTGGTCGCCCCAGTTGTCTCGCTCTTCGAGCCAGTGACTACCAGCGCCCGCGATCTCGTTGCCACACTCGACGATGATTGCCGTCTCCCGGCGGTTCTCCGGCGTGTCAGCAAGCCACAACCCGCCGCTTGTCGGCCAGCCAAGATGGTCCTCGTGAAGGCCGAATAGCCAGCCCGGGCGTCCAAGGATGCACTGGACAACCGGGAAGCGCTGGCGTCATGCCGACAGGGCCTTGAGATGCTGTCCGAAAAGGTGTGGCGCTGGCTCGCCAGTCACGACCTAGGTGTGCTGAACCTGCAGCTCGCGGGCGTCGGTGCCGAACCAAGCCTGCGCAACCTCAGCGAAGCGCTCTACAAACGGCTGAATGACGCTACCACCTTCAACCACGCCAACAAGCCTGCTCTGGTGGCTACCTTCGGTCGAATCCTCGGCATCCCCGGGGCCAACTTGGTGTGGACGTATCTCAACAAGGGAACTCACGAAGAGGCCAATCGGGACGACTTCGATGCAGACCTGGTGGAGTCAGTGGTTCAAACGCTAGAGGCACTGGACGGTCTCGATCTTCGGGCGGGACGATAGCGGCAACGCTCATCCACTTTCAGACGCAGAGAAGCGCACCAGGCCGATCAGTAAGCACTGAACAACCGGATTGAGCCGGTCTGGATGATGTTCGTCACTCCCCAGGTGGCTCTGCCGCCAAGCCCGAACGCCCGGCTCGTACTGGACTACCAGGGAACCGGAGGCTGCCGAACCTCCGGATTTCGCATCTTATGGCCCGCAATTTCTCGTCTTATGCCTGGCTCAACACGACCATCAAACGTCGATGTTCCCGGCGCGCAGCGCGTTGGTCTCGATGAAATCGCGCCGCGGTTCCACTTCGTCGCCCATGAGCATCGTGAAGACCTTGTCCGCTTCGATGGCGTCGTCGATCTGCACTTTCAACAGTCGACGGACGGTGGGGTCCATCGTCGTTTCCCACAGCTGCTCCGGGTTCATCTCGCCCAGACCCTTGTAGCGCTGGCGGCCAACGCTGCCTTCGGCCTGCGTCATGAGCCAGGCCATGGCGGCGCGGAAGTCATCGACCTTGGATTCCTTGGCCTTCTCGCCTTCGCCCTTGCGCACGACAGCGCCGGGCTTGATGAGACCCTGGAAGCTCTGGCCGGCGTCAGCCAGGACTTCGTAGTCGGCCCCGTGCACGAAGTCGGCGTGGATGACGCTGGCGCGCACGTTGCCGTGGTGGGTGCGGGCGATCTTCAGGAAGAACTTGTCGGTGCGCGGGTCGGTCTCGACCGTGACCTCGGCGTTGTGCAGGGCCGCCTTCAGCGCGCCGGCACTGCCTTCGGCATCGTCACGGGCGTCGAGGTTGAGGGACAGGCCATTGGCCAGCACGTGCAGCGCCTCACCGTCCATCCAGTTGGACAGACGCTCGATGACGCTCTGTGCGGTGACGTACTTCCGGGCCAGCGCGTCCAGCGCGTCGCCAGTCAGCGTGGTCCCGGTGCCGGTGTCTAGGTGCGCGTCCTGCAGCGCGACCTTGAGCAAGAAGGCGTCGAACTCGTGGCCGTCCTTGAGGTATTGCTCGTGCTTGCCGACCTTGACCTTGTACAGCGGCGGCTGCGCGATGTAGATGTGACCGCGCTCCACCAGCTCGGGCATCTGGCGGTAGAAGAAGGTCAGCAGCAGCGTGCGGATGTGTGCACCGTCCACGTCCGCGTCGGTCATGATGATGATGCGGTGGTAGCGGAGCTTGTCGGGGTTGAAGTCGTCGCCGCCAGCGCCGCGGCCGATACCGGTGCCCAGGGCCGTGATCAGCGTCAGGATTTCATTGCTGGTCAGCAGCTTCTCGTAGCGGGCCTTCTCGACGTTCAGGATCTTGCCGCGCAGCGGCAGGATGGCCTGGAACTTCCGGTCACGGCCCTGCTTGGCGGAGCCACCGGCGGAGTCGCCCTCCACGATGTAGATCTCGCACAGCGACGGATCCTTTTCCTGGCAGTCTGCCAGCTTGCCGGGCAAGCCCAGGCCGTCGAGCACGCCCTTGCGACGCGTCATCTCGCGAGCCTTGCGCGCCGCCTCGCGGGCGCGGGCGGCGTCGAGGATCTTGCCGCAGATGATCTTGGCGTCGTTGGGGTTCTCGAGCAAATAGTCGGTCAGCAGGCGGGAGACGATGTCTTCCACCGGACCCCGCACTTCGGAGCTGACGAGCTTGTCCTTGGTCTGCGAGCTGAACTTGGGCTCGGGCACCTTCACGCTGACGACGCAGGCCAGGCCTTCGCGCATGTCGTCACCGGCGACCTCGACCTTGGCCTTCTTGGCCAGCTCGTTGTCCTCGATGTACTTGTTGATGACGCGGGTCATCGCGGCGCGCAGGCCCGTGAGGTGGGTGCCACCGTCACGCTGAGGGATGTTGTTGGTGAAGCAGAGGACGTTCTCGTTGAAGCCGTCGTTCCACTGCATGGCCACTTCGACGCCGACGGTGGTGCCCTGGTCCGACTGCTTCTCCCCCACGGCGTGGAAGATGTTGGGGTGCAGCGTCGTCTTGCCCTTGTTGATGAACTCGACGAAGCCCTTCACGCCACCGGCGTACGCGAAGTTGTCTTCCTTGTTGTTGCGCTCGTCGATCAGGCGGATCTTGACGCCGTTGTTCAGGAAGGAGAGCTCGCGCAGGCGCTTGGCGAGGATGTCGTAGTGGTAGTCGTTGTTCTGCTGGAAGATTTCCGTGTCCGGCAGGAAGTGGACTTCGGTGCCGCGCTTGTCGGTCTCGCCGATGATCTTCATCGGGCTGGTCTCGACGCCGTCGATCATGACGATCTCGCGGTCCTGCGGGATGCCCTTGGCGAATTCGAGGAAGTGCACCTTGCCGCCCTGGCGCACCGTCAGGCGCAGAAACTTGGACAGGCCGTTCACGCAGCTCACACCCACGCCGTGCAAACCGCCGGAAACCTTGTAGGAGTTCTGGTTGAACTTGCCGCCGGCGTGCAGCTCGGTCAGCGCGATCTCGGCGGCTGAGCGCTTGGGCTCGTGCTTGTCGTCCATCTTGACGCCGGTGGGGATGCCACGGCCGTTGTCGATGACGGAGATGGAGTTGTCGGTGTGGATGGTGACGACGATGTCGTCGCAGTGGCCGGCCAGCGCCTCGTCGATGGAGTTGTCGACGACTTCGAAGACGAGGTGGTGCAGGCCCGTGCCGTCCGACGTGTCGCCGATGTACATGCCCGGGCGCTTGCGCACCGCCTCCAGGCCTTCCAGGATCTGGATGGAGCTGGCGTCGTAGGCGGCAGGCGCGGGAGCCGGTGCCGGGGTGTTTTCGGGGGTGGCGTTGTCGCTCATCGGGGACTTTCAGGAAACTCTTGAAACAGCAAGGCGGGCCACGCGGGCCCGCCTGCTAGGCACTGCGATCGCTGGGGTCAGATTCGCATCGGCATGACGACGTACTTGAAGCCGGTGGTGTCCGGAATGGTGAGCAGCGCACTTGACGCGCTGTCGTTGAGGTCGATGCAGACCATGTCCTGGCTCATGTTGCCGAGGGCATCCATCAGGTAGGTCACGTTGAAGCCGGTTTCGATCTTGTCGCCGCCGTAGTCGATCTCGATCTCTTCCTTGGCCTCTTCCTGCTCGGCATTGCTGGACGCGATGGACAGCAGGCCCGGCTCGAAGGTCAGGCGCACGGCCTTGAACTTCTCACTGGTCAGGATGGCAGCGCGCTGCAGGCTGGAGAGCAGCGGCGCGCGGCCCAGCGTCAGGCGGAACTTGTGGTTCTTGGGGATGACGCGGTTGTAGTCCGGGAACTTGCCCTCGACCAGCTTGGTGACGAACTCCATGCCGCTGAAGCTGAACTTGGCCTGGTTGCCGGCAAAGCGCATCTCGATGGGCGCGTTTTCGTCGTCGCCCTTGCCGTCCTTCAACAGGCGCTGCAGTTCCAGAACCGTCTTGCGCGGCAGGATGACTTCCTGCTTGGGAATGTCGGTATCCAGCTCGGCCTGGGCGAGCGCCAGGCGGTGGCCGTCGGTGGCGACCAGCGTCAGGTTCTTGCCTTCGGCGACAAACAGGATGCCATTCAGGTAGTAGCGGATGTCATGCACCGCCATCGCAAAGTGCACCTGATTGATCAGGCCCTTGAGCGCCTTCTGCGGCACGCTGAAGGCGGGGCCGAAGTCGGCAGCCTCCTGGACCAGCGGGAAGTCATCGGCCGGCAGCGTCTGCAGCGTGAAGCGGCTCTTGCCGCCCTGCAGCGTCATCTTGTTCTGATTGCTCGTCAGACTGACCGTCTGATCGCTGGGCATGGAGCGCAGGATGTCGATGAGCTTGCGGGCGCCCACGGTGGTGGACAGGTTGCCGGCGTCGCCGTCGAACTGAACGGTGGTGCGCACCTGGATCTCGAGGTCGCTGGTCGTGAGCTCCACCTGGTTGCCGGTCTTGCGAATCAGCACGTTGGCCAGAATGGGCAGCGTGTGGCGCCGCTCGACGATGCCGGACACCGCCTGCAGCGCGCCGAGCACCTGATCCTGGGGAGCTTTCAAAACGATCATGGAGGCCTCTTGGAGGGAGAGTTTTTTCGACTGGGGCACACCCAGAAAACGCGCGCGCGCGTGAAGCTGCGATTGTCGCCCGGAATGGGTACGCCGCCCCGGGGCATGGGCTTGGTCGAGGCCCCGGGTCAACCCGGGGTCGCCCCGACCGGCGTCAGCCCTTCAGCGTTTGCTCCAGCACGTGCAGCTGCTGGTTCAGTTCGGTGTTCTTCTGGCGCTCGCCGCCGATCTTGCGGACGGCATGCAGCACGGTCGTATGGTCGCGCCCTCCGAACAGCTCGCCGATCTCGGGCAGGCTCTTCTGTGTCAGCTCCTTGGCCAAGTACATCGCGATCTGGCGCGGCCGGGCAATGCTGGCCGGGCGCTTCTTGGAGTACATGTCGGCCACCTTGATCTTGTAGAAGTCGGCCACCGTCTTCTGGATGTTCTCCACACCGATCTGGCGGTTCTGGATGGACAGCAGGTCCTTCAGCGCCTCGCGGGCCAGCGTGATGCTGATCTCCTTGTGCGAGAACTTGGCGTAGGCCAGCACCTTGCGCAGCGCGCCTTCTAGCTCACGCACGTTGGCGCGCACGTTCTTGGCGACGAAGAAGGCGACGTCCTCGGGCATCGGCGTGCCTTCGGCCTCGGCCTTCTTGATCAGGATCGCGACGCGCATCTCGAGCTCAGGCGGCTCGATGGCCACCGTGAGGCCCGCGTCGAAGCGGCTGGTCAGCCGCTCGTCGATATCCACCAGCCCCTTGGGGTAGGTGTCGGACGTCATGATGATGTGCGCCTTCTTGGCCAGCAGGGCCTCGAAGGCATTGAAGAACTCTTCCTGCGTGCGATCCTTGCCTGCGAAGAACTGCACGTCGTCGATAAGCAGCAGGTCCAGCGAGTGGTATTTGGCCTTCAACTCATCGAAGGTCTTGCGCTGGTAGTTCTTGACGACGTCGGAAATGAACTGCTCGGCATGCAGGTAGAGCACGCGGGCGTCCGGCCGATCCTTCAAGAGCGCGTTGCCGACGGCGTGGATCAAGTGGGTCTTGCCCAGGCCCACGCCGCCGTAGATGAACAGGGGGTTGTAGGTGATGCCGGGCGCGCCGGCCACGTGCAGGGCAGCGGTCCGGGCCATCTGGTTGGCCCGGCCGGGCACCAGCGTGTCGAATGTCAGCTGCGGGTTGATGCGATGCTTGGCCGAAGCCGGCGCCTGCGACGGCAGCACGATGGCGCTGGTCGTCGGCGCTGCGGCAGGCTTGAGGGCCCCACCCACCTCGATTGGCAGGCTCGCCTGCTGGGGCACCATCGCCGCGCCCGTGGGCTGGCCGGCGACGGGGGCGGACATGCCGCCCGGCTCGCGCGCGGCCAGGGCCAGCTCCAGCCGCGTCGGCCGGCCGGCAAGTTCGGTCAGGATGGCCTCGATGCGGGCGGCGTACTGGCGGCGGATCCAGTCCCGCTTGAAATGGTTGGGCACTTTCAGCGTCGCCACCAGCGCGCCAGCCGCGTCATCGCCCACCATCGTGGCGGGCGGCAGCGGGCGGATCCAGGTGTTGAACTGCTGCTCCGGCAATTCGGCCGCCAGACGCTCGCAGCCGCGCCGCCAGAGCTCCGCTGCCCAGTCCGCCGAATCGGTGACCTCTGCGCCTGCCTTCAATGCCTGCACCCCGTCCACCCCGTGTTCTTCTTCGCTCATTGTGGAAAACTTCTTTTCGAGCGGCCGGATTGTACGGACCCAGGGCCACCGAAAGACGGGTTATCCACAGAATTTCGAAGGGGGTCAATCCCTGGCAAACCCGGCCCGCCCTCCGGCGACTTATTGACCGCGCCTGCGGCATCTGCTGTAATCACGGGTTTTCGCGCATCGCGACTGGTTCGCTGTGCGCTTTTTTCGCCGGGGTCGTCTCAGACGGCGCCGGTTGTCTTGCTGGGTGCCAACCGCTGTGCCCGGCCCGCACAAACCCTCAAAAGAGGTTCCCCATGAAGCGTACCTACCAAGCCTCCAAGACCCGCCGCGCCCGTACCCACGGCTTCCTCGTGCGCATGAAGACGCGTGGCGGCCGTGCCGTCATTGCCGCCCGCCGCGCCAAGGGCCGCAAGCGCCTGGCCGTCTAAGCCCAAGCCGCACGACGGCGCCCTCACGCGTCGTCAGCCTTCGGGCACCCGATGATCGGCAAGCTGCAACGCCCGGTGGACTTCGAGCGCGTGCTCGGCCACCAGAGCCGGGCGCGCAGCGCGCATTTCGCGCTGCACCACCTTCCGGCCAGCCCCGCGCCCAGCGCTTGGCACGCTGCGAAGTTACGCACAGCTCCAGCCGAGTTATCAACAGGCGACGCACAGCCTGCCCACAAACTTGTGGAACACGACCCACCTCTCGCGCCTTCCGTGCAAGCCGAAGGCTGCTGGGTGGGCATCGTCGTTCCCAAGCGGCATGCCAAGCGCTCCGTGACGCGCCAGCTCTTGAAGCGCCAGATCCGCGCCGCATTTGCGGAACGCCCCAGCATGCCGCCGGGATTGTGGGTCGTCCGCTTGCGCTCACCCTTCGATCGCCAGAAATTCCCCAGCGCCGCGTCCGATGCGCTGCGCGCCGCGGCGCGCGCCGAACTGGCGCAGCTGCTGGACCGCGCCATGAAGTCGCCGCCGTCGCCCAAAACGGCGACGAATCCCACATGACGCCGAGCTGGCCCGCCCGCGTGCTGATGGCCATCGTGCGCGGCTACCGGCTCATGCTCAGCCCCTGGCTGGGCAACGCCTGTCGCTTCGAACCGACCTGCTCGCGCTACTCGCTGGCCGCACTGGAACGGCATGGTGCGCTGGCCGGCAGCTATCTGACCGTGCATCGCATCCTGCGCTGCCAGCCCTGGTGCGATGGCGGCCA
>NZ_DASWYS010000061.1:0-2090 GCF_036404855.1 Roseateles sp.
CGGCCGTCGGCGAACTACTGGAGCGCGGGCGCAACTACTGGCAGAAACTGGGCAGCGACAGTGAGCTGAAAGGCTATTTCACGGCGCTGCAGGGCCGCCACGTGCCCAGCTCCTACGGTGGCGATCCGATCAAGAATCCCGAGAGCCTGCCCACCGGGCGCAACCTGTACGGATTCGATCCCTCGCGCATTCCCACCCGCGAAGCCTGGGAAGCCGGCAAGCTCGCCGCGGAGCGGCTGATCGAGCAGCATCGCGAGCTGCACGGCGACTATCCGAGCAAGCTGGCCTTCACTTTCTGGTCGGTGGAAACCATGCGCCACTTCGGCATGCTCGAAGCCCAGGTGCTGGCGGTGATGGGCTTCAAGCCGCAGTGGGATGCTGCCGGACGAGTGATCGGCATCGAGGCAATTCCGGCTGCCGAGCTCGGTCGTCCGCGCATCGACGCGGTGATCTCCGCCACCGGCCTGTACCGCGACCAGTTCCCCAACGTCATGCACTGGCTCGCCCAGGCCGCCGACCAGGCCAGCACGCTGGACGAGCCGGGCAACGTCATTGCCGCCAACAGCCGGCGCATCGAGCAGGCGCTGCTGCAACGCGGATTGCCCGCCGCAGAAGCCTCGCTGGCTGCGCGCACGCGGATCTTCTCCTCCGAATCCGGCGCCTACAGCACCGGCCTGGAGGACGCCACGCTGGCCAGCGACAGCTTCGGTGAAGCCGCCGACGGTGGCCAGGACCGCGCCGCCGGCGAGGAAAAACTGGCCGAGCTGTACCTGAACCAGATGCAGTTCGCCTACGGCCCGGACAGCGAGCGTTGGGGCGAGAAAGCCACGGTGAACCTCTATGCCGAGCAGTTGCGCGGCGTGCAGGGCGCGGTGCTGTCGCGCTCCTCCAACCTCTACGGCATGCTAACCACCGATGATCCCTTCCAGTACCTGGGCGGCCTGGGCCTGGCCGTGCGCCATCTGGATGGCCAGTCGCCGGAGCTGTACGTCACCAACCTGCGCGACGCCGACAACCCACGCAGCGAAACCGCCGCTGGCTTTCTCGCTCGCGATCTGCGTGCCCGCTACTTCCATCCTGGCTGGGTCAAATCGATTCAGGCCGAAGGCTACAGCGGTGCGCTGGAGGTGCTGGGCACTGCCAACAACCTCTGGGGATGGCAGGTCACTGCGCCGGAGACCGTGCGCAGCGACCAGTGGGACGAGTTCAAGGCCGTCTACGTTGATGACAAGCTCGATCTGGACATCAACGAATGGTTCGAGCAGCACCATCCACAAGCCCAGGCGCAACTGATCGAACGGCTGCTGGAAGCCGCACGCAAGGAGTACTGGGACACCGACGCCCAGACCCTGCAGCAGCTGGCGCAACGCTGGCAGAAGCTGGCCGAGCAGCATGACGTGGTCAGCGACAACGCCAAGTTCAGCGAATACGTCGGGCAGGCCGCCAGTGGTTTCGGCCTCGCTACGCCACTCGACAATGCCGCCGAGACACAGCCCAGCGAGCCTAGCGGCGCCGCACCAATGGAACAGGTGCAAGGCCAGAAACTGGAAAAGCAGCAGGCCAAGCCGCAGCCCTTCGATTGGTTGCCATTGGTGACGATATTGCTAGTAGCACTGGCCCTGCTGGTCGGAGTTCACCAACAGGCCCGGCGCCGGCCGGCCCATGCATGACCTTAGGAGACCCCATGCAATACATCATCGAATCGGCACTTTACAGCGCCAGCCAACTGTTCATGCTCCCCGTGCTCCTGGCAGTCATCCTGATGTTTCTCTATTCCTTCCACGCGGTAGGCGGTTTTCTCTGGCAGTCGCGACAGCGCCGCCTGGGTGACGCACGCGGCTTCGACTTGTTGCATAGCTGGCGCCAGGCGCCGCAGATGAGCTCGGTCGAACTGGAAACGCTGGCATTCAAACGCCTTGAGGTTCCGCGCATCGTCACCCGCATCACGCCGATGCTCGGACTTGTGGCCACAATGATTCCCATGGGCCCGGCGCTCAAGGGATTGTCCGGCGGACAACTCGATCAGGTCAGCGATAACCTTACCGTGGCCTTTTCGGCTGTGATCCTCTCGCTGCTGTCCGCCTCGCTGA
>NZ_DASWYS010000062.1:0-6034 GCF_036404855.1 Roseateles sp.
CGACTTGAACCGCGCGCCACCCAGAATCTTATGAGGATTCTGGTGGAGGTAAGCGGGATCGAACCGCTGACCTCTTGCATGCCATGCAAGCGCTCTCCCAGCTGAGCTATACCCCCGGCGCAAACCGGTCGCAAAAAGAAACGGCCAATAAATTGGCCGTTCGTTTATCGGGCGGACCCGATGGAATCCTTGGCGGAGTGGACGGGGCTCGAACCCGCGACCCCCGGCGTGACAGGCCGGTATTCTAACCAACTGAACTACCACTCCGCGTGGGATGAATTCGATACCGTCTTTCGACAATATCCAAGCTCATCAAACTTGGCGTCCCCTAGGGGATTCGAACCCCTGTAATCACCGTGAAAGGGTGGTGTCCTAGGCCTCTAGACGAAGGGGACTAAACCTTCGCGACTTGAACCGCGCGCCACCCAGAATCTTATGAGGATTCTGGTGGAGGTAAGCGGGATCGAACCGCTGACCTCTTGCATGCCATGCAAGCGCTCTCCCAGCTGAGCTATACCCCCGTGTTTTCGAATCCATCGCAAGCGATCTCTTCGTTAACAGCGCTGTTCAAGCGAGACCAAGAGTATATGACGAAAATCAGACTGCTTGCAAGCGTTCGAGGACTTTTTTCTTGTCGAAGTGCTCCAGCACGGCGTCCAGGCTCGGCGTCTGGGCGCGACCGCACACCAGAACCCGCACCGGAATGGCCAGTTGCGGCATCTTGAGACCGGCGGCGGCGAGAGTTTCCTTCAACGCCTGTTGGATGCCTGCCTTGTTCCACTCGACCAGGCCGGCCAGCCGCTCCGAGAGCTGAGTCAGGGCCGGACGAACGGCGTCGGTGACATGCGCTGCGAGGTCCTCGGCCGTCGGCGCGACGGGCGCGAAGTACATCGAAAGCCAGTCAGCCAGCGCAGCGACAGTGGCGCAGCGGTCCTTGAACAGGCCGACCTTAGGCTGGATCTGGTTGACGGTCACGGCAACGCCCTTGGCGGCCAGTTGCGCCACGACAAGCTCGGCCAGCCGACCTTCGTCGATCTGCTTCACATAGTGACTGTTGACCCAGTCCAGCTTGGCCGGGTCCCACTGCGCCGGGCTCCTGGACAGGTGGGAGCCATCGAACCAGGACACCATCTGCGCCGCGCTGAACAGTTCATCGTCACCATGGCTCCAGCCCAGGCGCGCCAGGTAGTTCAGCATGCCCTCGGGCAGATAGCCGTTGGCGGCATAGTCCATCACGCTGACGGCGCCACGGCGCTTGGACAGCTTCAGGCCGTCGTCGCCCAGGATGATGGGCAGGTGACCAAAGGAAGGCAGCGGCGCGCCCAGCGCGTTGAAGATGTTGATCTGCCAGGGCGTGTTGTTGACGTGCTCGTCGCCGCGAAACACATGGCTGATGCGCATGTCCCAGTCGTCGACGACGACAGCGAAGTTGTAGGTCGGCACGCCATCGGTGCGGGCGATGATGAGGTCATCGATCTCGCGGTTGTTGATGGTGATCTGGCCCTTGACCAGGTCGTCCCAGGTGACATCGCCCTCGACGGGGTTGGCGAAGCGCACAACGGGCTTCACACCCTCGGGCGGCGCCGGCAGCGTCTTGCCGGGCTCCGGGCGCCAGCGGCGGTCGTACAGCGTCTTTTCGCCGCGGGCGCGCTGCGCCTCGCGCATTGCGTCCAGCTCTTCCGGCGTCGCGTAGCAGCGGTAAGCCTTGCCCTCGGCGATCAACTGCTCGATGACGGCCTGGTAACGCTCCAGGCGCTGCATCTGGTAAATCGGGCCCTCGTCATAGGAGAGGCCCAGCCAGTTCATCGCCGCGATGATCTGGTCCACCGAATCCTGCGTGGAACGGGCGACGTCGGTGTCCTCGATGCGCAGCACGAACTCGCCGCCATGGTGGCGCGCATAGGCCCAGGAGTACAGCGCGGTGCGGGCCGTGCCCAGATGCAGAAAGCCGGTCGGCGACGGCGCGATGCGCGTGCGGACCTTGTCGAAAGTGGAAGTCATCGGGTCGTCAAAGTGGAAAGGCCGCGCAGCAGGTCGTCGCAAATGTCGTCGACATGCTCCAAGCCGACGGCCAGGCGGATCAGGCCCTGGCCGATGCCCGCGGCCTGGCGCTGCGCCTCGGTGAGGCGGCCGTGCGAGGTCGTCGCGGGGTGGGTGATGATGGTCTTGGTGTCGCCCAGGTTGGTGGCGATGGAGACGACGCGCGTGCTGTCGATGACGTGGAAGGCCGCGGCGCGCGCAGCCTCCGGGGTGTCACCCTTCACATCGAAGGACACGACCGCTCCACCCTGCCCGCTCTGCTGGCGCATGGCCAGTGCATGCTGCGGATGGGAAGCCAGCCCAGGGTAATGCACGCGCGCAACCTCGGGCCGCGCCTCCAGCCAGCGCGCGACGGCCAGCGCCTGTTCGCTCTGCGCCTTCATGCGCAGCGACAAGGTTTCCAGCCCCTTCAGCACGACCCAGGCGTTGAACGGCGCCAGCGTCATGCCCACCGTACGCAGCACTGGGCCGAAGACATCGCGAATCAAGCGGTTGGGGCCGCACAGCGCGCCTGCCATCACGCGACCCTGGCCGTCCATGTACTTGGTGGCCGAGTGCATCACGATGTCGGCCCCCATCTCGGCGGGACGCTGCAGGGCCGGCGTCGAGTAGGTGTTGTCGACCGCCAGAATGGCGCCGGCACCGCGGGCCAGTTCGGCCAGCGCGCGGACGTCACAGATCTCGGTCAGCGGGTTGGTGGGCGTCTCGGCGAACAGGAGCTTGGTCGTCGGCTTGATGGCCGCACGCCATTCGGCCAGGTCGGTCTGCGAAACGAAGGTGGTCTCGACGCCGAACTTGCCGAACTCCTTGGCAAACAGGTTGATCGTCGAGCCGAACACCGAACGTGAGCAGACGACATGGTCGCCAGCTTTCAGCACGCCCATGCCCAGCAGCAGGATGGCACTCATGCCGGTGGAGGTCGCGATGGCGGCCTCGGTGCCTTCCATGGCGGCCAGGCGGGCCTCCAGGCTGCGCACGGTCGGATTGCTCGTGCGCGAGTAGGTGAAGTCTTCCGAGTTGGAGAACTTGCGCGCGGAAGTCTCGGCGTCCGCCTGCACATAGGCCGTCGTCAGGAACAGGGCCTCGGAGTTCTCGCCATACTGGCTGGGTGCCAGCGCGGTGCGCACGGCCAGGGTCTCGGGCCGCAGGCCTTCTGGGAGGGGACGATGGACGTTGTCGCTCATGCGTTCAGGCCTTTCACAGCTCGCCGGCGCTTTGCAGCGCCAGACGGCTGCGTGCGTCTGCATCCTCTTCGCCCGCCTGGCTGGTGCGCTGCTCGCGCATGGCGGCGAAGTCCTCGAGGCTGACATCCCCCGTCACGTAGTGGCCATCAAAACAGCTCGCCTCGAAGCCAGCCAGCCCCGGGTGCAGCGCGGCAACGACACGCTTCATCGCATCCACATCCTGGTAAATCAGCGCATCGGCACCGATGTACTGGCGGATTTCCTCGATGGTGCGGCCGTGGGCGATCAGCTCCTCCTGCGTCGGCATGTCGATGCCGTAGACGTTGGGAAAGCGCACTGGCGGCGCGGCCGATGCCAGGTAGACCTTGCGGGCGCCTGCGTCGCGCGCCATCTGCACGATCTCCTTGGACGTCGTGCCGCGCACGATGGAGTCGTCCACCAGCAGCACGTTGCGGTTCTTGAACTCCAGTCCGATGGCGTTGAGCTTCTGGCGCACGCTCTTCTTGCGCGCGCCCTGCCCCGGCATGATGAAGGTGCGGCCCACATAGCGGTTCTTCACGAACCCCTCGCGGTAGGGCTTGCCAATGCGGTGAGCCAACTGCATGGCCGACGGGCGGCTGCTCTCGGGGATTGGGATGACGACGTCGATCTCGTTGGGCGGCATCGTCGAGATGACACGTTGCGCCAGCGTCTCCCCCATGTTGAGCCGCGCTTGGTAGACCGAGATGCCATCCATCACCGAGTCCGGGCGCGCCAGATAGACGAACTCGAACATGCAGGGATTGAGCGCAGGGTTGTCATTGCACTGCTCGGTGTAGAGCTGCCCGGACATGTCGATGAACAGGGCCTCGCCGGGCGCTACATCGCGCTCCAGCTGGTGGCCGGTGCCTTCGAGGGCGACACTTTCGCTGGCCACCATGAAGTCGCCGTTGCCCGAGCGGCCGAAGCACAGCGGACGGATGCCGAAGGGGTCGCGGAAGGCCAGCAGGCCGTAGCCGGCGATCAGCGCGATGACGGCGTAGCTGCCCTTGATGCGCTTTTGCACTGCGCGCACGGCGGAGAAGATTTCCTTGGGGGTCAGCGGCAGGTCACGCGCGGCCATCTCCAGCTCGTGCGCCAGCACGTTGATCAGCACCTCGGTGTCGCTCTCGGTGTTGATGTGGCGGCGATCGATGGCGAACAGCTCGTCCTTCAGCGCGTGGGCGTTGGTCAGGTTGCCGTTGTGCACAAGGACGATGCCGAACGGGGCGTTCACGTAGAAGGGCTGGGCCTCTTCCTCGCTGTAGGCGTTGCCAGCCGTTGGATAGCGCACCTGGCCCAGGCCGATGTTGCCGGGCAATGCGCGCATGTTGCGGGTGCGGAAGACGTCGCGCACCATGCCGCGAGCCTTGTGCATGAAGCACTTGTGGCCTTGCATCGTGACGATGCCGGCCGCATCCTGGCCGCGGTGCTGCAGCAGCAGCAGCGCGTCATAGAGCATCTGGTTGACGGGGGAGGCAGCGAGGGTGCCGACGATGCCGCACATGGCAGAGGTCCTTATTCGGTCGATTCCGCCTCAGATGGGGTCATCGAGCGGGAAATAAAACGGGCGATGGGTTCGGGCAGCAGCGGCGCGACGTCGTGCAGCACGCCGGTCAGCACCGGCGCGGCGCGCGAGGCCTGCCAGGTGGTGGACTGGGCCAGCGGCGACGCGCCGATCACCAGCACCAGCAGCAGCGCAATGAAGACGCCACGCAGCGCCCCGAAGCCGGCGCCGCCGAGGCGGTCCAGCGCTGACAGCGGCGTGGCATGGATCAGCATCTTGACGAGGCGGGTGGCCAGACTCCAGACGATCAGCACGAAACAGAAGGCCAGCACCAGCGCGATGAGGTGCACCGCAGCCGGACCGAACTTGCCCTCGGGCAGCATGTCCACCACGAGGGGCGCCAGCGGCGGCGCGGCGAAATAGGCGACGACCCAGCCGGCCAGCGACATGACCTCGAACACGAGGCCGCGCCACAGACCGATGCCGATGGAGATCAGCAGCAACGCGAGCAGCGCGAGGTCGACCCAGCTCAGCGCAACGTCCACGGCAGCGTCCTTACAGCGTCAGGATGGCGCCGGGCAGGCCCGCGCTCTTGAGTTTGGCGGCGGCACGCTCGGCCTCGTCGCGGCTGGCGAACGGGCCCAGGCGCACGCGCACCCGGCGGCCGTCGGACGTGTCCACAGCCTGCGCATAGGTCTTGAGGCCCAGCTTCTCGACCTTGTTGCGCACGTCCTGCGCGGCCTTGTTCTCGCCAAAGGCGCCGACTTGCACGATGAAGCGGCCGGCCGCTGCGGCCGGTGCGGCCGCGGCTTCCTTGCCGTCCAGCAGCGCCTGGGCACGGGCGCCATCGGCGGCGCGGGGCTTGGGCTTGTCGGCGGGCTTCTCGGGATGCTTCTCAGCGACCTTGACGGGCGGCTTCTCGGCCACCGGCTTCTCCGCGGCCTTCTCCGCGGCCTTCTCGACCGGCTTATCAACCGGCTTATCGATGATCTTCTCGGCGACTGCCGGCGGACGGGCCACGGCCGTCACGGGCTCCGGCGTCGAGGCCGGCTCGGCCTGCACCAGCGGCTCCCGTGTCGGGACGCTCAGCGGCGGCGCGGTCTCCTTGCGCGGGATGTCGATGGGCAGGTCCACGGGGATGGGCCGCGGCTGGGATTCGAAGATCAGCGGGAAGCCCACCACGCCAGCCGCTACCAGCACGGCCGCGCCGATGAGGCGGCGGCGCGCGCGGATGCGCAGCACCTGCACGTCGTCGGCTGCAGGAGCCTTTGCGCCGGACTTGGCC